>NZ_JBVJIN010000010.1:28228-179576 GCF_055586285.1 Actinokineospora sp. NPDC051303
AAGGTACCGGGACACCAGGAACCAAAAAACCCCCCCCCCCCTTCCCCCCCTGTTTCCTCACCACTCCCCCCCAGCGGCCTGGGTGCCCTCGCCCCCCCCCCGAGCCCCCCCGGCGGTCGACTCAGGAACAGAACACGAGCGTGTGCGAACTTGCCTGGTTGTCGCCGATCCGCAAATCGCTCAGGTCGTTGTGCGCCTGGCCCGGCGGGAATCCGGTGTAGAGGCCGGTGCCACCGGCGTCCCGCCACAACCGAACCGAGCACCTCGTGACCCGGTTCCACGCCGAGCTGGCCTGGTTGTCCATGATGATGGAGGTGTTGTACCACCGGTTGTTGGAATACAGTTGCTCCGAGCCGATGAAATCGAGCCGGTGACCTCCCTGGTTGTCGTGCTCGTAAACGCAGAACTCGCCGACCTCGCACACCCCGTTGAACTCGTCAGCGGCCGAAGCCGTGCCCGCCAGCACCGGCATGGCGCAGGCAGCGGCGATGGCGACGACAGCGGCTCCCCGGAACAGCCTTTTCATTCGGTTCTCCCCATAGGACAGTGGGCCATTCCCGGCCCCCGGCTGCGGCCTTTTCACAGCCACTGCCAAGCATGCCGACAACACCGCGTTCCGCGCCTTGACCGGGAATCGACACTTGGTTTGATAATCCGTCCACCCGCCCCGCTGGGGCAGCGTGTAATTCACGAGCCCGACCGACAGCGCCGGTAGTACTGTTTCCCCACTGAAACGGGGGGACAGGGCATTGGGCGATGTGACGAGGAGTCTGCGCGGGTGGCTACGGGCGTGGCGGCTGCCGGAGATCCACGTGGTCGAGGAACTGACCGACCTCGGCGACCGGTCCCGGGTCTGGCGAGTGCGCGCGGGCGGCGCCGACTACGCCGCCAAGCTGTTCTTCGACACCCCGCGCTTCGTCGAGCCCGGCCTGCGCGTGGCCGCCGCCGCGGACAGGGCCGGAATCACCACCGGGGCGCCAGTGCCCACCAGCACCGGCGCGCTGTGCGCGCGGGTGCGGCGGTGGCGCGGCGCGTGGACGGTCGCGCTGCTGGAGTTCGTCCACGGCGAGCCCGTCGACTGGGCCGCCCCGGACACCGCCCACGCGTGCGGCGACCTGCTCGGCCGCGTGCACCACACCCTGTCCCGGATCGAGCGGGCCGCCCCGGCGGGCGCGCTGCTCGACTTCTACGCCGAGGAAGCGGACCGGATCGGCGGACGCCTCGGCGGCGACCTCGCCACCGCCGTCGCCGAGGTCCGCGACTTCGACCGGCGCGTCGGCCTCACCCACGGCGTCCTCTACGGCGACCCCGCGCCGGAGGTCCTGCGCCGCCCAGGCGCCGAGACACTGGCCCTGATCGACTGGGGCACCCCCAGCCGCGGCCCGCTGCTGCACGACCTGGTGAGCTGGCAGCTGTTCGCCGCCCGCCACCGCCCCGACGACCCGGCGGCCGGGGACCGCCTGCTGGCCGCCTACCGGCGGTGGGTGCCCCTCACCGACGCCGAGTTGGCCGCCCGCGCGCCGGTCGCGGCGCTGTGTCACGCCATCGCGGCCGCGTGGGCGCCCGACCTCGACGGCGCGCCACGCGGATGAGCGGGGCGCGCCGCCGGTCAGTCGGCGGCGCCGAAGACGCGTCGGGCGACCAGGTCGCCGGAGGACCGGGCCGGGTCGGGGGCAGCGGAGCTGTAGACGTGGCGGGTGGTGTCGACGCTGGCGTGCCCGACGTCGACCGCGACGTCGGCGACCTGCGCGCCTTCCTGGATCGCGGTGGTGACGTAGTAGTGCCGCAGCGCGTGCGGGTGCAGGGTCGCCGCGAGGCCCTTCTCATCCGGGTCGACGGCGCGGGCGATGCGGCGCAGCAACTCCCAGATGGCCTGCCGGGTGCAGCGGCGCCCGCCGCGGTTGACCAGCAGCGGTGAACCCCCCGCCGTCTGACGCCCGCAGACGGCGGGGGAGTTGCCGGTGGCGCTGTCGAAAGCCCGCAGGTAGTCGTCCACGGCCGCGGCGACCGGGGTGGCGAGGTAGACAATGCGGTCCTTGGCGCCCTTGCCGTGCACCCGCAAAGCCCGGTGGCCGCGGTTGCGGTGCAGGTCGCCTCGGTCGAGGTCGCACAGCTCGCTGACCCGGACCCCGGCGGTGAACAGCGCCACGACCGCGCGGGCCCGCAGCCGGTCCAGCTCCCGCTGCCGCGGCAGCCGCCCGGCGAAGTGGTAGAGGGCGGCGACCTCGGCGTCGGCGAGGGTGATGGTCCGGGAGGCGCCCGCGCGGGCCGCGGTCAGGCCGAGCCTTTTGCGGTTGAGCGCGGCCGGGTTGGTCTCGGCGAGATCGTCGGCGACCAGGTGGTCGTAGAGGGCGCGCACGGCGCCGAGCATCTTGTCGCAGGTGCTGACCGCGGCCCCCGCCGCGGCGAGGTCGGCCAGCCACGCTTTCGCGTGCGCGGCGCGCGCCGCCAGCGGGTCGAGTCCCTGGGTGGCGCACCACCGGAACCAGTGCAGGTGCCGCAACCGCCCCGGCGGCGCGGGCGGCGGCGCGTGCCCCGCGCGGGTGGGTTCGGTCGGCCGCCGCATCACCGCGGCGTAGCGGCGGACAGCGGTCGACCAGCCGCGCGGCGCGTCGGGGACCGTGGCCCACCGGCCGATGTCCTCGGGTTTGGTGGGCAGGCCCAGCGCCTGTCCCGCGTAGGTGTGCCGGGTGCCGGTGTTGCCGTACCCGGCCAGCCAGTCCGCCACGGCGGTCAGCAGCTCCGGCGGGTCCGCCACCCCCGGCCACACCCCGGCGACAAGCACGTCGTCACCGGGGTCCTGGTTTTCCGCCGCCCGCGCGGTCACGGTCAGGTGTGTTTCGGTCACTGGCTGCTTCGCTCCGATACCCCGTGGTTACTCCGCAAGTCTATGCCAACAGAAGCACACTTCTGTTGGCATAGATGCCATCTCCATCCGGTTCGATCGAGTTAGTTAGTTGTAACTAAGATAGTTATATAGTTACGACCAACTAGAGGAGTGTCATGACTCAGCCGTCGCCCGAGAGCGCCGCGAACGACGCCGGAAACGACGAGCCGGGCGGGCAGGCGGAATCACGGTGCCTGTGCTGCGCGCAGCCACTGCCCGAGCGCGCCGGTGCCCGCGGCGGCCCCCGGCTGCGGTACTGCCCCGAAGGCGAGGGCCGCTGGGACGACGGGACCTTCTCCTGCAAACGCCACGGCGCCGCGGTGGTCCTCTACCGCACCGCCCGCGGCGACACCGCCGCCGACAACCCCCTGGCCGTGCTCGACCACACCCTGACCAGCCTGCGCACCGTCCTGGCCCCGGTCACCACCGCACTCGCCACCACCACCGCCGCCGTGGAACGCCAACACGAGATCGTCCGACACGAGGCGCTGCGCGTCGCCGAAGCCGAAGCCCACGCCGAACACGCCGCACGGGCGGCGCGGGCAGCCGAGCACGCCCGCGCCGAAGCCCTCGCCACCGCGGCCGAAGCCCGCGCGGAAGCCGACCAGGCCCGCCGCGACCGCGACGACGCCCGCAAACAAGCCACCGAAGACCGAAAGAAGGCCGCCGAAGCGGCGAAACACGCGGCCATCGCCGAACAAGCCCGCCACGACGCCGCCGCGGCAGCGGCCGACGCCGCCAAAACCCGCGACGCCGCCACCGCCCGAGCCGACACCCTCGCCGACACCGTCGACCAACTCACCGCGGCCCGCGACGCCGACCGCGCGACCCTGCGCGACCTCCAAGCCGACCTCGACACCGCGACCGCCGCGACCCAAGCCGCCCAGACCACCGTCGCCGACCTCACCCAAGCCCGCGCCGCCGACCAGGAAACCCTCCACGAAACCCAGCGGAAACTGGACGCCGCCACCGCCGCCGCCCACACCACCCAAGCCACCCTCACCGACCTCGCCGACCAGGTCGCCACCCTCGCCACCACCCGCGACCACCTGACCGCAGAACACACCAGGCTCACCGCCGCCCTGGCCGTGGCCCACGCCACCCTCGACGCCCGCACCGCCGACGAAGCCCGCCACTCAGCCGAACTCACCGCCCTACGCCACGCCCACACCGCCGCGACCGTCCACCTGCGCGCCCTGCGCCGCCTGGCCGCCGCCGTCCCCGAAGACGCCCTCGATCACCCCGCCGCGCGCTACCTGCTCACCACCATCACCAACACCGACGCCTTCACCGACGCGCCCGACGAATGAGCCGCGCACCAACCCCATGACCGGGCCGGTCATGTCACCGACAGCGGCCGAACCCGGAACACTTCGACCGCTTCCCCACGCCGATCCAGCCAGCTTCGCCACCCGCGCGACGTCACCGAGTTGCCCCACACGATCACCACTTCGGCCGAACCACTCGGCAACAGTCCACCGACACAGGTTTTCCACCCCCGGAAAATAAGCACATCGAGTGACCCACCAGACCCGAATCGCCGCTGCCGCGCGCTTTTCGCGGCCGCTAATCTCGGCCGGGCACGAAACACGGCGCCAAGAGAAAGACACCGCCAATGCTGAGCCAGTTGCAAACCGAAAACATCGACCGCGTGTTCACCGTGCTCGACATGGACGGAAACGAGGAGATCACCTGGGCCGACTTCGAGCAGGTGAGCGCCGGAGTCGCCGCGGAATTCGGCCAAGAGGCGGACTCGGGGCTCGTTCGGGAACTGGTCGCCGCCTACGCCAGGGTATGGGACTGCGTCCGCGACGCCGCCGACGTCGACCAGGACGACTCGGTCGGCAAAGCCGAGTTCCGCGACGCCCACGACCAGGGGCTGCTGACCGCGGGCGACCTCATGGACAAGTGGCTGGCCGCCGCCGACGCCTGCTTTGCCATCGCCGACACCGACGGGGACGGCTACATCGACCAAGACGAACTGACCCGCATCTACCGCGGCGCGGGCATCACCGACCCGGCCGTCGCCGCGAACGCGTTCGCCGCCATGGACTCCGACAACGACGACCGGATCGACAACGAAGAGTTCTGCGCCAACGTGCGCGGCGTCTTCACCGCCACCCACGAGTCGATGAAGGGCGCGCACATGCTCCACCTCGGATAGACCCGCGACGGCCACCGGCGCCCGGTGGCCGTCAGCGCGCCTCAACCCCCGACAGCGTCCATCAACATGTCCACCGACGCAACGAACTCCGCCTCCCAATACCGCCACTCATGCGTGCCCGGGTAATGGTGCGTCCGCAACAGGGGAGCACCCGAACTACCCGGATGCGCCGCCACATAAGCCGCGTTCAACCGATCCTCGAACGCCCGCGTCTCCCGGTTCGTCACCGTCTCCAAACCCAGCGGATCACCCCCGAACGGCGGCTCACCCGACGCCACATAAACCGGAATGTCGAACAGGGTGTCCACGCTGTAATACGGGTCGTGCTCCTGCCACCTCGCCCGACCCGCCGCCATCGTCGGATCACCCCACAGGCCATTGATATCCTGGAAGTTCACGAACAGCAGCGACTGGATGAAACTGAAATCCGCGAACGGGTGCAAGGCCCCACTGTAGGACGCCACCGCCGCGAACTCACCTGGATGTCGCGCCGCATACGACACCGCACCGAAACCACCCATCGACAGACCCGCGATCGCCCGCCGGTCGCTCGCCGCGTAATTGCGCTCAAGCAGCTGCCGCAACTCCACCCGGTGGAACGTCTCCCAGTACGCGCTGCCGTTGACCCAGTCCGAATACCACCCCGCCGACGCCGCCTCCGGCATCACCACCAGCGCCGCATACCCCGCCGTCACCCCCTCGACGTCGGTGTTCTGCGTCCAGTCCCGATAGCTCGCCGAACCAGGCGACCCGCCACCGTGCAGCAGGTACAGCGTCGGCCACCGCCGACCCGGGTCGGCGCCGTACCCCGAGGGCAGGATGATCCGCGCCCGCTGCTCGGTGACCCGGTTCCCCGCCGTCGAATTGATCACCAGGTCGAACACCCGCCGCGAGGTGTCCACAGTGACCACCGACGTGATGCACGAACCGTCGTCGCTCTTGGCCTTGTTCGACATGCACGTCGCCGCCGCGGCCGTCCCCGCGGTCACCGGCAACGCCGCCGCGACCGCGGCCACCACGGCGACCGACCACAGCGCCCTACGTCTGCTTCCCTTGCCTGACACCGAGTTCTTCATGACCCCCATGCTGGCCCCGGCGAAACCGGAGAGCACTCGGATGTAAACGTCCACACAAATTCAACACCTGAGGAACAAACCGGGCCCGCCCGACGTTCTCCCCGTGAACACCTCACCCCGCCCCAGCCCGCCACACCTCGGGGGAGTCCCACGCCGCCAACCGGAACCCGCTCTCGAACCGCCGCCGCACCCCCGACACCGGATCGGTGAACTCCAACACCCGCGCCAGCAACTGCAACGGCCGCGAGAAATCGTCCAACGGCTTTTCCGTCAGCACCGGATAGAAGTCATCGCCCAGGATCGGCAACCCCAATCCGCTCATGTGCAGCCGCAGCTGATGCGTCCGCCCGGTCAACGGCACCAACCGGTACCGGCCCAGGCCCGCGCGATGCTCCAGCAACTCCACCCGCGTCTCCGCGTTCGGCGCCCCCGGCACCTCCTGCGCGGTGATCACCCCACGCTCCTTCACGATCCGGCTGCGCACCACCACCGGCGAGGCCAGCCCAGGATCATGCCGGGCCACCGCCTCGTATTCCTTGTGCACCAACCGATCCCGGAACAACGTTTGATACCGGCCACGCAGCTCCGGCCGCACCACGAACAGCAGCAACCCCGCCGTCACCCGGTCCAGCCGATGCGCCGGACTCAAGGTCGGAATCCCCAACTGCCGCCGCAACCGCACCAACGCCGTCTGCGCGATGTGCTTCCCCCGCGGAATCGTGGCCAGAAAATGCGGCTTGTCCACCACCACCAGATCCTCGTCCTGGTGCACGATCCCGATCTCGAATGGAACCGGCGTCTCCACCGGCAGATCCCGGTGAAACCACACGAACGACCCCGGCGCGTACGGCGCGTCCACCGCCACCGGACCGTCCACCCCGACAATCAGCCCTTCGCGCAGCATCGACTCGATCCGCGCCGGATCGACCCGGGGGAGACGCTCCACCAGGTGCTCCAGCACCGTCGCCCACGCCCCCTCCTCGGGCAGCCGCAGGCGCGCCGCGTCGAGACCGTGGCGCTGGGGGAGTGGGGAACGAAGCTTGCGTCGCATCCCCGCCAGCCTACTGACCCGCCGGACCCTCACCCGCCAACTCCGCCAGCGTCCGATACGTCCGATTGCTCGCCGCGGCCGCCCGCCGCTCCCTACCGGTCGCGTCGATGTAGTTCTGGCTCGTGTTCAGGCTCGCGTGCCCCAGCAGCACCATGATCTCCACCGCGTTCGCCCCGTCCTCGGCCAACCGCGTCGCGAACGTGTGCCGCAACGCGTGCAGATTCGCCCCCGCGGGCACCCGGTCATGCATCCCCGCACCCCGAAAACACGCCTTCACCAGGTAATCCAACGCACCGCGACCGATTCCCTCACCGTCGGACCCCAACACCAACGGCGACTCCGCCGAGAACCGCGCACCCGGAAACCGCGCCGCACACGAGGCCAGATACGCCTCGATCACCCGCTCCAACGGCGCCTCGATCGGAATCGACCGCTCCCGGTTCGCCTTGCCGTGCACGAACAACCGCCGCTCACCCGGGCGCCCCACCACCGACGACCGCCGCAGCGCCCGCATCTCCGACGCCCGCAACCCCGCCACCAGCCCCAGCGCCAGCACCAGCAGATCCCGCTCCGGCCACGGCCGCCGAGCCCGCCGAGCCCCACCCGCGATCGCCGCCAGCAACTGCTCCGGCGTCCGCTCACCGCGCAGCGGCTTGGGGGAGAGGGGCCCCGGCCGCGGTCTGCCGATCGCCCCCATTGGATTGCCCGCCGCCAGCCCATCGGCCACACAGAACTGGAAGAATTGGTTCCACGTCGACCACGCCCGCGCCACCGAGCTTTTCGCATGCGTGTCCGCGAACACCCCGAACGCGGCCCGCAGCGCCTGCGCGGACACCTCGGCCAGCGCGATCCCCGCAGCGTCTCGCTCCAACACCTCGGCCAGCCGCGCGGTCACCCCGGCGAGATCACGGCGGTAGGCCGCCGTCGTATGTGGAGAGTCCTTACGGGAGCGTCGCGCCACAAAGAACGCCTCGTGCGCCTCGATCAACATCACAATGCGTGCCTACCTGACCCCACCGACAAAAGTCGATCAACGAGGGGTTCGAGTGATGGATAATCGCGGTTATCCATGAAACATGTGTTCGACAGGGAGTCGGACGCGGCCCGTGGAGCCCGAGTCGGTCAGGTCCAAAGGGCCGGGGTAAACCGTCACGGTGACGTTATGGGATGTCTCGGACAGGCGCGTCGAGGCGTCCTGGGCAGCCTTCGGGGTGCCTGCAACGTCGGCAAAGCCGATGCGCCTCCGGTGAGCGCTTGGTCGAGTCGACGTTGACCCCGTGCCGCGCGGCACGTGCCGCTCAGGCGCCCGAGGGCTTGCGGTCAGCGCGCGGTGCGCCAGTTCGGGCGGTTCGGAGCCCCTTCCGGCGGCTGATCAGCCGGGTGTCTTTGGTTCGATAATCTACATTATGTCAAGTAGCGCTTTCATCCGTTCGTCGCAGTGACGACTCGGCCACGATGGGTAATCGATCAGTAACCGGCTCACACGAGCCGGGGAACTCGAACCCAAGGAGGCAGGAAGCAGTGTTGCCGACCGTGGCACCGACCCTCAGGTTCCAGACCCAGACCTTCGAGTACCAGTCCGACGCCCAGCATCCGCAGAGGAAGACGCTGACCTTCCACTTCGACACCCCCGTCATCAGCGCGAACGCGGCGCTGAGGGGCTTCGAAGCTGAGTTCGTGGACCAGGAGCGTCCGGTGCACCTGTTGTTCCACCGCATCACCGACGTGCGCAAGGCGGACTACTCGACGCGACAGGTCGAGGTCACCGTGGAATACGGACTTCGGGACCACTCCTCGAACCACTACGACGACAAGTACAAGGGCAGCGTCGACATTCTCGTGATCGCCCAGACCGCCGACGCGGACCGTTATGACAAATGAGTGCGTTACCCGGCCCGGCCTGGCTGACGGGTGCGGACCACTCCCCCAGGCCCGGGCTTGATCGTTTCTGATCGCGGCTCGCCCCCGCTTCTCCTCGCGCGGGGGCGAGCCGCGCGGTCACGTCTGGGTCGAGGCGAGGATGTCGAGGTAGTGCTGGTTGAACATGATGCCCAGGATGTTGCCGAACGGGTCGATCACCGAGGCCGTGACGAATCCTTCGCCGCGCACGCGCGGGCTGTCGTGGACCTGGGCGCCCAGGGACAGTAGACGGGCGAAGGCGGCGTCGATGTCGTCCACGTGCCAGTAGGCGATAGCGCCCGCCGCGGTGGTGGTGTCGTGCGGGGCGTGGCGGCTGTCGACTAGGCCGAACTCATGCTGGTAGTCGCCGATGCGGAACTCGATGTAGCCGCTGGGCACGACGAAGTACGGCGCGACGCCGAAGACCTCGGTGTACCAGCGCGCCGCCTCGTCCAGGTCGTCGGCGTAGAAGGTTGTGGTGGTGAGTCCGCGCAGCATGAAGGCTTCCTTCCGTCGGGTGCCCGCCCGTCGGGCGTCGGCCAACATAAGCGAAAAGCTAGTGGAAGGCGGGGTCAGCGCGGCATGCACGTGGCGGGCGTGGTCGATCAGCGCCAGCTCGACCGCCTCGGGCTTGGGTGACATGTGCGGCGGGGCGATGCGCGGCTCGGCCGGATGGGCTCGTGTCCGGTCCCGCTGGAGACCCGGGAACGGCTCTCGCCGTTGCGGTTTCGACCACATCGACTTCAACGGCCGCTACCCGATCGCCCACCCCGAGTTCACCGGCGAGCTGCGGCCGCTGCGCGACGCCGGGGCCGAGTCCGACGAGAGTGTTTCGGACTCCAGCGCGACCGGGGCCTCCAGCAGGCTTCGCTGATCGTCGTGCCACGGTGTCGGCTTGCGTGTTTCGGGGTCCACCAGGACGCACACCATGTGGCCGGAGACGCAGCATTGGCCGTGGTGCATGACGCTGAGCTGGTAGGCGATCGAGGTGTTGTTGACCTGCTGGACGCGCACATGGATGTCCACGACGTCCATGTGATGGAGCGCGGTGTGGTAGTCGAACTCCTGGTGCACGCGGACGAGGCGGTGGTAGATCTCCTTCCGGAGACCGAGCCGTTCGAGCAGCAGGGATTCGGCCGCTTCGAGCCACCGCAGGCTCGCGCTGTGGTGCCAGTGACCGGAGGCGTCGGTGTCGGACCAGTCCACCCGCCGCTGCACCATGATGCTGCTGCCCGCTCGCGGAGGCTGGTGATCGTAGGCTTCGACCATGGCGGCCCAGTACTCGTCGGGTTGTGTGCTGCGCTGTTCCACCGCGGTATCACCTGATCACGGTTGCTGCTGCGCCTTGCGGCCCCAGGCCGTCACGAATCCCATCGCCGTGTCCCAGTGTCTGCCCGACTCAAGGTAGGCGATCACCTCGTCCGCGCCGCCGTCTTCCGCGTAGCCCTTGGCGACCATGTCCGGCCACACGTGCCGGAACGAGCGCGCGATGAACCCTGCCCCGGACCTTCCCGGTCCCACGACCAGCGCGTTGTACGAGACGTCGATGTCGACCAGGCCCGCGTCCTGCAGGCGCTGCGGGTGCCCGGTCCCGTAGGTCATATCGGTGCCGAGTTCGGCTTCCATGTAGCGGCGGAACAGCCCGAATACCTCGCGGTAGTCCGAGGAGCGCATCAGGTCGCGGGCGTCGATCACGTCGCCCACGACCAGCCAGCCGCCGGGCGCCACCGCGCCCACCATCCGCTCGAACACCTGGTCCCGGTCGCGGAGATGCAACAGCAGATTGCGGGAGTGGACCAAGCCGAAGGCGCCTAGCTGGTCCCAGACGTCCATGTCGCACACGTCGTGCTCCAGCACGGTGTAGCCCGCTCCCCCGCGCATGAGCGCGGTGTCACGATCGACACACACGATGTCCGCTCCCGGGTGCTGGGTGGCCAGGTATTCGGCGACCACCCCGTTACCGCCGCCCACGTCCAGCAGACGCAGCCCGGGGGGAATGTCCAACCCGGCGAGCGCTTGGTAGGTGAAGCCGGAGACCGCGGAAGCGAGACTGTCGAGTCTGCGCTGTTCCTCGACGCTGGCATGGGTGAACAGCCGGTCACCGTACTGCTCGCCGCTGCGCCCCATCAGGCACCCCCTCGGGATTTGGCGGGTTGACCATCCGGAGCAGCAAGTTGTCGGAGATCCTGCCCCGAATAACTCTACGAATTTTAAATGCTACCAACGGTAACCGTCTTCAATGAAGCGGCAGGTGCTGTGAAACACGTACGGCGTACTGCCGATGTCGCATCTGGGCTAATCCGCACGGCCAAATGGCGGGTACAGCCTCCAAACAGCGCCGCGCGTTCGCGACTGCTGCGATTCGCGATCGTCCGTGTTCTCGATGCGGACCGACGACATCTGCTCGCGTGGTTGGCCGACGACGCCGCCCCGTACCGGGGCACGGCGGCAGGTGGTTCTCGGGGTGCGGGTTTGCCGGGCGGTTCTACGTCGGCGAGCGCGGCTGGTGGCGCTGGCGGGCGGTGTGCCGGGGTTCGGCGGTGCGCTGGCGGGGTGGGTGGCTCGGGCGGTTAGGCGATGAGCCAGCTGCTGGTGGCGCGGGCGGCCGGGGTCGGGGCGGTGCGGGCGCTGGGGGTGATGGTGATGTCTTCTGGGAGGCGGGTGAGCTGCAGGCCGGTGAGGACGGGGCCGCAGGCGAGGACGCGCAGGGTGCGGCCGCGGCGGCGGCAGGCGCGGTTGGCGCGGACGAGGACCGCGGTGCTGGCCCAGCTGAGGAAGGTGACGGCGGTGAGGTCGATGACGACGCGGGTGGTGCCGTCGTCGGCGGTGCTGGCGGTCATGACCTCGTCGTGCCAGGGGGTTTCGGTGGCGAGGTCGATGCGGCCGACGGCGCCGATGACGGCGGTGCGGTCGTCGCGGTCGACGGTGATGGTGAGTTCTCGGAGTGCCTGTTCCTCGGCTGACCGGGCGAAACTCAGTGCCACGGGTATCCCATGCCCTTCGACTGGTAGTGGGTCTTGCTTCCTTGATCCGCCCGCCGGGGAAAAGGTTGCCAGCTTTTTCAGGTTTTTGAAAAACAAGGAGCGCGGGGAGCGTGGTACCTCTTACCCTGGACGGCATGGGGGATTTGGCACTGCTGCCGAAGGCGCATCTGCACGTGCATTTGGAAAGCACGGTGCGGCCGTCGACGTTGGTGGAGATCGGTGCGGCGCACGGGATCGCGGTTCCGCCTGAGGTGAGTCATGGGCCGTTTCGGTTTCGGGGGTTTCGGGAGTTCGCTGATCAGAACTCGCGGGTGCGGGATGTGCTGCGCGGGCCGGAGGACTTTCGGCGGATCGCGGTGGAGTTCTGCGCGGACGAGGCGGCGCAGGGCACCGGGTACGCGGAGGTGACGTTCACCGCGGCGTCGCATGGTGAGCGGCTGGGTGATCTGGAGATGCCGTTGGCCGCGGTGCTGGACGGGTTGGCCGAGGGGCAGCGGCGGCACGGGATCGAGGTGCGGGTGCTGCTGGACCATTCGCGGCGCAAGCCGGTGGCGCGGTTGCGGCGGACGGTGGAGTTGGCGTCGCGGTTCGAGGGTGTGGTCGGGGTCGGGTTGGCCGGGGACGAGGCGTATCCGGCGGTGCCGTTCGCGGAGGTGTTGGCCCAGGCGCGGGCGGCGGGGTTGCGGTTGGTGCACCACGCGGGCGAGTGCGGTGGGCCGGAGAGTGTGCGGGAGGTGATCACCGTCGGCGGGGCCGAGCGGGTCGGGCACGGGTTTCGGGTGCTGGAGGACCCGGAGGTGGTCGCCGAGGTGCGGGACCGGGGGGTGCCGCTGGAGGTGTGCGCGTCGTCGAATGTGGCGTTGGGGCTGGTTCCGTCGTTGGCGGCGCATCCGCTGCCGCGGCTGTTGGCGGCGGGGCTGGTCGTCACGGTGAACACGGATGTGCCGAATGTGACCGGGCGGGGGCTCGCGGCGGAGTACGCGGCGCTGCGGGTGGCGTTCGGGTGGGACGACTCGGTGTTGGCCGGGTTGGCGCGGTCGTCGGTCGAGGCGTCGTTCGCTTCGGCGGGGACGAAGGCGCGGTTGTTGGCAGGTATTGGTTCGTGGTTGGGGTGAGCTGGGGGAACGTGCGGGTGGCCGGGGGTTTCGGGGTCAGCGCGCGGTCAGTGGAGCCTGCTACCACATGGTGTGACCGTCACCACTGCACTGGGAGGGGCGAGATGACGGAGAACGAGAGAACGGCGTTGCGAGACGCCGCGCAGGGGGCGGTGCTGTTCCACAACGGGTTGTGGGGGGCGCCGATGGGATTTCTGTGGGCTGGTTCGGATGGTTCTCCCGCTGGGCGGTTGCCGCAGTGGGAGGAGGAGGCGATGGCGTTGCTGGAGCGGCGCGGGTTGGTCGCGATCCGGCCGGGTGTGGGGACTCGGGATGTCCAGGTGCGGGCGACCGAGGCCGGGCGGCGGTTGCTGGGTGAGGTGAGGGCCGCCGCTTAGGGCTGGCGTATCCGGCGGTGTTGTCGGGCCGTTGTGAGCGCACTGGTGTGGCGTCGCCTCGTCGGGGTTCCGGCGGGGCGGCGCCACACCCCCGGGCGCTACTCCCCCACGTGGCCGTCGGCGAGTTCGCGCAGGATGTCGAGGTGGCCGATGTGGCGGGCGGTTTCCTGGGTGACGTGGGTCAGGATCCAGCGCAGGGTGTAGGTGGCGTCGCCGCGGGCCGGGTCGTCGGGGGTGAGGCCGGTGATGGCGGCTTCGGCGAGGTCCCATTCGACGCGGTAGGCGGCTGCGACGGCGGTGGGGGTGTCCGCCGGGGTGATGCGCCATTCGGCGTCGGCGTCGTGCGGGTCCCACAGGGCGGGCAGGGTGGCGCCGCCCGCGGTGCGGGTGAGCCAGTGCCGTTCGACGGCGGTGAGGTGTTTGAGGATGCCGGTCACGCTCATCAGCGGTGAGGTCGGCAGGGGCGTCTCGGTGGCCTGGGCTGGGGTCAGGCCCGCGGCTTTGGTGAGCGCGGTGGTGCGCAGGTAGGTCAGGAACTCCCACTGGAGGCGGAGTTCGTCGTGAGCGTCGGCGCGTGGCCAGGCGCGGTCCGTCGTCCGCGCCGACCCGATGATCGACATGGGCTCAGTTTACGGCATGGTCGCCTCGATCGTGTGACGGTAAAAGGCGTGCAGGTCGGCGTCGGGGTCGCCGGGGGTCGTGCCCATGAGGTGGGCGGCGAGGGTGCGGATGGCGGTGTGCCAGTGCACGAGGGCGGTGACGACGCGGTCTTCTGCGTTGCCGGATGGGGCGAGCAGTCGGTGGGTGAGCTGTAGGCGGGCGCCGCCGGGGCCGGGGGTGAGGTCGATCTGGACGGTGTCGCCGTTGTCGTGGCGGGTGCGCAGGGTGTCGGGGGCGTTCTCGGTGACGGGGGCGCCGCCCGCCAGTGCGGCGAGGTGGGGCCAGACCTGGTCGGCGGGGGCGGTGAGCTGGCGCTCGAAGCGGACCAGCCAGGTGTCGCCGTCGCGGTGGGCGGCGCCGTGGTGGAGGCCGAAGCGGGCGGCGTAGGTCTCGTGGGCGGTGGCCCAGTCGTAGTCGGGGGCGGGGTCGCCGTCGAGGTGGGCGGTGAGGGCGGCGAGGCAGCCTTCCCAGCCCGCGGCGAAGCTGGCGGCGCCGGGGCGGTCGTCGAAGTGGTGGGTGAACACGAGTTGGCAGCCGTCGTCGGTGGGGCGCAGCTCGAAGCGGAGGTTCTCGCCTTGCCAGGTGAAGGCGAACAGGCGGGGCGGGTCGTAGTCGGTGATGACGCCGGAGCCGCCGTCGTCGCTGTCGAAGGCGAAGGTGATGGGGGCGCCGGGGCGGCGTTCGCCGTGGAGGGTGGCGGGGAACCAGTGGGCGAGGTGGTCGGGTTCGGTGATGGCGCGCCAGACCTTGTCCGGTGGGTGGGCGAGGGCGCGGGTGAAGCGGAGCACGCAGCGGCCCGCGTCGGTGCGCAGTGTCGCGTCCATGGCTGTTCCCTTCTCGGTGGTCCTCCGCCGGTGAACATACCGATCGCAGTATATGCCGGTCAAGGAATGTAGTTAGGGTGAGGAGGTGACGGAGACACTGTGGACGGCTGTGGACGACTACCTTTGTGCCGCGCTTCTGCCTGAGGACCCGATTCTGGACGCGGCGCTTCGGCGCTGCGCTACGGCCGGGTTGCCGCCGATCGCGGTGGCCCCGAACCAGGGCAAGCTGCTCAACCTGCTGGCCAGGGTGCGGGGGGCGCGGCGGGTGCTGGAGATCGGCACGCTGGGCGGGTACAGCGCGATCTGGCTGGGACGGGCGCTGCCGCCGGACGGGCGGCTGGTGACCTTGGAGTTCGACCCGCGCCACGCCGAGGTGGCCCGGGAGAACCTGGCCGAGGCCGGGTTGGGCGGAATAGCCGAGGTGCGGGTGGGGGCGGCGCTGGAGACGCTGCCGACGCTGGTCGCCGAGGAGCCGTTCGACTTCGTGTTCATCGACGCGGACAAGCCCAACAACCCGCACTACTTCACCTGGGCGTTGCGGCTGACCCGGCCGGGTGGGGTGATCGTGGTGGACAACGTGGTGCGCGGCGGGGCCATCGCCGACGCGGGCAGCGCTGATCCGGCGGTGGTGGGGACGCGGGCGCTCAACGAGCTGATCGCCGCCGAGCCGAGGGTGTCGGCGACGGCTGTCCAGACGGTGGGGTCGAAGGGGTACGACGGGTTCGCGTTGATCCTGGTCGACGGCTAGCGGGCGGGCGTCGCGGACCGGAGCTGTCCGCGACGGCTGCGACACTGGGGCCATGTTGGAGACCTCGGCGCGGCTGCTGCGGCTGCTGTCGCTGTTGCAGACCCGCCGCGACTGGTCCGGCGCGGAGCTGGCCGAGCGGCTGGGCGTGACCGACCGGACCGTGCGGCGCGACGTGGACAAGCTGCGGTCGCTGGGGTACCCGGTGCACGCGGTGACCGGGATCGCGGGCGGGTACCGGCTCGGGGCGGGCGCGGCGCTGCCGCCGCTGCTGCTCGATGACGAGGAGGCGGTGGCCGTCGCGGTGGGGCTGCGCACCGCGTCCAACGGGACCGTCGCGGGCATTGAGGAGACCTCCGTGCGGGCGCTGGCGAAGCTGGAGCAGGTGCTGCCCGCGCGGCTGCGCAGCCGGGTCAACGCCCTGGGGTCGATGATGGTGCCGCTGCGCGGGCGCGGCCCGACCGTGGACCCGGGCACGCTGGCCGCGATCGCGGGCGCCTGCCGCGACCAGGAGCGGCTGCGGTTCGACTACCGCGACCGCGACGGCGGGGAGAGCCTGCGCCAAGTCGAGCCGCTGCGCCTGGTGCACACCGGCCGCCGCTGGTACCTGGTGGCCTACGACCTCGACCGGGACGCGTGGCGCACGTTCCGCGTCGACCGGCTCGTCCCGCGCACCCCGACCGGGCCGCGGTTCGCGCCCCGCGACCCGCCCGACGAGGACCTGGCCGCCTACACCTCCTACGGGTTGTCCAACGCCGCCTACCGGCACCAGGCGGTGATCACCCTGCACCTGCCGCTGGACGAGGCGGCCGAGCACATCGGCCCGACCAACGGGGTCCTCGAAGCCCGCGACGATCGGTCCTGCACGCTGCGGGCTGGCGCGAGTTCGCTGGACGGGCTGGTGGTGTGGATCTCGCTGCTGGGCTGCGAGTTCGAGGTCCAGGAGCCCCCGGAGCTGGCCGAGCGGATGACGGGGATCGCGGCCCGGCTGACCAGGGCGGCGCAGCGGTCCCGCCGGTGACCGGTCCGCGCGCGCTCAGCGGCCGGTGGGGCGCCTTGATCACCCTTTGCCGGTGACGGGCGGTCACGGCCGGGCGCACACGAACGGCGGTACCGGGCGTGAGAGCCTTGTGCTGATGGTGACCACTCCCCCGGCGCTGCCCGGCGACGCCTGCTCGGTGCTCTCCCGCGCGCTCGACGAGCCCATGGCGGGCACCGCGGTGACGGCGGCGACCTGGCTGTGCGTGGAGCAGCCCGGGCCGTGGGGCCGCGACGCGCCGCGGGAGAGCCACCTCGACGCTGGGGTCGGCGCCGAACTCGTCGCCCGCGCGGCGGGCGCCGGGGTGCGGGTCGTGCTCATCCGCCGCCCCGGCGCGCACCCCGACCGGCACCGCCCGGCGCCGCGGCGGGTCTACCTCGCCCACACCGCGCCCGGGCGCGCGTTCTTGCGCCGTGACGTGGTGACCGACGCCAAGCACCTGCTCGACCTGGACTTCGCCGCGGTGGGCGCGGGTGAGCCCGCCGGGTTCGGCGAGCAGATCACCTGGCCGGTGCTGTTGGTGTGCACCAACGGGCGCCGCGACCTGTGCTGCGCGGTGCGCGGCAGGCCCATCGCGGGCGAGGTCGCGTCGACCCACGGCGACGCGGTGTGGGAGGCCAGCCACCTGGGCGGGCACCGGTTCGCCCCCACCGGTCTACTGCTGCCCACCGGCTACGCCTACGGGGACCTCGACGCGACCCGCGCGCGGGCGCTGCTGGCGTCCTCCGCGGTGGTGACCGACCGCTGCCGTGGCCGGTCCACGTGGGCCGCGGCGGGTCAGGCGGCCGAACTCGCGGTCCGGGAGCTCACCAACACCGTCCACCCCGACGTGCTGCGGGTGCGCGATCCCGAGTTGGACGACGACGGGCACTGGCGGGTCGTGGTGTGGCATGTGGACGGGCGGGGGTGGCGGGTCACGGTGGCCGAGCGGGCCGTGGGCGGCCGGGTCCTCAGCTGCGGGGCCGCGCCGGGCGAGCGGACCACGCACGTGGTCACCCGTATCGACTGAGCGTTCATCGTCGGACGGCGTGTTCGGTGAACTGGCCGCAGGAACGGAATCCCAGCCGCTGGTAGACGGGCTCGCCGTCGGCGGAGGCTTGCAGGACCGCGATCCGGTGGCCGCGGTCGCGGGCCGTGTGGAGCGCGGCGAGCGTGATCGCGCCGCCGTAGCCGCGCCCGCGGTGCGCGGCGAGGGTGCTGATGTTGTAGATCCCGGCGACGCCTGCGTGATCGAACACTTCGGCCGTGCTGACCGGGCGGCCGTCGACGTAGCCGATGAGGTAGCGGGCTGGGCAGTGTGCGGCCAGTGCCCGCGGGGCGGCTTGGGCGTAGAAGCGGCGGACGGTGTCGGCGGGTGGAGTCCAGTTCGCGGCGAGGACCGCGGCGTAGTCGGCGAGCTGTTCTGGGGTGGCCACCGGCTGGATGGCCAGTGCTGGGGCGTCGGGCGGCGGCAGGGCGTCGTCCAGTTCGGACCACATGGCCGTTTCGCGTTCGGATGCGGGCAGTCCGGCGGCGGTCAGGCGGGCGGTGAGGTCCGGTGGTGTCGAGGCAGGCCCGACCCACCAGGAGAAACGGCGGCCGGTGCGGGCCAGCGCCCGAGCGGTCTCGGCGACGCGTGCGGAGGCGGTGGCGGCGGTGAAGCGGGCCGCGGCGACGATGTTGAAGGTGTCGTCGTCCAGGCCGCTGTCGGCGACGAGGAGGTCGCCGGTCTCCGTGACGGTCGCGCCGGTCATGGTCCGGTGCAGGTGGCAGGCGTGTTCGGCCAGGTTGTTCTCCATCCTGGCGGCCAAGTCGGCTTCATCGAGGAAAGCGGTGCCCACAACGGGATTCCAGCATGACCTGGGCGACGGTCGCACATGGTTTTGGCGGGCGTCCGGACATCTCGGCGGTGGCGTGGGCTTCGTCCACAATGGCGGTGTGGACGTCACCCGTGAGCGAGTGCTCGCCTACCGCGTGGCCCGGCACGGGCTGCACCGCGACACCGCCCGGGTCGCGGACCTGGCGGTGCTGGACTTGGGGGTGCAGGACGGCGGCGCGCCGCGGGCGGCGTTGGCGGCGCGGCTGCCCGACGGCGCGGACGTGGACGACCCGGCGCTGGTGGTGGTGTGGGCGTTCCGGGGCGCGCCGCACCTGCTGCGCCGCGCGGATCTGCCCGGGTTGGCGGGGAGCCTGTGGCCGCGGTCGGACGCCGACGCGATCGCCCGGCTGGGCGGGGCCGGCACGACGTTCAAGAAGGCGGGGATACCCGGGCTCACCGTGTTCGCCAACGGGGCCCGCGCGCTGCACGACGTGGTGGACCGGGAGAAGCCGCGCGGGCAGGTCAGCGCCGAGGTGACCGCCGCGTTGCCGCCGGAGTACTCCTACGACTGCCGGGTGTGCGCCGCCACCCACGTCTACGGGAGCCTGTTCCAGCTGGTCGGGCTGTTCGCCGGGGTGGAGGTGCGCGCCCAGGCCCGCCCGACGATGCTGCGCCCGGTCGCCGACCGGCGCCCGGTGCCCGCCGAGTCGACCGGGGTGGGCCCGGTGGTCGAGGCTTACCTGCGGTTGCACGGCCCCAGCACCCTCGCCCACGCGGCGGGTTTCCTGGGCACCACGCAGGCGCAGGTCAAGCCCGTGTGGCCCGAGGGCTTGGTCGAGGTCCGGGTCGACGGCGCACCGTGCTACTTGCCTGAGGAGGACGTGCCCGCCCTGCTCGCCGCCCCACCCCCGGACCTGGTGCGGCTGCTGCCCCCACACGACCCGCTGCTGCAACTGCGCGACCGCGACCTGCTGGTACCCGACCAGGCCCGCCGCAAGCAGGTGTGGCGGATGATCGGCAACCCCGGCGCGCTCCTGGTCGGCGGCGAGGTCGCGGGCACTTGGCGCACCAAGACCGCGGGCCGCGCGTTGGCGGTCACCGTGGAGCCGTTCGGCCGCCTCGCCGCGGCGACGCGGAAGGTGGTGGAGGAGGAGGCGCAGCGGGTCGCGGTGGCCCGCGGGCACACCGAGGCCCGGGTGACGATCACCGACTGACCCAAGTCGCCGCGCGGGCGGCTCGGCGCCTGGCGGCCGCTGGCGACGGTCGGGTTCGGTGTCGCTTCCGCCGATGATCGCCCTGGTCTGGGGCTTACTCGTCGGTGATGAGGGGTGCGTCGCTGGTGCCTGGCCACGGTGCCGCTCACGCGGTCTGCCCGGTGTCGGCAGGATGGAACTCAGGTGGACCCCGTCAACGATCCGCGGCGGCGGGCGATCGCCACCT
This sequence comes from Actinokineospora sp. NPDC051303, assembly GCF_055586285.1. Classification (NCBI taxonomy): domain Bacteria; kingdom Bacillati; phylum Actinomycetota; class Actinomycetes; order Pseudonocardiales; family Pseudonocardiaceae; genus Actinokineospora; species Actinokineospora sp. NPDC051303. The sequence continues at coordinate 48,288 of NZ_JBVJIN010000010.1, forward strand.
GGAGGGTGGAGTTTGATGTCCCGCGCGCGGCTGTACGACGCCATCGGCGCGACCTATGCCCTGACGCGGCGCACCGAGCCGCGGATCGCGGCGCAGGTCTGGGCCGCGCTCGGCGACGCGCGGACCGTGCTCAACGTCGGCGCGGGCGCGGGCTCTTACGAGCCGCCCGACCGTGACGTCACCGCTGTGGAGCCGTCGGCGGTCATGCGGGCGCAGCGCCCCGCGGGTGCTGCGCCGTGCGTGGCAGGCGTCGCGGAGAGCCTGCCGTTCGCCGACCAGTCCTTCGACGCCGCGATGGCGTTCGCCACCATCGACCACTGGCAGGACCCGTTCGCGGGTCTACGGGAGATGCGGCGCGTCGCTCGCCGCGTCGTGGTGTGCACGAAGGACTTCGCCGCCCTCGATCTGTTCTGGCTGGACCGTGATTATCTGCCCGAGCGCGCCGGTCTCCTCCTCGGCAGGCCGTCGCTGACCGAGCTGGCCCGCTCGATCGGAGCCAGGGTGGAACCGGTGCCTATTCCGTGGGACTGCGCGGACGGCTTCTACGAGGCCTACTGGCGCAGGCCGGAGGCGTATCTGGACGAGGAGATCCGCCGCGGAATGTCCATCTGGGCCAGAGTCGGCCCGGCCGCCGAGCAGCGGGCGGTGCGCGGCCTCCGTGACGACCTCGCATCCGGCCGGTGGGCCGAACGCAACCGCGACCTCATCGCCCTCGACGCGGCAGAGCTCGGCGTGCGTCTGCTGGTCGCCTGATTCGCGATAGCCGCGAAAAAAAAGGGCGCCATACCCGGTGATCTGGTATGGCGCCCTCGGACGCGTCAGGCGCCGGGGTTCAGCGGGCTTTCGACCTCTTTGCGGGCCACCGCTTCGGCCGCGCGGACGGCTTCCTCGATGCGGGGGTCGGTGGAGGTGTCGAACCAGTCCGCGATGGACGGGTCGTCTTCCTCCGGTTGGGAGGGTGCGACGTCGGTGGCGGGTTCGTAGCGGAACACGCCGTCGTCGCCCTTGGCGCCGAGTTGGCGGGCGAAGCCTTCCAGGGCCTTGCCGAAGTCGCTGGGGATCATCCAGACCTTGTTCGCGTCGCCCTGGGCCATCTGCGGCAGGGTCTGCAGGTACTGGTAGGCCAAGACCTCGGGGGTGGGGCGGCCTGCCTTGATCGCGGCGAACACCTTCTCGATGGCCTTGGCCTGGCCCTGGGCTTGCAGGTAGCGGGCGGCGCGCTCGCCCTGGGCCTTGAGGATGCGGGACTGGCGTTCGGCTTCGGCGGCCATGATGGTGGCCTGCTTCGCGCCCTCCGCGGCGAGGATCTGGCTCTGCTTCTGGCCTTCCGCGGTCTTGATCGCGGCCTCGCGCTGGCCTTCGGCGTTGAGGATGATGGCGCGCTTCTCCCGGTCGGCGCGCATCTGCTTCTCCATGGAGTCCTGAATGGACGGCGGCGGGTCGATCGCCTTGAGCTCCACCCTGGCCACCCGGATGCCCCACCGGCCGGTCTCGTCGTCGAGGACCCCGCGCAGCTGCCCGTTGATCTGGTCGCGGGAGGTCAGGGTCTCCTCCAGGCTCATGCCGCCGACCACGTTGCGCAGCGTCGTGGTGGTCAGCTGCTCCACCGCGATGATGTAGTTCGAGATCTCGTAGACCGCGGCGCGGGAGTCGGTCACCTGGAAGTAGACGACCGTGTCGATGGAGACGGTCAGGTTGTCCTGGGTGATCACCGGCTGCGGCGGGAACGACACCACCTGCTCGCGCAGGTCGATCCGGGCGCGGACCCGGTCGAAGAACGGCACCAGGAAGTTCAGGCCCGGCTCGGCGACGTTGCGGAACCGGCCCAGCCGCTCGATCACCGCGGACTGCGCCTGCGGGATCACCAGGACCGATTTCACCATGATCGTCAAAGCGACCAGCGCCACCGCGATCGTGACGACGAGTGAGACGTTCACGTGCCTTTCCTCCACATCGGGTCGACTCTCATGCCCGGTCCGCCCACACGACCGCGGTCGCCCCGGAAATCTCCATGACGGTGACGGTGGTCCCCGGCTCCAGCACCTGCGTCGCGTCGAGCGCGCGCGCCGACCACTCCTGCCCGCGCAGCCGCACCCGCCCGCCGGAACCGTCCACAGTGGCCGTCACCACCGCCTGCGCCCCGACGAGCGCGGCGACGTTGTCGGCCACGCGCGGGGCGTTGAACCGCCGCTTGAGGGCGGGGCGGGCGACGGTGACCAGCCCGAGCGCCACTACCGCGAACACCGCGGCGCTGACCGCGGTGACACCGAAGACCGCCTCCGCGCCCGCGCCCGCGAGCGCGGCCACGCCGAGCAGCAGCAGCACGAACTCGCCGGAGGCGAACAGGGCCTCGGCCGCGACGAGCGCGATCCCGCCGATCAACCACATCAGGGCCGCCATGCGCCCATCGTGGCAGACCGCGCCGCCGGAGGTGGCCGAAACGATCCACTCGTGACCCGTGGGGCCGGTCTCAGTCGTCGCCGGGGTCGGTGACGAAGTCGATCAGCCGCTCCACCGCGCCCACCAGGGGCGGCTCCAGGTCGCGGAACCCGGTCACCGCCGCCCGCACCCGCCGCCACCCGTCGGCCGGGTCGCCCCAGCCCAGGGCCGCGCACACACCGTCCTTCCAGGACACTCCGCGCGGCACCGACGGCCACGCCGCGATGCCCACCGCGGCCGGTTTCACCGCCTGCCAGATGTCGACGTACGGGTGCCCGGTGACCAGCACCCGCCGGTCGCGCACCTCGGCCACGATCCGGGACTCCTTGCTGCCCTCGACCAGGTGGTCGACCAGCACGCCCAGCCGCCTGCCCGGCCCGGTCCCGAACTCCTCGACCCGCTCGGCGAGCCGGTCGACGCCGTCGAGCGGCTCCACGACCACGCCCTCGACGCGCAGGTCGTGCCCCCACACCCGCTCCACCAGCTCCGCGTCGTGGACGCCTTCGACCCAGATGCGGCTCTCCCGCGCCGTGCGCGCCCGCAGCCCCTCGACCCGCACCGACCCCGACGCCGACACCGCAGGACGCGCCGGTGACGCCGCTGCCGCAGGCCGCACCAGAGTCACCGGTCGGCCCTCGACGAGGAACCCGGCCGCGACCAGCGGGAACAGCCGCCGCCTGCCGTGCCGGTCCTCCAGCACCACCGACGTGACGGCGCCCTTCTCGAACCCGACCACCGCCCCGCAGAACCCGCTCGCCGGGTCCTCGGCCACCAGGCCGGGCTCGGCGACCACCTCCGGGATCCGCTCGCGCCGCGTGCCGCCGGAGAGGACGTCGCGGCCGTAGTCGTGGGTGCGCACGGCCGCCACGCTAGCGAGGTCGCCCGATCGGGGCCCGCAGGCACGCCGTCACCGCGTGATCCGCGTGCGGGGTCCCCGCGGCCGGGCGACGATGGGGCGGCGGACCCGACGCACGGGAGGACCCATGGCAGCCGCGACGCCCGTCCCGGAGAGCACCTTGGCCTGGCCGCCGACGCTGAGCCCCTACCTCGTGGTGGCCGACGCGCGCCGCGCCATCGCCTGGTACATCGAGGTCTTCGACGGCCACCAGCGCGGCGAGGTCCACCTCATGCCCGACGGCGCGGTCGGGCACGCCGAGGTCGGCATCGGCGACGCCGTGCTGATGCTCGCCGACGCTGGCGCGGGCGGCGCCCCGGTCGCGGCGCCGGACTCCCCCGCCGTGTTCACCCACACCGTCCACGTCCAGGTCCCCGACGTCGAGGCCACGTTCACCCGCGCGGTCACCGGCGGCGCCACCGTCGAACGCCCGCCCACCGACGAGGACTACGGCCGGGTCGCGGTCGTCATCGACCCCTTCGGGCACCGCTGGCTGCTCGACACCCCGCCCGCGCGCGCCACCCGCCGCCGCGTCGGCGACGTCGCGTACGTGACGATGGTCGTCGCCGACGCCGAGGCGGCCAAGGCGTTCTACGCCCACGTCCTGGGCTGGTCCTACCACCCGGGATCGACCCCCGGCGGGTGGGCCGTGGCCGACCATGACGACCTCGGCCTCCACGGCGCGGGCCCGGGGGCCACCGGGCAGGTGCAGCTCTGCTTCCGCACCGACGACATCGAGGCGGCCCTGCGCCGGGTCCGGGAGCACGGCGGCGAGACCGGCCCGGTGCGCCGCCAGCCCTACGGGTTCATCGCCGACTGCGTCGATCCCCTCGGCGCGGTGTTCCAACTGTGGGAGGCCGCCGGGTAGCGGCGCGGGCCTGGTGGTCAGCGGCGGGTGCGGAAGGTGCGGCGCAGGTCGCTCACCCAGGCGTCGGGGTTCTCCCAGGGGATGAAGTGGCCGCCGCGGTCGTGGGCGTTGACGTTGACGTGGTTGAACCAGCGGGCTTGCTGACCGGAGGTGAACGCCTGGACGCGCTCCTCGGCGGTGTGGACGCCGGGCGGGTTCTCGTAGGTGACGAACGTGAGCCCGACCGGGGCGGCCACGGGCGGGGTGCGGTCGTGGGCGGGGGTCCACGGGTGGCGGTTGGCGTTGGCGTAGTAGTGCATCGAGGTGGCGATGGAGTTGTTCGCCCAGTAGATGGTGGCGTGGGTGAGCAGGTCGTCCTTGGTGAACACCGACTCGACGTCGCCGCCGTTGTCGCTCCAGGCGTGCCAGCGCTTCAGCAGCCAGGCGAGCAGCCCGGCCGGTGAGTCGCTGAGCCCGTGGGCCAGGGTGGCGCCGTCGAGCATGTGCGCGGCGAGGTGGGACGCCCAGCGGTGGTCCAGTTCGATGACGCGGGCGCGGACGTCGGCGGGCTGGTCGTCGGTCAGCGGCCGGTTCCGGGCGAAGTCCCAGGCGCGGGGGCCGGTGAAGAAGTCCAGCGGCAGACCGGAGCCGATATGGATGCCGTAGAGCGCCTCGGCGTGTTTGTGGCCGAGTTGGCTGGTGACGAGCGCGCCGATGTCGCAGCCCCCGGCGGCGTACTTCCCGTGTCCCAGGGTCTGGGTCATCAGGGTGTGCCAGAGGTCGGCGACCTTCCAGAAGTTGACGTCCGGGAAGCCGGTGAGCGGGCCGGGGAAGCCGAAACCGGGCAGGGACGGGACGATCACCTCGAACGCGTCGGCGGGGTCGCCGCCGAACGCGGCCGGGTCGGCGAGCGGGTCGATCACCTTCGACCAGTGCCAGAACGTCCACGGCCAGCCGTGGGTGAGGATCAGCGGGATGGGGCGGGGGCCGCGGCCGGGCTTGCGCAGGAAGTGCACGGGGACACCGGCGACGCTGACCTGGTAGTGCTCGTAGGCGTTGATGGCGGCCTCGGCCGCGCGCCAGTCGTAGGCGTCGCGCCAGTAGGCGACCAGCTCACGCAGGTAGCTGTTGGGGACCCCGTAGGACCAGTCCTCGTTGCCCTCGTCCACCGGCGGCCGAGTCGACGCGAGACGGGCGCGCAGGTCGTCGAGGACCCGGTCGGGAACGTGGATCGGGGTGGGCTCCAAGGGGAAGGCGGTCACGGTTCCTCACCAGGTCAGGACAGCGGCGGAGTTGGCAGCACGCGGGTCTCGCCGATCGCGAGGTCCCACAGGTCCTCGACTGGGCGCCCGGTGGCCGCCCACGCGGCGCGGACCCGGTCCAGCGGCTCGGCGACCGGTTCCCGGGTTAGCACGAACGTGCCCCAGTGCATTGCCGCCAGCCGCCGCGCGCCCAGGTCGGCCAGGGCGCGCACCGCCTCGTCGGGGTCCATGTGGACCGGCGACATGAACCAGCGCGGCTCGTAGGCGCCGATCGGGAGCATCGCCACGTCGATGCCGGGGTAGCGGGCGCCGATCTCGGCGAACCAGTGCCCGTAGCCGGTGTCCCCGGCGTGGTACACGCGGGCGCCCGCCGCGGCCATGACCCAGCCGCCCCACAGGGACGCGCAGGTGTCGCGCAGGCCGCGCCTGCTCCAGTGGTGCGCGGGCACGAAGTCGAACGTCACGCCCGCCACGGTCGCCGACTCCCACCAGTCGAACTCGACCACGCCGGTGAACCCGCGCCGGGTGAACCACTTCCCGGACCCGCCGGGCACCAGCAGCGGCGTGTCCCTGGGCAGCCGCCGCAGCGTCGGCAGGTCGAGGTGGTCGTAGTGGTTGTGGCTGATCACCACCGCGTCCACCGCGGGCAACGACTCCCACGCCACCCCGGGCGGGGTGATCCGCCGCGGCGTCCCCGGGATGCGGTCGGACCACACCGGGTCGGCCAGCACGCACGCCCCGCCCATCCTGATCACGTAGCTCGCGTGGCCCACCCAGGTCAGCGCGACCTCGGCCGCGCCCACCTCGGGCAGCCCCACCTGGGTCACCGGGATGCGGTGCGCCTGGTCGGTCGGCCCGCGGAACCCGCCGGTCCGCAGCACCCGCACGACGTCGCCGAGCCCGGGCAGCGGCGAGGTCAGCCGGTCGGCGAACGACGCGGGCCACACCCGATCGGCCGTCACGGCCCCACCGGCGCGGCCATCAGAACGCGGGCCACGGGATCGGGCGGCCATCGGCGTCCGGGGTCGGGTACACCGGGGCGGCCAGCAGCGCCGCGGTCCGCGACCGCAGCGCGTCGACCTCGGCGCGGGTCAAGTGCTCGGCCAAATCCTCGGCCAGGTCGCCCTTGAGGGCGGCGTTGAGGGTGTGCAGCGCCGCCACCGCCTCATCCGGCAGCGCCTCCCCCGCCCACCCCCACAGAACCGTGCGCAACTTGTTCTCGCTGTGCAGGCAGATGCCGTGGTCCACGCCGTAGACGCCGCCGTCGGTGCCGTGCAGGACGTGCCCGCCCTTGCGGTCGGCGTTGTTGAGGACCACATCCAGCGCCGCCATCAGCGCCACGGCCGGGTTGTCGGAATGCGCCAGGACCGCGGGCTCGCCGAACCGGTCGTGCGCGCGCAGGATCGGCCGCCACCCCGGGGGCAGGTCCTCCGGGGCGATCACGTCGACCAGGTCGTCGCCTTCCTTGGTCTCCACCCACAGCTGCACCATGCCCGGCCCGAACGGGCCAGGCCGCAGCACCGTGGGCGGGACCAGCGCCAGCCCCGCCGCCCGGGTCACCAGATACGCCGACACCTCCCGCCCAGCGAGGGTGCCATCAGGAAAGTCCCACAGCGGGCGCTCACCCCGGACCGGTTTGTACACGCACTTCGCCGACACCCCGGCCGCCTCGATCGCGCAGAACAGGGTCGCGTTCGACGCGTCCACCAGCCTGCCCTCGACCTCGATGTCCCCGCGCAGCAGGAACTCCCCGGCGTCCGGGTCGGTGGGAAGCACGGGGCTCAGTCCTCTTCGCCGCGGCGGTACCCGTTCTGCCGGGGGCAGACGTGACCGGCCGGGTCGAGCGGCTCGGCGCACAGCGGGCACGGTTTGCGCCCGGCGTTGACGACCCGGTCGGCGCGCTCGGCGAACGCGCGCGCCTCGGTGGGCGAGAGGAACACCCGCACCGCGTCGGGCCCCTCCTCGGTGTCGTCGAGCACGACCGACTCGTCGACCTCGCCCTCGGTCGCGGCGAGCAACTCGATCACCACCGCGCGGGTCTCGGCGTCCCAGCCCAACCCCATGGTGCCGACGCGGAACTCCTCCTCCACCGGCACCTGCAGCGGGTCGGCGTCAACGAGGTCATCAGGCACGTCGGCGGGGATCTCCGCGCCGAAGCGGCGGTGGACCTCCTCCAACAGCGACCCGATGCGCTCGGCGAGCACCACGACCTGCTGTTTCTCGATGGTCACACTGACCGTGCGGGCGCTTTCGACCGCCTGCAGGTAGAACACTCGGTCACCGGGTTGCCCGACCGTGCCTGCTATGAAGCGGTCGGGCTGACGGAAGACGTGGATGACACGGGCCATGGCACCTCCGACCTTATGGGACATCGCCGGATCGAGCAGGCCTTACCCGCCGGTTTGCCGCACACGTCCACCGTATCGGGCCGCCCTTGCCCAGTCGGTAGGGTCCTGCTTGTGGTGAAGATCGCTTCATACGGTACCTGGGGTTCGCCGGTCGCCGCGGCCGATGTCGCCCGGGCGAGCAGCAGCCCCGCGTGGGTGACCCGGCACGCCAGCGGAGTGTGGTGGACCCAGACCAAGCCCGCCGAGGGCGGGCGGCTGGCGCTGACCCGCGACGGCCGGGACGACGGCCGGGACGACGGCGATGGCGCCCGGGAGGTGCTGGGCACGCCGTGGAACACCCGCAACCGGGTCCACGAGTACGGCGGCAGGCCCTTCACGCTGCTCGACACCCCCGGCGGCACCCGGGTCGCGTTCACCCACTGGGGTGATCAGCGGGTGTACCTGCTCGACCCGGACGACCCCGATGCCGCCCCGGCCGCGATCAGCGCCGCCCCGGACCGCCCGCACGGGGTCCGCCACGCGGACCTGGTCGCCGGGCCCGGCGGCACGCACGTGTGGTGCGTGCGGGAGACCGTGACCGGGCAGCGGCCCACCGATGTGCGCCGCGACCTGGTGGCCCTGCCCGTCGACGGCGGCCCCGCCCGGGCGCTGGCCGCGAGCCACCACTTCATGACCGCGCCGAAGCCGAGCCCGGACGGCCGCCACGCCGCCTGGATCGGGTGGGCGCACCCGGACATGCCCTGGGACGGAGCCCAGTTGTGCGTGGCCGAGATCCTCGGCGACGGCGGGTTCGGCCCGCACCGGGTCCTCGCCGGTGGGCGGCGGGAGGCGGTCTGCCAGGTCGAGTGGGAGTCCCCGGAGTCGCTGCTGGCGCTGACCGACCCGGACGGCTGGTGGAACCTGCACCGGGTCGGCCTCGACGGGACCGCGGTGAACCTGGCGCCAGGGCCGTGGGAGATCGGCGGCCCGCTGTGGCAGCTGGGCAAGCGGTGGTTCGCCGCCCTGGGCCGCGGCCGGTTCGCGGTGCTGCGCGGGCACCGGCTCGCGGTCCTCGACGAGCGCACCGGCACCGTCACCGACGTCGACAGCGACTTCACCCGCTGGAGTGATGTGTCCGCGGGCCCGGACGGGGTGGTCACGGCGTGCGCTGCTGGCCCGTTCGCCGACTGGACCGCGGTGCGGCTGGACCTGTCCACCGGGGACCTGACCGAGCTGAGCGCCCCGGCGGAGAACCTGCCGGACCCCGCGTACCTGCCGGAGCCGGTCGCCCGGGTCTTCCACAGCCCCGACGGCCGCGAGATCCCCGCCTACCTGTACCCGCCGACCAACCCCGACCACGCCGCCCCCGAGGGGGAGCTGCCGCCGTACCTGGTGCACGTCCACGGCGGCCCGACCGGGCAGTTCTCCCCCGTGCTGGACGTGGAGTTCGTGTACTTCACCAGCCGAGGCTTCGGGGTCGTCGCGGTCGACTACGGCGGTTCCACCGGCTACGGCCGCGCGTTCCGCGAGGCCCTCGACGGGCAGTGGGGCGTGGTCGACGTGCGCGACTGCGCGACCGTGGCCGCCGCGCTGGCCGCGGAGGGCGTCGCGGACCCGGCCCGGCTGGCGGTGCGCGGCGGCAGCGCGGGCGGGTGGACCGCCGCGGCGTCGATGACCACGGTCGACACCTACGCGTGCGCCACGATCATGTTCCCCATCCTGGACCTGGAGGGCTGGACCAGCGAGGGCGCCGAGACCCACGACTTCGAGTCCCGCTACGTCGAGCGCCTGGTGGGGCCGCTGCCCGAGCACCGCGACCGCTACCGCGACCGCTCCCCGGCCAACCACGTCGACCGCCTGACCGGCCCGGTGCTGCTGCTGCAAGGTTTGGAGGACGAGATCTGCCCGCCCGAGCAGGCCGACCGGTTTGTCGCGGCGCTGGACGGCACCGGCGTCCCGCACGCGTACCTGACCTTCGAGGGCGAGCAGCACGGGTTCCGCAAGGCGGAGACGATCACCGCGGCGCACGAGGCCGAGCTGTCGTTCTACGGGCAGGTGTTCGGGTTCACCCCGCCCGGGGTGCCGGTGCTGGAGCTGCGCCGATGACGCGGACCAGACCGGCCCGGCTGCGCCCGGGGTCGACGGTCGCCGTGGTGGCCCCCGCGGGCCCGGTCTCCCCCGCCCTGCTCGACACCGGGGTGGCGGTGCTGCGGTCGTGGGGGTTGACCGTCGAGGTCGCCCCGCACGTGCTCGACCGGCACCCGACCCTGCCCTACCTGGCGGGCGCCGACGCCGACCGGGCCGCGGACTTCCAGCGGGCGTGGTGCGACCCCCGGGTCGACGCGGTCGTCTGCGCCCGCGGCGGCTACGGCACCCAGCGCGTCCTGGACCTGCTCGACTGGGACGCGATGGCCGCGGCTGGCCCGAAGGTGTTCGCCGGGTCCAGCGACGTCACCGCCCTGCACGAGGCGCTGGGCGCGACCCTGGGGGTGGCGACCCTGTTCGCCCCGATGATCGCGGGCGCCCTGTTCGACGCCGACGCCCAGCGCCACCTGCGCGACACCTTGTTCGCCCCGGAAAGCGTGCAGCGGCTCATCGGCCCGGCCACCGCCACCGCCTGCCACGGTGTCGCGCGCGGGGTGACCGTGGGCGGGAACCTGACCCTGCTCGCCGCGGGCGTGGGCGCCGAGGGGGTGGCGCCGCCGCCGGACGGGGCGATCCTGCTGCTGGAGGACGTCGCGGAGCCCCCGTACCGGATCGACCGGATGCTGACCCAGTTGCTGCGGGCGGGCTGGTTCACCGGGGTGTCGGGGATCGCGTTGGGCTCGTGGGCCGACTGCGGGGACCTGGCGCTGGTGCGCGATGTGGTCGCGGACCTGCTGGGCGGGCTGGGGGTGCCGATGGTGTGGGAGCTGGGGTTCGGGCACTGCCCGGGGCAGCTGACGGTGCCGCTGGGTGTGGACGCGGTGCTCGACGCCGACGACGGCACCCTGACCATGGCCGAGCCCGCCCTGCGGTGACCACCGGCAACGGCTGGGACGCCGGAGTGTTCGGACCGGGTGCTGCTATCGGGTGCGGGCGGCACAGAGCCGAGAAAGCGGCGATATCGAGGGTGACGACGGGGACCGGGTTGTGGGCCTATCCCCACCGCAGCGTGGCCTCGCCGGTGTGGTTCTGGGGGCCGGACGGTTCGCCGAAGACGGTGGCCGTGTAGGTGAAGGGCTGCCCGAACTTCAAGTCGTGGTCTTCGTAGTCGAGAACCATGATGCTGCCCTCGTAGGTTCCCTCGACCTCGCACTCGGTGTGGAACGTGCCGCCGTACCCCTGCATTCCGACCATGCCGATGACCTTCGTGCCGGGCTGGGTGCAGGTGCCGCGCCAGTGCAGGGTGATGTCCTTGGGCGAGGGCGTCGCCCGGGCTCCCACGAAGGAGAAGGCGTCTTGCGCGGTGTCTGCTTGGGCGGGCGCCGCCGCGCCGAGGAGCGCGCCGACGGCCATCGCGGTGGCGGCCAGGTGTGCGAGGTGCTTCATCGTCGTCTCGCCTGTCTGCTCGGCTGAGGCGGACCGGTCGAGGGCGCGCTCAGCATTCAGGTGACGGCAAGTAGTTGGACCGTCGCCCTGTGTTTACACCGCTGCGTGCGGGCGAGCCAGCCGAGTCATCCCCCGACCGAGTGGAGCTTCGCCCCGGTCAGGCTTTGGCGGGGGCCGGGTCGACGGTGACGAGTTCTTCGCGGTCGCCGAACAGGCGCAGGGGGTCGTTGCGCAGGAGGGTGAAGCCAGCGAGGATCGACACGGCGACGGCGCCCGCGATGAACGGCCAGTTGTAGAGCAGGTCTTCTCCGGCCGGGGAGTAGGTGAGCACCAGGAACACCGCGGCGCTGACCAGGATCGCGAGCTGTCGTCGCTGCCAGGGCAGGGCGGCGGCGATGACGAAGCCCCAGGTCAGGTACCAGGGCAGGGTGGCCGGGGAGAGGACGGCGACGGCGAAGAGGATGAACGCCATGCGGCGGACCGCGTCCGAGCCGCCGTGGCGGGACAGCCACCACTGGCGGATGCCGATGGCGAAGAACGCCAGGCCGCCGATGACGCGGGTGGTGTTGACGAACCAGCTCTTGTTGGCGTCGATGAACACGTCCACCACGGTGTGCGCGATCTCGCCGACCGCGGTGGGGATCGACAGCCAGTTCACGATCATCGTGGGGGCCTGCAGCGCCTTGAACCAGCCGAGGTTGACCCCGGCGACCAGGGTGGTCACCGCGAAGGTGACGACGAAGGTCGCGAACGCGGCGGCCAGGGCGCGGGCGAAGTTCTTCCAGAACGTCGACTTCAGGTGCCCGGCCCACACCCACACCAGGAACGGCAGGGCGATGGTGGCGGTGGCCTTGACCGCGGCGCCGAGGGTGACCAGGGCGATGCCCAGGACGTGTTTGCGTTCCAGGACGCACAGGGTGCCCGCGGCGAGGAACCCGACCATGAGCAGGTCGTTGTGCGGGCCGCCGGTGAGGTGCACGACGGTCATCGGGCCCGCGATGGCAAGCCACAGGGTGGTGGGCAGGTGCCCGCCGAGGTGGCGGACGAGGCCGGGCAGCGCCCACACCAGCAGCACCAAGCCGATCATGAGGACCAGGCGCATGAGGACGACGCCGAGGATCATGTTGGTGCCCGCGACGGCGGCGACGCCCTTGGCCAGCAGGATGAACATCGGCCCGTAGGGGGCGGGGGTGGTCTGCCAGAACGGGTGGACGTTCTGCACGACCTCCTGCAAACCCAGCACGATCGGCCCGACCGCGTACGGGTCCTGCCCGTAGAGCGGCAGGGTGCCCTGGGCGATGTAGGAGAACACGTCGCGGGTGAAGATCGGCGGGGAGAACACCAGCGGCGCGATCCAGCACGCCGCGGCGACCAGCACCGGGCGGGACCCGACGCGTCCTGCGATGACGTGCCTGCCCAGCCGCACCCACGCCCACACCACCAGGGCGAAGCCGAGGTAGAGGGTGCCGGTGGCGAGCATCTGCCCGTGGCCGTAGCGGATCCACGACAGCGGTCCGTGTCCGAGGACGGGGTCGCTCACCAGGACGCCCGCGGCGCCGAAGGAGCTGAGCAGGATCAGCAGACTGCCCGCGGCGCCCAGCGCGATCGTGCGCACGGGCAGCGGACCAACCCGCTCGTCGGGCCGGTCGGTGCGACCGTCGACAGCGGATTCAACGTTCACTGCGTTCTCAGCGACCAAGGACTCTTCCACGTCTGGAGACGGATCTGTGGTGGTGGCCATCGTTGGATGAGATTACACAGGGGGTGTCCGACACTTTCGCGCAATGGTCCGCAATGGCCGCCGGCCGCCGCCGCGGGGTCAGTCGTGGGGTCAGTCGTGGTGTCACTGTTTCGGCCCGTGGTCGAGGTGGTCGACGGGCTCGCCGCGGCCGGGGTCGGGCAGCGCGGCGAGCAGTGACCGGGTGTAAGCGTGCTTCGGGTCGCCGAGCACGTCTTCGACCGAACCCTGCTCGACGATGACGCCGCCGCGCATGACCGCGACCCGGTCGGCGATGTTCCAGGCCAGCCCGAGGTCGTGGGTGATGACCAGGGCGGCGAGCCCGAGTTCGGCGCGCAGCCGCAGCAGCAGGGCGAGGATCTCCCCGCGCACCGAGGCGTCCAGCGACGCGACCGGCTCGTCGGCGACCAGCAGCCGCGGCGCCAGCGCCAGCGCGCCCGCGATGACCACGCGCTGGCGCTGCCCGCCGGACAGCTCGTGCGGCAGGGCGCCCGCGTAGCGCTCGGGCGGGCGCAGTTCGGCCGCGGCGAGCGCGGCGGCCACCAGGTCGGCTTCGTCGCCGGGGACGCGGTGGATGCGCAGGCCCTCGGCGACGGCCTCGCCGACGGTGTGGCGGGGGTTGAGCGCGCTGGTCGGGTCTTGCAGGATCAGCTGCACCTGCCGCCGGTGGGCGCGCAGCCCTTTCGCCGAGGTTGGCAGCGGTTTCCCGGCGAACAGAACCCGCCCGGAATACGGGCGCCGCAGGCCGAGGATCGCGCGGGCGAGGGTCGTCTTCCCCGAGCCGGACTGGCCGACGAGGGCGACGATCTCCCCGGCGCACACGCTCAGGTTCACCCCGGCCACGGCCTCGACCGCGCCGAACCGCACCCGCAGGTCCTCGACCCGCAGCAGCTCCTCCCTCACCATCGCGGTCCCCGGTTCGGGTGATTTTCCGGCGGTGGCGGGGGCGTAGCGGTGGCGGGGGTCGCCGACGGTGGGGAACGCCGCGGCCAGCGCCCGGGTGTGCGGGTGGGTGGGGGCGGCGATGACCGCGCGGGCGGGGCCTTCCTCGACGATCTCCCCCTGGCGCATCACCGCGAGCCGTTGGCAGGTGGTGGCGAGCACCGACAGGTCGTGGCTGATCAGCAGCAGCCCGATGGCGCGCTCGGCGACCAGGCGGGTGAGCACGCCCAGGACTTGGGCCTGCACGACGACGTCGAGGGCGGTGGTCGGCTCGTCGGCGATGATCAGCTTCGGCTCGCACGCGAGCGCCATGGCGATCATGACGCGCTGCTTCTGCCCGCCGGACAGCTCGTGCGGGTAGGCGCCTGCGCGGTCGACGGGCAGCTCGACCTGCCGCAGCAGGGTCTCCACGCGGGCGCGGACCTGGGCGGGGCTGGTCGTGGGGGTGTGCAGGCGGATCGGCTCGGCGATCTGGTCGCCGACGCGGTGCACGGGGTTGAGGGCGTGCATGGCGCCCTGGAACACCACCGACGCCCGCGCCCAGCGCACCGCGCGCAGCGCCCCCCAGGTCATCGTGGCCACGTCCGCGCCGTCGAGCAGGATCCGCCCGCTGACCTGGGCGGTCGGGGGCAGCAGCCGCAGCACCGACAGCGCCAGGGTCGACTTGCCGCAGCCGGACTCCCCGGCCAGGCCGAGGGTCTGCCCGGCGTCGAGGGACAAATCGACCCCGCGCACGGCGTGCTCTCCCGGGTAGCGCACGTGCACGTCGCGCAGTTCGAGCAGGGTCATCTACGGCTCCCGCAGCCTCGGGTTGAGCACGGACTCCAGGGCGCGCCCACACAGGGTGAACGCGAGCACGACCCCGGCGATGGCCAGCCCCGGCGGCACCAGGTACCACCAGGCGCCCGCGGTGACCGCGCCGCTGCCCGACGCCGAGCGCAGCATCGCCCCCCAGGACACCTGGGTGGGGTCGCCCAGCCCGAGGAACGACAGAGTGGACTCGGCGACGATGGCGGTGCCCACGGCCAGGGTGGTGTTGACGAACACCAGCGGCAGCACCCCGGGCAGCACGTGCCTGCCGATGACGTGCAGGTGCCCGCCGCCCAGGGCGCGGGACCGCTCGATGTAAGGGCGGGCGGACACCGTCAGCGTCTGCGCGCGGACCAGCCGGGCCGCCGACGGCCAGGAGGTCAGGCCGATGGCGAGCACGATGGTGCCCACACCGCGGTCGAGGACGGTGGACAGCGCGATCGCGAGCACCAGCGACGGCAGCACGAGGAAGAAGTCGGTCACCCGCATCAGAGCCGCGGCGGCCAGACCGCCGAAGTGCCCGGCGACGAGCCCGACGACGGTGCCGATGGCGATCGACAGCAGCGTCGCGGCGAACCCGACCAGCAGCGACACCCGCGCCCCCCACAGGGTCAGCAGCAGCACCGACCGCCCGTTCTCGTCGGTGCCCAGCCAGTACTGGCCGCTGGGCGGCTCCAGCCGCCCGCCGGTGGCCTTGGTGACCTCCAAGCCCTGCGGGTCGGTGATCAGCGGCGCGAGGACGGCCAGCGCCACGATCAGCACCAGCGCGCCCAGCCCAACCACCCCAGCCCGGTGACGGGTGAACTCCCGCCAGGCGCTCACGAGGCACGCACCCGGGGGTCGAGGACCCGGTAGAGCAGGTCCGCGGCGAGGTTCATCAGCACCACCGCGCCCGCCAGGACGATGAACGTGCCCTGCAACAGCGGCAGGTCCGGCCCGCGCAGCGCCTCATAGGTCAGCAGCCCCAACCCCGGCCAGGAGAACACCGTCTCCACCGTGATCGCCCCGGACACCACCAGCCCCAGGTGCAGGAACACCAGGGTGACGGTGGGCAGCAGCGCGTTGGGCACGGCGTGGCGCCTGCGGACCTGGTCGTCGCGCAGCCCCTTCGCGCGGGCGGTGAGCAGGTGGTCGGCGGCCATCTCCTCCACCAGCGACGACCGCATCACCAGCTGGTACTGGGCGTAGACGACCGCGACCAGGGTCGTCACCGGCAGCACCATGTGGTGGGCGGTGTCCAGCGCCTGGGACAGGAAGTCCGGCGGGGTGTCGGGGTAGGTGATGCCCCCGGAGGGGAACAGGCCGCCGGTGGCCGAGAGCAGCAGCAGCCCCAGCCAGAACGTCGGCGCCGACCACAGGGTCAGCGCGATCCCGGTGGCGGCCTTGTCGAAGCGGCTGCCGCGCCGCCACGCCGACCGGGCGCCCAGCCACAGCCCCAGCGCCACCGCCAGGACCGTGCCCACGCCCACCAGCAGCAGCGTCGGGCCGATCCGCTCGCCGATCTTCTGGGCGACCGGCACGTTGAACGTGTAGGACACGCCCAGGTCGCCGCGCAGCAGCCCACTGAGATAGCGCGCGAACTGCTCGGGCAGCGGCCGGTCCAGCCCCAGCCGGGCCTGGAGTTCGGCGATCTGCTCGGCGCTGACCGGGCGGCCCCTGGTCATGGTCTGCACCGGGTCCCCCGGCAGCGCCCGGAACAGCAGGAAACCCAGCACCACGATCATGGCCACGCTCAGCAGCGCCCCGCCGACCTTGGTCAGCGCGTACCGGACGGCCCCGCCACCGCGCGGGGCGGGCGTGGCGGGCGGGTCCCCGCTCGGGGCCAGCACATCGGACACCGGCCCTCACTCCCGCTCGTCGGCGGTGGCCGCGCGGCGCCGGGCGAACACCAGCGCCCCGGCCGCGGCCAGGACCACCACCCCGCCCACCACACCGAGCACCACCCCGGTCGAGCGGCCCCCACTGGCGGACACCGCCACCGGGGTGGCGCTGTAGTACCCCCAGTACGACTGCTGGTTCATGATCATCCCACCCGGGTCGGGCGAGACCTGGAACGGCGCGAACCGGTCCTTGCGGTAGGCCTCCAGCATGTTGTCGTAGCCCAGGATCACCATCGGCGCCTGCTCGTGCAGCACCTGCTGCATCCGCTTGACCAACTCGGCCCGCTTGGCCCGGTCGAACTCCTGCAACTGCTGCGCGTAGAGCGCGTCATAGGTCGGGTCACACAGGAAGCTGTCCGGCGTCGCGCCCTTGCCCCCCGCGTCCGGCCGCGCCGCGCACGTCTGCAACCGCAGGATGTAATCCGGGTCCGGGTTGCCGTTCCACCCGCTGTAGGCCAAGTCGAACGTGCCCGCGGTGGTCGCCTCGTTGACCTTGGTGTCCGACACGGCCCGCACCTCGACCTCGATGCCCACCTCCCGCAGCCACTCCTTGACGAACGGGGCGGACTGCTCGTCGAAGTTCGTGCCCGCGTGCGCCAGCAGCCGAAACGCCAGCCGCCGCCCGCTGGCCGGGTCCACCCGCACCCCGTCGCCGCCGCGCGCGTACCCGGCCGCGTCCAGGGCCGCGTTCGCCTTGCCCAGGTCGAACGGGCGCGCCAGCTCCGGCGGCGGCGACCAGTGGAACTCGGCGAACAGCGGCGGCACATATCCGCTGCCCGGCTCCCCGTACCCGCCCCACACCTTGTCCACCAGCGCCCGGGTGTCGATCGCCTGCGCGATCGCCCGCCGCAGCCTCGGGTCGCGCAGCGCCGGGTGCCCGTCGCCGATCGGCGCCCCGGTGTCGTCCGCAGCCCCCGGATTCATGAGCAGCTCGTTGAACCGCTTGCCCTTGGCGTTGTTGCGCTCCACCGCTGGCTCACCGGCCAACCGGTCGAACTGCGCCGGAGTCAGCCGGTTGACCAGGTCCACCTCGCCGTTGAGCAGCGCCTGCACCGCGGCGTCGGCGTTGGTGTAGTACACGAAATCCAGATGGTCGATCTTCGGCGCGCCCCGCCAGTAGTTCTTGTTCGCCGTGAGCCGCGTGTACTGGCTCTCCTTGAACTCGGTGATCACGAACGGGCCGCTGCCCACCATCGGCAACGCCGGCGGCGCGCCCACGTCGGCCACCTTCGACCACACGTGCTCCGGCACGATCGGGATGTCCAGCGCCGTCATCGTCGCCTGCGGCGTCTTCGTCTTCACCACCAGCGTGCGGTCGTCGACCGCGCGCACCGACTCCCACGGCGCCACATAGTTCCCGTTCGCCGTGCGTGCCACCTCGTCACGCAGCATCAAGTCGAAGGTGAACGCCGCGTCCCGCGCGGTGATCGGCGCCCCGTCGCTCCACCGCGCGCCAGCGCGGATCGTGAACGTCCAGGTGAGCTTGTCCGCCGAGGGCTCCCACCGCTCCGCCAACCCCGGCTCCGGGGCCAAGTCGTCCGCGCTCGCCGTGGTCAACTGCTCGAAGTTCGCCCGCAGAATGTCGGTCCCCGTTCGGGTGATCGACAGGAACGGGTTGAGCGAATCCACCTCCTGGGTGACCGCGACCCGCAACGTGGTCCCCGGCTGCGCCCCCGCCGGGGCGCCCGCGGCCATGCCCGCCGACAGGGCCACCACCACGGCCGCGCCGCCCAACCCCCATCGCCGCACCCGCACCGCGATCACCCCTTCCCCATGTGGTGGCAAAAAGTAACCACCCGGCCACCACCCAAGTCAACGACTGACAGCCAGAAGTACCGTGTGGGCGGTGCGCATACTCATCTCCGCCGACATGGAAGGCGCCACCGGCGTCACCTGCACCGCCGACGTCGTCCCCGGAACCGAGCAATGGCAACGCTTCCGCCGCCTGCTCACCGGCGACGTCAACGCCTGCGTCACCGGCCTGCTCTCCGCGGGAGCCACCGACATCCTCGTCAACGAGGCCCACTCCGCCCAGCGCAACATCCTCATCGAAGACCTCGACCCCCGCGCCCGCCTGCTCACCGGCAGGCACAAACCCCTGTCCATGATGCAGGGAATCGACACCCGCGTGGATGGCGTCGTCTTCCTCGGGTACCACACCGGCGCGGGCGCCGACGGCGTCCTGGCCCACACCTACCTGGAGAACGCGATCACCGAGGTCCGACTCGACGGCGTCCCCGCCAGCGAGGGCAGGCTCAACGCCGCCCTCGCCGCCGAACACGGCGTCCCCGTCATCATGGTCACCGGCGACAACCTCACCTGCGCCGAAGCCGCGGGCTACGCCCCCCGCGCCACCACCGCCGCCGTCAAGGAATGCGTCAGCCGCTACGCCGCGATCTGCGACCCACCCCAGATCACCGCCGAGACCATCCAGACCGCCGCCGCGCGCGCCATGTCCACCGCTGGACGCGGCCACGGCGACGCCAGCGCGCACGTGATCGAAGTCGACTTCGACGCCACTCATCTTGCGCACGCCGCCGCTGTCGTGCCCACTGTTGACCTGAGCGCCACCCGCACCGTGCGGTTCACCGCCCCATCCATGACCGAGGCGATGAAGGCGTTCAAGGTGGTCACCGCCATCGCGGCGGCGGCCATGGACGGAATCTACGGCTGAGGAGGACCATGACCGAGGCGGTCGAGGACCTGTGCGCCCGCTTGATCCGGTTCGACACCACGAACCGAGGCCACGGGCAGGGCAACGGCGAACGGGAAGCGGCCGAGTTCGTCGCCGACCGGCTCACCGACGCGGGCCTCAAACCCACCCTGCTCGAACGCGCCCCCCGCCGGAGCAACGTCGTGGCCCGGGTCTCCGGAGCCGACCCGGACCTGCCCGCCCTGCTGGTCCAGATGCACCTCGACGTCGTCCCCGCCGACCCGGCCGAGTGGACCGTGCCGCCCTTCGCCGGGGAAATCCGCGACGGCTACGTCTGGGGCCGCGGCGCGGTCGACATGAAAGACATGTGCGCCACCGTCCTCACCGTCCTCGCCCGCTGGTCGGCTGAGGGCCGCGTCCCCCGCCGCGACATCGTCGTCGCCTTCGTCGCCGACGAGGAAGACGCGGGCGAATACGGCGCCCACTGGCTCGTCGACCACCACGCCGACCTCTTCGACGGCTGCGCCGCCGCCATCAGCGAATCCGGCGCCTACACCATGCCCGTGCGCCGCGCCGACGGCGCACTCGTCCGCCTCTACCCCATCGGCACCGCCGAACGCGGCACCGCGCACCTGCTGCTCACCGCCACCGGCCGCGCCGGCCACGGCTCCCGCCGCAACGACGACAACGCCGTGGTCAAACTGGTCGACGCGCTGCACCGACTCGCCGCCCACCCCTGGCCCGTCGTGCTCACCCCCACCGTGCGCGCCTTCCTCGAACGCACCGGAGCCGCCCTCGGCGTCGACGTCGACCTGCGCACCGACGCGGGCGTCGACGCCACCATCGCCCGCTTCGGCCACGCCGCGAAACTGGTCGAGAACGTCGTGCGCAACAGCACCCGCCCCACCGTGCTCTCCGCCGGTTACAAGGTCAACGTCGTCCCCAGCGTCGCCCAAGCCCAGGTCGACACCCGCGTCCTGCCCGGCACCGAAGACGACCTGCTCGCCGAAGTCGACCGGCTCCTCGGCCCCGGCATCCGCCGCGAGTTCATCGCCAACCAGCCCCCCGTCCAAGCCCGCGTCGACTCACCCTGGTTCGACGCCATGGCCGCCGCGCTGCGCTCCCAGGACCCCGACGCCGTCGTCGTCCCCTACTGCATGGGCGGCGGCACCGACGCCAAAGCCTTCTCCCGCCTGGGCGTCGAATGCTTCGGATTCGCACCCCTGCTGCTGCCCGAAGGGTTCGACTACCGCGCCATGGCCCACGGGGTGGACGAACGCGTCCCCGTCGCGGGCCTGCGCTTCGGCGTCGAAGTCCTCGACCGGTTCCTGTCCGACTGCTGACCCGCCCAGTAGCCCTGTCTCGAAGCGCCCGCGCGGGCGCTTCGAGACAGGGCCTAAGATGACCGCGCTGTCATCGACGGGGGAAGCAGCGTGCCCGGAGCCGACCACTACGACGTCCTCGGCGTGTCCCAGGACGCCTCGGCCGAGGAGATCAAGGCCGCGTACCGCAGACAGGCCCGCGCCGCCCACCCCGACCTCGGCGGCGACGTCGACCGGTTCCACCGCGTCCACCAGGCCTACGAAACCCTGATCGACCCCGCCGCCCGCGCCGAACACGACCGCACCCGACCCACGCCGCCGCCGGTCGCCCCCGAACCCCGCCCACCGGTCCCGCTCGCCCAGTGGACCTCCGGCCCCTGCTGGCTGTGCGTGCGCCGCGCGGGCCAGCCCCTGCTGCGCATCACCCTCGAACACACCGCCAACCAGCCCAGGACCGTCGACGTCCCCTGCTGCGACTCCTGCTGGTCGCGCTACATCATCTTCGGCACCACCGGCCTGGCCACCGCGGGCGCCGCCGCGGCGGGCGCGGCGCTGCTCGTCGCGATGATGCTCGTCGACGGCCTCGCCCCGCTCGACCCCGGCGGCCTCGCCGTGTTCGCGGGCTGCTGCGCCCTGCTGCTCGCCTGCGCCGCCGCGGTCGTGCGCGGAATGCGCCGCCGCACCACCGCCGCCCGCCTGGAGACCGCGGCCAAGGTCCACCACCGCATCGCCTGCTACCCGCCGATCTCCACCCTGCTCAAACTCGGCTACAGCATGGACCTCTAGAGCACTAGCCCGCGGGCGCCCAGTTGCCGTGGAACCCGTTCGGCACCCGCGTCGGCAGATGCACCGCCGCCACCGTCTCCAAGGTCTCCGCGTCCAACAACACCAGATCGCTGCGGTCGGACCCCGCGTCGTGCACATACCCCATCAGCACACCATCGTCCTCACCGGCATCGGCGCTGTTCGGGTGAAACACGAACTCCCCGATCGAGCGGCCCCGGCCGAACTCCCGCGCCACCGCGCCACCGCGGCCGAAGTCGTGCTTGAGCAGCGTCCCCGCCAGACCGTCCGCGCCGAACGCGACGCTGTAGCCGAAGCGATGCCGCCTGCCCACCACCCGCTCATCCACCCGGGGAAACTCCTGCGGCCGGTCGTCCACCCGCGACGACGACACCACACCCTTGGCCAGATCCACCACCCACCGCTCCACCGTGGGCAGCCCCTCAGCCGGGCCCGCGATGTTCACGTCGAACGTCTTCGGATGCCGCACCACGTCCAGCACCACCCGGTCGCCGTCGTCGTAGGCGTTGAACGGGTGATAGACGTAGCACGGCTCGATCTCGAACCACCGCACGTCCGCCGCGCCACCCGACCGCGGCATCACCCCCACCCGCGCCGGATACGCCGGATTCCACCGGTACGGCAGCGGGCCGTTCGCCCGCAGCGTCGTCCCCATCGCCGTCGCGATCGGGTCCGGCACCCGCACCCGCCCGATCACCGACGAGAGCACCAACCGCGCCGCCGGGCGCACCGCCGCGGGCACCTCCGGCCCCACCGCCAGCCGCGGGTCGAAAGTCACCGGCAGGTCGTAGAACACGACGTGCTTCTCGGTCAGCGAGAAGTTGTGCATCATCGGGCTCCCGCCGACCTCGACGTCCACCTGGCGCCGCAGCCGACCGTCCGCGCCGATCACCGTGTACCGCACCTTGTCGCCCCACCCGAAGAAGTACGACACCGCGTGCAACTCCCCGGAAACCGGGTCCCGCAACGGATGCGCGGTGTAGCCGCCGCGCAGAGTCCCGTCGAAATCGCACGCCCGCACCGTTTCCAGCTCATCGGACAGCTCGTAGCTGGACACCCCGCCCTCGATGAGCGCCAGCGTGCGGCCCGCGTGCGCGAGCACGTTCGTGTTGGCCCCCAACGTGTCCAGAGTCCCCCGCGCGCCCTTCGGGCCGCCCAGGGCGGGCGTGCGCACCCACCGGCTGCGGTACCACTCGGCGTTGCCGTCGCGCAGGAGGACGCCGTGGACCATGCCGTCGCCCATGAACCAGTTGTAGGTGTCCGGATCGACCTCCGCGACCGGGTTCGGCCCGATCTTGAGGTACCGGCCGTCGAGGTGCTCGGGGATCGCCCCGGTCACCGATAACCCGGTGAGCGTGCTCTCCTCCCGCACCGGCCGGTAGTTGCCTTCCAAGTAGCTGTTCCCCACGAGACCTCCCCAATCGCATAACACGGTTATGGGGACAGGTATAACGTGGTTATGCCAGAATGGCAAGCATGGACATCCGCGACCGGCTCGTCGCCACCGCCATCGACCTGCTCGCCACCGGCGGCCCCGACGCCGTGCAGACCCGCAAACTCGCCGCCGAGATCGGCACCTCCACCATGGCCGTCTACACCAACTTCGGCGGCATGGCAGGCCTCGTCCAGGCCATCGTCGCCGAAGGCTTCACCCGCCTCGGCCACGCCCTCGCCACCGTCGAGCGAACCGACGACCCGATGGCCGACCTGATCGCCCTCGGCGACGCCTACCGCGACCACGCCATCACCAACCCCGACCTCTACCGGGTGATGTTCGGCGTCACCGCCATCAACGGCCACCGCGCCGCCCTCGGCGACCCCACCGGCGCCACCGAAACCCCCGACAGCGACGGCACCACCGACGGCGCCGACTCAGTCGAGGACGACACCGCCACGACCGCGCTGGCCACCTTCGACGTCCTCGCCGAGTTCGTCGCCGCCGTCATCGACCGCGGCCTCGTCCGCCCCGGCGATCCCCGCGCCCTCGCCGCGCAACTCTGGAGCGCCACCCACGGCTTCGTCCTGCTGGAAATCGCGGGATTCCACGGCACGGACGGCGCGGAACGCGTCCTGCGCCCGATGATCGCCAACCTGCTCGCGGGCGCCGCCGCCGCACCCAGCTAGCGCGCGTGCCGACTCAAGAACTCGTGCGCCCGCTCCGCGTCGAGCAACGGCGGCCCGAACCGGCGCGGATGCGTCGCCCCGATCAACAACGCCGACCGCACCTGACCGCCACACGCCTTCGGGAACAGCGACCACAGCAACGCCGCCGCGCCCGCCACCACCGCGGCGGCGATCCCGTTCCCGGTCGCCGCCCCATGCGGCCCCGGCACGTCCTCCCCCGGCGCCAACAACCCCCGCGGCTCCACATCCGGGTCCAAGTCCACGAACCAACTCACCCGGCCCGACGCCGTGCACGACAACACCGGCAGCACCCACGGATGCCGAGTCAGCACACTCGACGCCGCCCCCGCGGCCGCCACCACCGGCACCCCGCGCACCGCCGCCTCATCCAGCACGTCGTGCAGCACCCGGTTCTCGCGCGTCGTCCCGTCCACCAACGGCACGCTCACCAGCAGCACCCGCGCCGACCCCAGCACCAGCGCTTCGGCCAACTCCGCGGGCCCACACCCCTGCGCCACCGAACGGGTGAGCACCGGTGACAGCGGGCAGATCGATAACGCCGAACACCCGGTCACCGCGGCCAGAAAAGGCGTGTCCGCCGCGCTCGCGACCACCTCGACCGACACCAGCCCGGCGCCGGAGCCCCGCCGCATCACCGGGGTCAACCGCACCAGGTCCAACAGCGGCGAGCGCGCCCGATGTCGAGGATCGGCACTGGAAATCACCACCCGAACCACCTCTCCCACGCTCGGCACCGGAGTACGGCCCGGCCGGGCCAGCGCGAACTGTAGTGGTACGACGGCGTTCTGTGATCACTCCAACTGAGTGATGCTCAGGCCTCCGCGATGCGCACACTGTCACCGGAGAACGACCGCACCGCCGCCACGATCTCATCCCGGTCCCGGGTGAACAGCCGCGTGTCCACCGGCAGCCCCGGCCCCGACGCCACCGGCCACGCGTCCCGCCGGTGCAGCCCCTCCACCCCCGGCGTGCTCGGCGTGATGCTCGGCCGCACCCGCACATACAGCGTCGGCCCGTCGACCACGACCGACCGCAGCGCGTCCCACGGCAGGAACGCCGGACCCTGCCCCGTCGGCAGCCGCATCCCCGTCACATCCACCGTGAACGGCGACGACCGCCGCTTCCGCCGCGCCACGTACGCGCCTACCTTCGCCGCCACGACCACCAGCGCCGCGACCACCACGACCAGGCCGAGCACCCGGTCGACCCACCCGGCGGACAACAGCACCACACCGGTCAACGCCACCACGCCCCCACCAGCGGCCCACGGCACCAGCGGCCGCCGCCACGCCTCCTGGTCCACCTCGGCGATGAACAGCTCCCCGACCCCCGGCGCCATCGTGCTCCCTCCACTATCGACAGGAAGGCAAACCCTACTTGACCTGCCACTACACCGACGCGAAAACGGGCGATCCCCGTACGCCGCACCAGCCGCGACCAACGGGCCGAGCCCGCCTCACCCACACGGGCCTGCCCACCCCCGGACGGGCCCGTGTGGGTCGCGCTGCGGACCATTCCTCCCGACCCCGGCTAGCTCGATCCGGTAAACCGCGACGAATACACCCGCCAATAGTCGGAATGAGTGGCATAGTGTGCTCTCGCCAACGCGGGAAACGTGACAGCGGAGACCGATCGCTGTTCCACCGCATTCGGACACCAGGATCTTCGCTTCTTCCCGCGGGCCAGACGACTTCGTCTTGATCTACTGTCTTGATCCACTTTGGGGAGATGAACTGACATGACACGGAGAATCATGATCGCCGTGCTGGCGATCGTGGCGGCCGTGACCGTGCCCGCGCCCACCGCGCAGGCCACGCCCGAGCAGGCCCAGGTGACCAACCGGTGCGGCTCGGGATACGTGCAGATCGACCACGAGAACCTCAACGCGCCCGGCTCCCTGTACGGGGTGGTGTACCTGTACTACAACAGCGCCAACGGCCAGAACTGCGTGTTCACCGAGAAAGCCGTCGCCGTGGGAACCCCGACCCGCACCTCCGCCTACCTCTGTCGCGCCAGCGACGGCCGCTGCGTCACCGACGACGGCAACTACCGCTACTACGCCGGACCGGTCTACCTGCCCGCGGCGGGCGTGTGCATCCGCTACGGCGGCCGAGTCACCCACACCAACGGCACCTACGACTTCTACAACAGCGGATGGGAACACTGCAGCTGACCCATCCCCATTCAGCGAGTGATTTCCGGGTGGGCCGCGACACTCAGCGCCGCATCCCACCCGGAAGCACCATCGCACGAGCCAAAACAGACAACCGCGCCGACCAAAGGCCCTGCCCTTCTGGGCGTTTTTGGAATTATGTAACTCATGTTTTTGCTGATCTTGATTACCGTAGTCTTGGTTCGCCTCTTTCTATTATCTAGATACAAGATAGTGTAGATGGCATCAAGGATGGTGGAGTAGGCAAGGCGCGTGCGGATAGAGGGGGTCGCCGTAGCATCCGGGAAAGATCGGGCGGATTTAGGCTGATCAGCGGTGATCTAGCTGCTGGTGCGGTGTTCGGTGATGACGGTGTGGACCGTGCCGATAGAGAGCTTGGTGGCGCGGGCGATGGTGCGGATGGATTCGCCGTCGGCGTGGCGGGCGAGGATGATGCGGCGTTTGTCGGTGTCGACGACGCGGGGTCGGCCGCCGGTGCGGCCTCGGGCTCGGGCGGCGTCGAGGCCGTTGCGGGTCTTACGGACGATGTCGCGTCGGCGATCCTCGGCCAGGGCGAGCGCCATGTCGAGGATCAGGTTGCGCTCGGTGTGCTCACCGGCGGCGATGCCGCGGGAGAACAGGTCGTTGAGCACGAGCAGCCCTTCGAGCAGGTTGCGGCCGAGCTGATCGACCTCCTGCACGGTGAGCATGTCGCCGGGGCGCATGTAGTCGATCGCGGCGGTCAGCGCGGGGCGGGCATCGACGGCGAGGGTGCCGCTGATCTTCTCCTCGAACACCTTCACGCACAGGCCGTCGAGCGCGTCGTGCTGCCGCGGTCTCCTGTTTGCTCGTGCTGACCCGCACCAGCCCCACCAGCGCTACGTCAACCCCTCGATTCGTTCAGCAAACCCGTTCAACAACCGGTGTGGAGCCTATCGGTTGTTGAACGGGTTGTTGAACATCATCACCTGAACGGAGGCCCGATGGGCGCGGCGGCGGCCGGGTGTTCAGTTATCGACCGTTTGTTGAACAACACCGGATCAAGCTCACGGGCTGGTCATCCTGCCGGTCGACCCATGCACCGTGAAGTCCTTAGCGATGCCCAGCATGTTCAATCGCGCCAACTCGGCCTGCTCAAAGTGGAAGGGCCACGCTTTCAGGTCGCGGCGATGCTCGCTCGGAATGCCCCAGTCGTAACGCTTCTGCACTTCGACCTGGTACTCGATGTGACTTCCGCTCTTGTTGCCGACAAGGCGATACTGGAAGTTGTTAAGCGCGTAGTACCAGTTGAGATTCTGGTCATGTGGCGAACTGCTCGGCTTCCACGCTGTCTGAAACGGTCCGTCTGGCAGGCTTCGGATACCTCCGAGTGCGCCGCTGACATCCGTCCTGAACTGAGGTACGTCGTTCAGCAGCTTTCCGGCGTCGATCTGGAACGGCTTTCCGCTGCCCGCAAGATAGTGGTTCAGCAGGGTAGAAGCATCAGCCCACCCCTTGAACACTCCCATGTAGCCTGAAATGCTCGAAAGGTACACCTCGTTGTCGTGGTCGCCGGGTTCGCGGTCCGCAGTCGCACGACCGCGGTGCTCGGTACGGAAGGTGTCCTCGGTGCCGAAGATGACTGCGAGACCCCGTGCCAGGCTGTCGTCGATGTCCGTGGCGGTTTTCAGGATCTCTTTTATCTTGTCTCCAAGATCATTTGCCTCGGCGATTCGCTGCTGCTCCTCGGGACTCAACGGCCCTGGGGGTTTGATAATGATCCATCGGACCGTGCCATCGTTTTCGACCTGGTAACCCTTGCCGTATGCGAGATGGATAAGTTCGATGAGATCGGCTTGGTGGGTTCGGAGGTTGCCAAAGCCGTCGCCGCTGCCGGTAGCGACGTCGTCAAGGAAGCGTTGCACTGCTGCGCACTCGATGGCGACGGCTTCCATATCTGTCTCGATGTTGCCGCAAACCTTCGCTGCGGCGTCGCCTGCTTCTCCCTTCCACTTGTCCTTCAGCGGCCCGGTTACAGCACTGCCGAGGCTGTCCTGATAGCTGAGCAGCTTCGCGGCGATCCCGGACCACATCGCGGCTGCGGCTTCCAACTTGGCAATGTCGAGATCGAGGAGCTGTCGGACTGTGATCATTCGCTTCTCCGGAAGGTTTGCGTCAGTCGTAGTCGAGGACTTCGTCCCAGCCTTTCCAGAGTTCATGAAATGCGCGCTCGAACCAGTTCTCATTGCCGTCGTAATTGCTCGCACTGAAACGGAACTCTTCCGCAGCCTTTGCGAGCTGGTCGCAAATCAGCTTGTTCAGGTTCTCCCATCGCTCATTCATGGTGGACAAGCTATTGAGGAATGTCCATCCTGGCGCAGCGCGCCGTATGGAATCAGTCGCGTCATCGGCTGCCGCGAGTTGCCCGCGTACCGAGGAGATCGTACTGTCACAGTCGTCCGCGCATGCGCGCAGCCAGTCGGTCGATACCTCGGAGCTGTCTGCCACGAGTGGGATTCTATCGGCAAGTGGATCACAAGAGAGTAGGCCGAACGGAGACAGTTGTAACCCACTAGGGAGTCCTCTTGGTGACCGACAGTTGACGGCCACCAAGCGTGGCGATTCGTAAGAACTCCGATGTGGCAAGCGAACCCCGTCAGGTCAGAAGAGGGTGTCGCGCACCCGAAGTGGTCGGTAGCCGGTGGGTCCGAGTTGGGCGAGCTCGCCGTCGATGTCGACGTCGATGGCGCCGAAGAAGTTGATGTTCTCGCTGTGCGCCGGGGAGATGTGGGCCAGGACCTCGTCGTCCACACGGCGTCCGGCGCGGCGCATCGAGTCCATGGCGAGGCCGTAGTAGTCGGTTGTCCAGGTGATCACGGCGTTGGTGACCAGAGTCAGGCACGATCGGCACGAACGGCAGCATCTCGGTCAGCTCTGCCTTGAGCGCCACCGCCTCCGCAAGAACATCCTCCGCGGTCAGCGGGGAGATCACCAGCTCGCCTGTCTCGTCCAGCCGGACCGGGCCGTCCCCGGCGGCCAGCGTGTCCTCCAGCTCGCCCAGCGCGGACCGCAGCTCGTCCTCGACCTGGGCCAAGCCCGTGGCAGCGTCGGCGGGCTTGCTGACCAGGCGGCAGAACTCCGCCCGGTGCTCGACCCACCGGGCCGGGGGGAGCAGGTAGATGGCAGGATCGGCGTAGCGGCGCGAACCCGGCACGAACACGCCCCCGCTGCGCAGCCCGTCACGCAGCGCCAGCAGCACGCATAACTCCCAGTAGTGCCGATACGCGCTGGCGCTGCCGGTCGCGGCCGCAGTGTCCAGGTAGCCGCGCCAGCGGGCCGAGACAAAGCCGGTCGGCGCGTCGTCGGGGACCTTGCGGGCGCCGCTGGCGTTCAGCCCCCGCAGCACCTCCACCGCCGCAACCAGCTCCGCAGCCGCGGTGCCGCCGCCGAACCGCACGGCCGCCAGCACCTGCGGAGTGAACTGCCGCAGATACGCCTGCGCCGAACGCAACCGCTCCCATCCGACCCGCTCACCGCGCAACAACCCGCCGACGTCAGCGTCCGGTACCGCCGGATCCGCCACCACCGCCAGGATCGCGTCCAACAACGCCTGTCGGTCCTCCCCGGCCTTGGCGCGCTCGGCCAACCAGTCCCGCATCCGGTGCGCGGCCTTGCCTTCCCGCGCCGACACCGCCTGGTCGAACAACCCAACGACCTCGTCCAACACCTCGGTCGCCGACAGCGCCACGACCGTCAACAGGATCGGATACCGGCGTTCCGGCTCGCCGCGCCAACGCCTGGGCCGTCAACCGGCGACCCATCGTGGCCAGGAACCGGCGCCGCTCCGCCGGAAGCACCGACAGATCCAGCCTCTGGGCGTCCATGCCGCGCAGAAACTCCAGCTTGGCGATCTCGGCCTTCACCGCTGCGGGCGATGCCTCCACCGGCCCCTTGCCCAACCACCGCAACCGGGTCATCCCCACCACCGGATCGGTCACCAACAACCCGTCCAACGCGGCCCGCCGCTCCTCGGTGAACTCGTGCGCCAACCGCTCGAACGTCTCCGCCCGCGCCACCTCCCGAGCATGCGCGACCCGCTTCACCACCGTCACCGGACCAGGCCGGATCACCCGCACCGAGACCAAGTACTCACACGCCAATCGGAACAACAACGTCGGCGAATCGTGCTCCATCGCCCGCGCCAGCAGGAACTCGTCCAGCTCCTTCAACTCCAACGTCGACGGCGCCCGCCACCCCACATACTGCGCCGCCAACCGAAGATGCTCCGTGCGGGTCTTCGCCCGCCGCCCATACGACCGGATCATCTCCGGATCCACCCGCAACTGCTCGGCCAAGCGCACCACTGCCGCCCACGGCGCCGACGCCACATCATCGGGCACAAACCCCAACCACGGCAGCGTGCACACCGCCACCGCCAACCCCAACCGATCCGCCGGACCTCGACCCCGACCCGGATCAACAAACGCCAGATCAGCCGGGGTCAGAGTGAAGAACCGGAACAACTCCTCCCGACCGATCTCCGGGAACCGCCGCAGCCCCTCCAACTCCTCATCCGTGAACACCGCAGCGACCGCCCGGCAACCTCCCACAAGACCCCAAGATCCCCTGGTCAGAAGCCTACTCAGCCATATCCGCCCGATCTTTCCTGCCATGCTACGGCGACCCCTAGAGGAAGGGATCTAGCGGGGAGGCCGCCGCGTCAACGACGAAGTCCTCGCGCGCATCTCCCCGGCAGCAGCGAAAACATCAACTTTTCGGTGCCATCGGAGGCGCCATCGACCGAGGTTCGGGGCAGGTGGGTGTCTCTGATCCGGCAACTCGGCCACTGAGGCGACGACCGGGACCGTGCCCAGCACGCTGGCCGGGCTACAACGGAAAACGAGCCAACTAGCTGGGACGGTCGGTGCAAGCTGGGCAGCCGATGACGCGGCGACCTAGCGGTTGTCGTACGCCGCGCGGGCGGCGTCTATGTGCGGCAGGTGCGTGATGCTCCACTCCAGCAGCGGCGCGGTGGCCTCGCACAGGGTCCGGCCCATCGTGGTCAACTCGTAGCTGACGTGCGGCGGCATGACGTCGCGGACCGTGCGCGTCAGGATCCCGTCGCGCTCAAGGTCGCGCAGCGTCACGGTGAGCATGCGCTGGCTGATGCCGTCGATGGTCCGCTTGAGCTCGGTGAAGCGTCGCGGCCCGTCCTTGAGCATGCGCACGATCAGCAGCGCCCACTTGTCCCCGACGATCCCGAGGACTTCGCGGGCTTGGCACGGGTCCGGCATGGTTACCTCCGGAGAACCGAGGCACCGAAAAGTGCCGTATTGCCCGGTCCTCGTCGTGTGGATCACGATGTTCTCGGTTACCAAAGGGTACCGAGGAACGAAAAGGAACCGCACGGCTATGGCCACATTTCTGTTGGTGCACGGCGCCTGGCACAGCGGGCGGAGCTGGGACCGGGTAGTCCCGCTGCTGGAGTCGGCCGGGCACCGGGTGCTCGCGCCGTCGCTGACCGGTTATGGCGACAAGGCACATCTGCTCGACCCTGAGGTCGGGCTCGGCACCCACGTTGACGACGTCGCGGGCCTGATCGAAGGCGAGCGTCTCGATGACGTCGTGCTCGTTGGGCACAGCTACGCCGGGATGGTCATCTCGGGGGTCGCCCACCGGGTCCCGGAGCGGATCGCGCATCTGGTGTTCCTCGACGCGATGGTTCCCGAAGACGGCGAAACCGCGGTCGATGTCCTTCCGGTCACCAAGCGGCTCATCGACGTCGCCGTCGACGGCTGGCGGGTTCCGCCGATGCCGGAGCAGCCGCCGCCGCTCGGCTTGTTCGGGGTCACCGATCCCGAGGACGTCGCCTGGCTGCGCTCGATGCTGTCGGACCAGCCGGTGCGGTGCCTTCAGGAGCCGGTCCGGCTGGGCAACCCGGCCGCGCGCACGATCCCGCGTACGCACATCCACTGCGTCGGGAGTCGGCCCGCGGGCATCACCCAACGTCCCGTCCCGGCGGGCGAGCGGGTGCGGGAGCTGCCGACCGGCCACGACTGCATGATCACCATGCCCGTCGAGCTCGTCGGACTGCTGGTCGAGGCAGCCTAGTTCTGACGCTACGGGGACTCGGAGGTGAGTGCGTGATGAATGATGCACACCCGTTCTCAGCCCTGCGGGCTCAGTCCCGTCACGGCCAGCCGGAACAGCCGGTCCGCCTGGGCGCCGAAGTCAGGGTGGTGCTCGGTGGCCAGGACGATGCCGACGGCGAGCGTGATCAGATCCGCGACAGTGACGCCCGCGGTTACCGCGCCATCCCGCACGGCACGGCGCAGCAGAGGGCCTGCCGCCTCTTCCAGAGTTGCCGAGCAGGTGTTTTCGCGCACCTGGGCTGGCTCGGCGCCGTCGTAGGCCAGTGCGGCCGCCAGACCCCGGGCGGAAACGCAGTAGGAGACGACGTCGCCCAGCCAGTCCATGAGCGCGTTCCGGCTGTCGCTCGCGCCTGCCAGTTCGTGGGCGCGGACACACAGGGCCTCGATCCGTTTCCGGGAGACCGCTTCCAATAGAGCGCGGCGGGTGGGGAAGTGCCTGCGCACGGTCGCCGAGCCGACTCCCGCGATGCGGGCGATCTGTTCCAGGGAAGCGTCGGCGCCATGGGCGGCGACCTCATCCTCGGCCACGGCGAGGATCCGCGCGTGGTTGCGCCGGGCATCGGCGCGCTGACGCTCGGGCATCGTGTCACCTCCACGTTTACTAAGTGGCGGGGCCCGCCGTATCGTAGCTCAGTAGAAACGGCGGGCCCCGCCGTTTTCGGTTGCCAAGTTCGTCTGAGGAGCGGCATGTCCACAGATTCCGTGCCCGTCCTGGTCACCGGCGCCACCGGCAGGCAGGGCGGCGCCACTGTCCGCGCCCTGCGCGCGGCAGGCGTTCCCGTCCGCGCGCTGGTGCGCGACCCGTCCACCGACCGGGCCAAGGCCGTCGAGGCACTCGGCGCGGAACTGGTCACCGGCGACCTGCACGACCGCGATTCCGTGATCCGGGCAGCCAACGGCGCCCGCGCTGTGTTCTCCGTGCAGATGCCTGCTTTCACCGAGGCAGGCCCCGATTTCGACGGGGAGATGACCCAGGGCGTCAACCTGGTCGAGGGCGCGAAGGCCGCCGGAGTGCCGCAGTTCGTGCACACGTCCGTCAGCGGCGCAGGCCAGCACACCCAAGCTCCCGGTTGGGCCGACGGCCGCTGGGCGTCGATGGAGCCCTACTACGCCACCAAAGCCGGGATCCAGCAGCGGGTCCGTGCAGCGGGCTTCGAGCACTGGACGCTGATCAAGCCGGGCTTCTTCATGGAAAACTTCCTGCCCGCCATGGCTTTCCTGTTCCCGCGTGGCATCGAGGGCGGCCTGGTGAGCGTCCTCAAGCCGGAGACCCGGCTGTCCCTCGTCGCCGTGGATGACATCGGCAGGGCGGCCGCGGCGGCGATCGCCGGACCGGAGCGGTTCCATGGCGTCGAGCTGGAATTGGCGAGCGACTACCTGTCGATGACGGAGATCGCCGAGCTTCTCTCCCGTGCGCTGGGCACGCGGGTGTCCGCGCCGGACATGACCGAAGAAGAGGCCCTCGCCGCCGGAATGCCCGCGATGGGCGCCGCGCACGAGCTGCTGAACGTGGTCGGCAAACCTGCCCGGCCCCAGTACGCCAGAGATCTCGGCATCCCGCTCACCAGCTTCGAGGACTGGGCACAGGAGCACCTGCGGGCCAGGACCTAGGAGAGGTTCGGTGCCGAAGTGCGCGCGGCTCACGCGCCGGAACCGCACGGGACAGTCTGACAAAACCACGTAGTCGTGGCATTTCCGGAAGGACGTTCATGCACGAGGAGCACGCTCTCTTCACGCGGGCCGCGGAGCTGGCTGCCGACTATGTGGCCGGTCTGGGTGACCGACCTGTCGCGCGGCCTGTCGATCTCGCGGTCTTGCGGCAGGCTTTCGGAGAAGAACTTCCCCGTGACTCCAGCCCTCCTGACGCCGTCATCGAGGAACTCGCTCGCATCGCCGAGGACGGGCTCGTGGCAACGGCGGGTCCGCGGTTCTTCGGGTTGGTCATCGGCGGGGCCTTGCGGTCCGCGGTCGCGGCGGACTTCCTGGCGGCGGCATGGGACCAGAACAGCTTCAACCCCGCTCTGTCGCCCGCCGCGGCCGCCGCGGAGGACGTCGCGGGCAGGTGGCTCAGGGATCTCCTGGGCATTCCGGCCACCGCGTCGACCGGGTTCGTCACCGGAGGCCAGGCGGCCAACACGGTCGGGCTCGCGGTGGCGCGTCACCACGTCCTGGCTCAAGCCGGGTGGGACGTCGAACGGGACGGCCTGGCTGGGGCGCCCGCTCTCCGGGTTGTCGCAAGCGTGGAACGGCACGCGACCATTGACCGCTCGCTGCGGTTGCTCGGTATCGGAACCAGGGCGATTCAGGCGGTGGCCGCGGGTCCGCAGGGCGCGATCGACGTCGCGGACCTGGCCGGGGTGCTGGCCGCGGGCGAGGGTCCCACGATCGTCTGCCTGCAGGCGGGAAACGTGAACACCGGCGCCTGCGACGACCTGCGCGCCGCCTGCGCACTCGCGAAGGGGCACGGCGCCTGGGTCCACATCGACGGCGCCTTCGGACTCTGGGCAGGCGCCAACCCGGCGACAGCGGCGCTGGTCGACGGCCTGGAGCTGGCCGACTCCTGGGCGTGTGACGGTCACAAGTGGCTGAACGTCCCCTACGACTCCGGCTTCGCGTTCTGCGCTCACCCGGCGCTGCACGCCGAGACCATCGCCTATCGCGCTCCCTACCTCGCAGGCTCTGCCGAGCTGTCCGGAATGGGCGACCTCACGCTGGAGGCTTCGCGTCGCGCACGGGTGTTCGCGGTGTGGGCGGCCTTGCGGGAGTTGGGGCGCGAGGGTGTGGCCGACCTCGTCGACCGCTGCTGCGGGCTTGCGCGGCTGTTCGCCACGATCCTCGCCGAAGGTGGCGCCGAGATCGCCAACGACGTCGTCCTGAACCAGGTCCTGGTCGGATTCGGCGACGACGACCGCACCGACGCGATCATCGACGCGGTGCAACGTGACGGCACCTGCTGGCTGGGCGGCACCACCTGGCGCGGTCGTCGCTACCTGCGAATCTCGGTCTCCAACTGGTCGACCACCGAGTCCGACGTCGAGCGCTCGGCCGCAGCCATCCTTCGGGCCGCCGCGGCGAACTGATCGGCCTCAACCACTGTCACACCTCCGCTGCGCCGCATCTCCTTGCTAGACAGTGGGCAGGGCACGGGTGGGTGGTTGATCAGGCGAAATAGGCCCGGTCTCGCCGTAGGCTGGATTGGTGGACGCCTTCCGCACGTCGTTTGAAGCCGCCGATCCGGTGCCCGCCTGGACGGACACGCCGGACCAGGGCGGCGCAGCGGACGGGGTGCGGCTGCGAACCTGGGTCGGCTCAGGGCCCGCGGTCGCACCGGCGGCGAAGACGCGGGTGGGGTTCACCGGCGTCCGCGCGCTGCGTTACGAGGGCGAACACACCGCGCGGGGCGCGGCGCGGGTGACGAACCGGCTGTTCCGGTCCGATCTGCGGGTCGACGCCGACACCGTGCTGTCCTATGTGGTCTTTCCGGAATTGGGGGATCTGCGCTACCCCGGCACGTTCGTCGCGGTGGATCTCGCGTTCGAGGACGGGACACGACTATCCGACTTGGCCGCGACCGACCATCTCGGGTTTCCGTTCACCGCGCGCGGCCAAGGGGAGTCGCGGGCGCTGTTCCCCGACCAGTGGAACCAGCGGGTCGTGCGGCTCGGACCGGTGGCCGAGGGGCGGACCATCGCCCGGATTCTGCTGACCTACGACTCCCCGCACGGGCCAGCCGAGTTCTCCGGGTGGCTGGACGACCTGGTCATCGGTCCGTCGCCTGCCCGGCCCACCGACCCGGTCGACCGGGTGGTGACCACCCGTGGCACCCAGTCCACCGGGAAGTTCTCGCGGGGCAACACCGTGCCCGCCACGGCCGTGCCGCACGGGTTCAACTTCTGGATTCCGGTGACCAACGCGGCCGTGACCAACTGGTCCTACGAGTACCACCGGGGCAACACCGCGGTGAACCGGCCCGCGTTGCAGGCTATCGGGCTCAGCCACCTGCCGAGCCCGTGGATGGGCGACCGGCACACCTTCCACCTGATGCCCACGACGGGCACGAGCCTGGGCAGGCGGGCCCGCGCGCTCACCTTCGACCACGCGAACGAGACCGCGCTCCCCCACCACTACGCGGTGCGCTTCGACAACGGGGTGCGCGCCGAGGTCGCCCCGGCGGACCACGCCGCCGTGCTGCGGTTCGCCTTTCCGCCGGGTCCGGCGAACCTGGTGCTGGACAACGTGAACCGGCACGGCGCCGTGCGGGTCGACGGGAACGTCGTCACCGGGCACACCGATGTCCGGAGTGGACTGTCCGTCGGCGCGGGGCGGATGTTCGTCCACGCCACGGTGGACCGGGAGATCACCGAGGTCACCCGGCGGTTCGGCCGCGGGCGCGCCCTGCTCCTGCGGTTCGCGCCCGCGGCGGAGGAGACCGTGGTGACCGTGCGGATCGCGACCTCGCTGATCAGCCCGGACCAGGCCCGGCGCAATCTCGGTGAGGTCGACGGGTTGTCGTTCGACCAGGTGCGCGAGCGAGCCCGCGCGGCGTGGGCCGAGGTGCTGGGGCGCATTGAGGTCGATGGCGCCACCGACGACCAGCTCACCACTCTCTATTCGTGCCTGTACCGGTTGTTCCTGTACCCCAATTCCGGATACGAGGACACCGAGACCGGCCCCCGCTATGCCAGTCCGGTCGACCCGCCAGCGGTCAAGGACGGGAAAATCTTTGTCAACAACGGATTCTGGGATACGTATCGAACCTGCTGGCCCGCCTACGCCCTGCTCTCCCCTACCCGCTGCGCCGAGCTGATCGACGGGTTCGTGCAGCAGTACCGCGACGGCGGCTGGATCGCGCGCTGGTCCTCCCCCGGTTACGCCAACCTGATGACCGGCACCAGTTCCGACGTCGCGTTCGCCGACGCCCACGCCAAGGGCGTGCCGGTGTCCCGCGACGCCTACGACGCCGCCCTGCGCAACGCCACGGTGGTCCCGCCAAACGAGTCGGTCGGGCGCAAGGGCCTCGACCGGTCGATCTTCCTGCACTACACCCCGACCAGCGTGCACGAGGGCATGTCGTGGGCGCTGGAGGGCTGCGTCAACGACTTCGGCATCGCCACCATGGCCGCCGCGCTCGGCGACGAGGACAACCACGCCTACTTCCTGGACCGCGCCCGCCACTACGCGCACCACTTCGACCCGTCGGTCGGCTTCTTCCAGGGCCGCGACGGCGGGTGGCGCTGGTCCCCCGCCGACTACAACCCCCGGGTCTGGGGTTACGACTGCACCGAGACCAACGGCTGGACGGCCGCGTTCGCCGTCCCGCACGACCCCATGGGCCTGGCCGCCCTGCACGGCGGGCCGGACGCGCTGGCCGACAAGCTGGACGAGTACTTCACCACGCCTGAGACCGCCCGGCATCCCGGCTCGTACCGCCGCGTGATCCACGAGATGACCGAGGCCCGCGACGTCCGGATGGGCCAGTACGGGCACAGCAACCAGCCCGCCCACCACATCGCCTACCTCTACACCTACCTGGGCAGGCCGTGGCGCACCCAGGAGAAGGTCCGCGACGTGCTGGCCAGGCTGTACCAGGGCAGCGAGATCGGCCAGGGGTACTGCGGCGACGAGGACAACGGGGAGATGTCGGCCTGGTACGTCTTCAGCGCCCTGGGCCTGTACCCGCTGCGCGTCGGCAGCCCCTCGTACGCCATCGGGTCTCCCCTGTTCCCCCGCGCCACCGTGCACTTGGAGAACGGCCGCGACCTGGTGGTGGTCGCCAACGGCACGGGCGTGTACGTGCAGAGCCTGCTGGTTAACGGCGAGCCGCACGAGCGGGCCTGGATCGACCACGACGTGATCGCCGCGGGCGCCCGCCTGGAGTTCATCCTGGGGCAAGAGCCCTCGAAGTGGGGCAGCGGGCACCTGCCGCCCGCGCTGGGCGACGGTCCGCCGCTGCGGGACATCACGGCAGGGCTGCGCGGCGCGTTGTTCGACGACACCGCCGCCACCGAAACCGTGGTGAGCATTCCCGTCGAAGTCGCGACGGACCCGGCGGAGGTGCTGATCTACACCCTGACGTCCGCCGCGACCGGACCCGACCCCACGGGGTGGACGCTGCGCGGCTCCGCCGACGGCCGCACCTGGCATGAGCTGGACACCCGCGCCGGGCAGGAGTTCCGGTGGCGCGGGCAGACCCGCCCGTTCAAGGTCGCCGCGCCCGGCCGATACCGCCACCACCGCCTGACCTTCGACGGCTCCCCTCGGCTGGCCCAGGTCCAGCTTCTCGCGCGCTAGCGTCAGCGCCCGGTGGAGCCGCCGATGGTCGCCTCTCCCGCCCGCTCCAGGTCCTCGTCCGGCTTGGGCTCCGGGGGGACGACGCCGCTGAGCTGGCCGCCGTTGTCGTTCATCCGCAGCACGAACGGCCGGGTCTCGGTGTAGCGGACGACGCTGACCGACGCCGGGTCGACCACGATCCGCTGGAAGGCGTCCAGGTGCTGGCCCAGGGCGTCGGCGAGCAGCGCCTTGATGACGTCGCCGTGGCTGCACAGCAGCCACACCGCCCGGTCGCCGAACTCGGCGGTGACCCGGGCGTCGTGGGCACGCACCGCGGCCACCGCCCGGGCCTGCACGGCGGCCAGGCCCTCGCCGTCGGGGAAGACCGCGGCGGACGGGTGCTGCTGCACGACCTTCCACAGCGGCTCGCCGAGCAGGTCCTTGATCGCCTTGCCGGTCCAGGAGCCGTAGTCGACCTCAGCCAGCGCCTCCTCGGTGACCGGGGTGAGCCCCCGGTCCTGCGCGAGCGGAGCCACCGTCTGCGCGCAGCGCAGCAGCGGGGACGTCACGATCGCGTGCAGCGAGACGTCGGCGAGCCGCCGCACCAGTCCGGCCGCCTGGTCGCGGCCGGACTCATCGAGGTGCACGCCCTCGCTGCGGCCCGCGAGCACGCCGGAGTTGTTGGCGGTGGAACGGGCATGCCGAAGCAGTACGACTGTGGCCACCCCCCGAGCCTAGGCGATCAGGTCGGGGAGACAACGCCGGTGGCCAGCAGCCCGCATAGCACCGCGCCGAGAGCGATCCGGTACCAGACGAAGAGCATAAAGTTGTGCTTGGAGACGTACTTGAGAAGCCAGGCCACGCAGGCGTAGCCGACGAGGAACGACACCGCCGTCGCCGCGATGGTCTGCGGGACGCTCGCCTGTAGTCCAGGGCCGCTGCGGTCGAGGACGTCGGGGATGCTGAAGACGCCCGCGCCGAAGACCGCCGGGATGGCCAGCAGGAACGAGTACCGGGTGGCCGCGGCGCGGTCGAGACCGAGGAACAGGCCCGCGGTGAGCGTGCCGCCGGAGCGGGAGACTCCGGGGATCAGCGCCATGGCCTGCGCCAGGCCCATCAGGACGCTGTCCTTCATGGTCAGCTTGTCCCGGTGCTGCTTGGCCGTCTCGTCGGCGACGGCGAGGATCACCGCGAAGATCATCAGCACGAACGCGGTGATCCACAGGTTGCGCAGGGCGGTGCGGATCTCGTCTTTGAACAGCACGCCGAACACGCTGATCGGGACCGAGCCGATGATCACGTACCAGGCGAACCGGTAGTCCGGGTCACGCCGGGCCTCGGCGCTGCCGAGGCCGCGGAACCAGGCCCGGAGCAGCCGCCAGATGTCCTTGGCGAAGTAGATGACCACCGCGGCCTCGGTGCCGAGCTGGATGACGGCGGTGAACGAGGCGCCCGCGTCGGCGCCGAACCAGAGTTCGGAGACGACACGGATGTGCGCGGACGACGAGACGGGGAGGAATTCGGTCAATCCCTGGACGATGCCGAGGACAATGGCTTGAAACCAGGTCAACTACCGACTCCCGCGAGATCCAGAGCTTCCACGGCGACCCGCAGAGCCGCCTTGCTTTGCTCAAGATCTTGCAGGATCGGTGAAACGGTCAGCGTGGTGACCCCTGACTCGGCCAGGGCCTGCATCTTCTCCGCGATGCGCTCCTTGGGGCCGAGCAGCGCGGTCGAGTCGAGGAAGCCCAGCGGCACCGCGGCCGCCGCGCCCTCGTAGTCCTTGGCGAGGTAGCGGTTCTGGGTCTCGGCGGCCTCGGCCTCGTAGCCCATGCGGCAGGCCAGGTTGTTGTAGAAGTTCTGCTCGCGGCTGCCCATGCCGCCGACGTAGAGCGCGGCGTAGGGGCGCACGGTGTCGGCGGCGGTCTTCCAGTCGTCGCCGACGACGATGGGGGTGGTGGGGACGACGTCGAAGCCGTCGAGGGTCTTGCCCGCCTTGGCGCGGCCCTGGGCGATCAGCTCCAGGGACTCCTTGCCGTGCTCGGGCGAGTAGAAGATGGCCAGCCAGCCGTCGGCGATCTCGCCGGTCAGCTCCAGGTTCTTCGGGCCGATCGAGGCGAGGTAGACCGGGATCTGCTCGCGCACCGGGTGCACGGTCAGCTTGAGCGGCTTGCCGGGGCCGTCCGGGAGCGGCTGGGTGAAGTGTTTGCCCTGGTAGCTCACCCGTTCGCGGCGCAGCGCTTGGCGGACGATGTCGACGTACTCGCGGGTGCGGCCGAGCGGCTTGTCGAACTTGACCCCGTACCAGCCCTCGGAGACCTGCGGGCCGGACACGCCGAGCCCGAGGCGGAAGCGGCCGCCGGAGAGCGTGTCGAGGGTCGCGGCGGTCATCGCGGCCATGGTGGGGCGGCGCGCGGGGATCTGCAGGATGGCGCTGCCGATGTCGATGCGCTCGGTGTGCGCGGCGACCCAGGCCAGGACCGTGGGCGCGTCGGAGCCGTACGCCTCGGCGACCCAGGCCACCGAGTAGCCGAGTCGGTCCGCCTCCTTGGCCAGTTCGAGGTTCGCGGCGTCGTTCCCGGCGCCCCAGTAGCCCATGTTCAGTCCCAGTCGCACACGGCTGACACTACCCACGGGTAACGCCGATCCACCAGTCGCCCGGAGTGGCGCGTCCGGCGCCCGGGGTCGGCCGCCTAGGCTCCGTGCTCGTGGAGCAACGACACCTCGGGCGCAGTGGGCTGCGGGTGTCCCGGATGGCGCTGGGCACGTTGACCTGGGGCGGGGACACCGACGCCGGTGAGGCGGCCAGCCAGTTGGCGGCCTTCGTGGAGGCGGGCGGCACGCTCGTCGACACCGCGGACATCTACGCCGACGGCGAGAGCGAACGCGTGCTGGGCGCGCTGCTGGACGACCTCGTCCCCCGCGAGCAGGTCGTGCTCGCCACCAAGGCCGTCGCCCGCCGCCACGACGGGCCCTTCGGCGGCGGCGCGTCGCGCGGCGCGCTGCTCGCGGCCCTGGAGGCGTCGCTGACCTGTCTCGACACCGACCACATCGACCTGTGGCAGCTGCACGCGTGGGACGAGTCGGTGCCGCTGGAGGAGACGCTGTCCGCTGTGGACGCGGCGGTGCGCAGCGGCAAGGTCCGCTACGCGGGCATCTCGAACTACTCCGGCTGGCAAACCGCGACCGCCGCGACCCGGCAGGCGTGTGTCGCGGGCGGCGCGCCGCTGGTCAGCACCCAGGTCGAGTACTCGCTGCTGGAGCGGGGCGTGGAGCGGGAGGTCATCCCGGCGTGCGCGCACCACGGCATCGGCGTGCTGCCCTGGGCGCCACTGGGCCGCGGCGTGCTCACCGGCAAGTACCGCACCAGCACCCCAGCCGACTCCCGCGGCGCCTCGGCGCGGTTCGCGCCGTACGTCGAACAGCACCGCACCGAGCGCGCCGCACGGATCGTGCAGGCGGTGGTGACCGCAGCGGATGGCCTGGGCACCTCGCCGCTGGCGGTGGCCCTGGCGTGGGTGCGAGACCGGCCGGGCGTGGTGGCCCCGGTCGTCGGCGCGCGGGACACCGCGCAGCTGCGCGGCTCGCTGGCGGCAGAGGACCTGACCCTGCCCGCGGCCATCCGCGCGGCACTGGACGACGTGAGCGGGGTCGAGTTCGGGTATCCGGAACAGGGCGTCAAGTCCCGCCTGGGCTAGTCCCTGCCCCCGGCCTGATCGGTTTCGGGCGCGAAGTACTCCGCGACGTCGGCCCGGAACATCTGGTGCGCGGCGCAGGCCACCAGCAGCGCGGACAACGCGACCGCGGCCAGATCGTCCGGCCCGGACGCCAGGGTCAGCGTCAGCAACAGGACCAGCGGCGCCACCAGCAACACGGCCAACCGCGCCCAGTCCCGACCGCCACGCACACTGAGCGCGAACCACACGCACAGCCCCAAGGGGACGGCGAACAGGGACAGATCCTGGCCGGTCTTGGCCCAGACCAGGGCGAGGTGGGCTCCGGACACGGTCACATGGGCCAACAACAGCACACTCGCCACCCGAACC
Source organism: Actinokineospora sp. NPDC051303 (assembly GCF_055586285.1). Taxonomy (NCBI): domain Bacteria; kingdom Bacillati; phylum Actinomycetota; class Actinomycetes; order Pseudonocardiales; family Pseudonocardiaceae; genus Actinokineospora; species Actinokineospora sp. NPDC051303. The sequence continues at coordinate 90,482 of NZ_JBVJIN010000010.1, forward strand.
GGCGGCGGCGGATCGGCTGGCTCGACATTGCCGAGAAGGGGCAGGTGCGTTGGATCGATCGACATTGATTCCTCCTGCACTCGTGCCTGCTCAGTCGGCCCAAGCACAGTATGTGTTACAGCTTGGTCTCGACTTCACCCGCGAGGGTCAGTCACTGTGCGAAATCCAGCGAACCGCTCACGGCGAGGCGCGGCATCACTCCCCCGACCCCGCACCCGCGGTCCCGGCTGCCAGCACTTTGGTCATGAACACGCTATTGGGATCTTCCCGATACCCCGCGAACGGCCCACACACCTCGAACCCATGCTTGGCGTACAACCTACGAGCAGGCGCGAAGAACCCGAACGACCCCGTCTCCAAACTCAACCGCGAGTATCCACGTTCGACAGCCACACCGATGATGTGCCGCAACAACATGGACCCCACCCCCCGCCCCTGCCACTCCCCCGCCACCCGCATCGACTTGATCTCCCCGTGCCCAGGCTCAAGCTCCATGAGCGCGCCACACCCCACCAGGTCATCCCCGTGGAGCACCGTCCAAAACGTCACCTCGGGCCTACGCAGACCCTCAAGATCCAACGCGTGCTTGCTCTCCGGCGGGGAGATGGACCGCATCTCCTCAACATGCCCATCAAGAAACTCCGCGATCCGAGCCCCAGAAAGATCATCGATCACAATGGTCAGCTCAGCCATAGTGGCAGACCTCGCGGAAGGGCGCGTCCGGGATCAGACGCTCCCACTCGGCCCGGGTGAGCGTGCGCTTCACCATGGCGCACAACGACTTCTCGACATCCCCCGTCGCGTAACCGACGTCCCACAGACGCACGGCCATGTCCTCGCCTCCGCTTGCCAGCCACCTGCCGTCCGGGCTGAACCGGACCGCACGCACCGGTCCCCGGTGCGCCAGGAACGACTCACTGACCTGACTCCGAGTCGCGATATCCCATAGCCGCACGGAATTGTCGCCGCTGCCGCTCGCCAGGATGGCGCCGTCCGGGCTGAACGCCACCGAGTACACCGGGCCCGTGTGTCCGCGCAGCGGTTCACCACGTTGCGTGTGGGATGCCGTCTCCCACAATCGGATCGTACCGTCATCTCCGCTGCTGGCCAGTGTCTTGCCGTCCGGGGAGAAGGCCACAGAACCGACCACGCCGACGTGGCCGCGCAGCGGTTCGCCTCTTTGCTTCCCTGACGCCGCTTCCCACAGGCGGATCAGACCGTCCGCGCCGCTGGTGGCGATGGTGGAGCCGTCCGGGGAGAAGGCGACCGAGTACGTGGTTTGGTCGTGCAGCAGCGTGCTTCGCCGCGGCTGGGCAAGCGGGCCCCAGGAGATGACGGTCGATTTGTCGGCCTCACCGACCCCGGGCTCCGTGCTGTCGTTCATTGTGAAGTCGTTCTCCCCCAAGGTTGTCTTACCGACCGACTGGAGGTCGCCGCCGCTGAGCAGCGACCTGCCGTCCGGGCTGTACGCGACGGACCACACAGCTCGGTCCTTCCCGGTCGGGACGCTCGCGATCGTGCGGCGATCGCTGGGATTCCACGTCAGGATCCTTCCGCTGCCGCTGTACGGATCGTCGAGGCCGCCACCGGTCAGCGCCGTGCCGTCCGGGCTGAACGCGAGCGCGCGGATCGTCCGGGTGTGGCCTGTCATTATCCGACCGTTCTCTCGGCGCCGCTCGACATCCCACATCACAACCGTCGGCCCGTCAGCGAACCGCCACTGGGCGTGGTCGTCGTCTTTGGATGGCGTGACCACCGTGCTGGGGCCGACTCCCTCGCCGCTCGCGCTCAGCCAGCCGTAGCCGCTGAGGCAGATGCCCCAGCCGCTGTGGCCGCACAGAAACGGGCTTCCGAGATAGTCGGTGATCCCGCCGTAGTCCCCGCCACTGGCCAGCGTCTTCCCGTCGGGGCTGAAGGCGACCGCATAGACGCCCGCGACGTGCCCAGCGAGCGGGTTGGCGGCCTGCTCGTAGCCCGCGACGTGCCACAGCCGCACCATGCCGTCCATGCCAGCGCTGGTGAGCGTCCTGCCGTCCGGGCTGAACGCGATCGACGTGACAGGCCCGCTGTGACCGGCGAGCGGCTCTCCGATCTGCTGTTGCTTGTCGGCTTGCCACAGCCTGATCGTGCCGTCGTGGCTTCCGGTGGCGATCATCTTGCCGCTGGGGCTGAACGTCACCGATGGCCGCACGATCGCGCGGTCGGAACGAGTGTGCCCGCTCATCGGCGCGCCCTTCGCCTGGCGGGTGACGGTGTCCCACAAGCGGACCGTGCCGTCGGTTCCCGCGCTCACGAGAGTCGTGCCGTCCGGGCTGAACGCGAGCACCGGGACGATCGCCCCTTGAGGGTCTGGCGGGTGCGCCGTCAACGGTTCGCCGATCTCCTGGCGCGTCGCCGTGTCCCAGAACCGCACGGCGCCGTCGTTGCCCGCTGTGGCGAGGGTTTTTCCCGCAGGGTCGAACGCCACGGACGGCGCGTCATCGCCGGGATGCCCGGCCAGTGCCGGGCCGATCTCCTGGCGCGTGCCGAAATCCCAGAGTCGCACCGTCCCGTCACTCGCCCCGGTCGCCACTGATCTGCCGTCCGGGCTGAACGCGATCGTCTTGCTCCAGTGGAGCTTGTTCATGACCGCGGTCCGCGGGTTCGCCGGGGCGAGTGGGAGATGCGCGCCTGACTCCTGGCGTGTGGTGACATCCCAGAATCGGGTCGGTAGGGCAAAACCATCCGGTTGCTGGTCACCAGCCGTGGCGAGGTGCTGTCCGTCCGGGCTTACCGCGATCTGGTCGGCGTGCGTGGCCAGCTCACCCGCCTGCTGGTGCGTCGCCGTGTCCCAGAACCTGACCTTGCCGTCGCGGCCTGCCGCGACAACCGTCTTGCCGTCGAGCGAGTAGGCGACTGAGACGACCGGCGCATTGTTGGCCGCGACGCCCACGATGCCAGGGCGGGCGGCCGCCCGCAGCATGCCCGCCTTCGCTTGCGGAGTAGGGCTGATGCGCCACGCCGCGATGCTGAGCAGCTTGGACACCGACGGGACGCGGTCGCCGAGTTCGGCGGAGCGGGCCGCGAGTTCGCGGGACAACGCTTGGTCGCGCTGCCGGTTCGACTCGTTCAGTTGTTGCCACGTCACGCCCGCCAGCACCGTCACCAGCACGAGCAGCACCACCAACACGGAGGTGGCCAATCGTCTGGTGCGCACAGCGGACCGGTGCAAGCGCTGGTCCTCACCGTCGAGGTATTCCTTGGGCAGGCCGCGAATCGGGGCCGCGAGCGTCGCCACGTCGGAGCGGAACCGGTCGTTGCGCAACGACAGATGGCTCACCTCACGCGTCCAGCTCAGGTTGACCCACAGCGGTTCGGCCGAGAAGTACCCGCTGAGCTGCCTCGGCAACGCGGTGGTGCGCGTCCAGTCGAAGTCGTCGGCCTCGTCGTCCCAGACGATCGTGCCGCTGGTGAGCGCGATCAGGAATGTCTTCGATTCCCGTTCCGCCTGCCAGTACCCGATCTCCTCGCGCACCCAGCTCGACGCCGCGGACTGCTCGGACGCGAGCAGCACGAAGTGGTCCGAGTCGGCCAGCGCGTCCCGGATCGCGCCGAGGAGGTCGCTCGACGCGGGCAGGTTGCTGAGGTCGCGGCAGACGCGCAGCACCGATGGCTGGTACCACGCCCTGGCCAGTCGGTGCAATCCTCGTTGCAGCGCATGGGCAAGTTGCCGGTCGGCCGCGAAACTGTAGGACAGGAACGCGTTGAATCGCCGCTCGGTGACAGACACAGCGCAAATGTAGCGATCTAGGCGGGAGAGGGACCTCCTGTGGAGGCGATCTGTCCTTGTTTTGGCTAACTCCTGCCAACGCCCGCCGCGTCGGAGTGGCTGGACGCGGTCCTCGTGTGAGACGGCAGTGCCGAGTCACCGCGCGGAAGCGGCCACAATCGGCTAGTCGGTCAGGAAGAAGCCTGGACGAGGGCGTCGACGACCCCCACCACAGTGAGGGCGACCGCCAAAGTCAGGAGCAGGGTGATGGTGGCGCCCAGGGTCAGAGTGGCTATGTAGACGGATTTGCGCCAGGGGCGGTAGGGGTCTTCGGGCATGGGTGTCATCTCTTGTTGGCAGGGTGGACGAGTTTGAGGCCGTTGACGGCGAGGGTTTCCCGGATGAACAGCTCGACGCTGGGGTGGGGGTGGGCGTCTTGGGCGGTGGCGGCGGTGATGAAGAACTCGACCTGGCTGAAGTGCAGATCCATGGCTCTGACCATGTTTCCCAGATCAACAGTCGACAGCCAAGCCCGCATGGCCTGGCCGTCGCGGCCGTTGACCTCCTCCAGCGCGTCCGGGAGGAGGTCGGCCTTGCTGACCACCACCGCCAGGCGAACATCGGTTGTCGTGATGCCCATGTCGGTCATCGTCTGCAGGGTTTTCTCGAAGACCACATGGGGTTCGATGTCCGAGCGGACCTTCCGCAGGATCTCCTGGCGGTCAGCGGGCAGGTTGTGCCACAGCCTGCCTATCGACAACGGGTCGATGACGAACACCATGGTGCGGGCCAGCTTCAGGTAGGTCAGCTGCTGGATGCTGGCCGCGGCCATGAAGGACTCCCCGGCCGCGTCGAAGATGTGGACCAGTTTGCGCTTGCCGTTTCCGGGGCGGACGTGCAGGGAAAACGCCGGGTGGACCACCGAGGACGTGGTGGTGTTGATCGCGCTGGTCTTCTCCGTGCGGTTGGCGTCGATGAGCATGCGGCGGAAGGTCTGCATGCGGTTGCGGGTCAGGTCGTCCGCGTAGTCGAAGCCGCCGCCCATCCGGTCCGCTATGGACTCGATGGCCATCACCAGGGCGGTGATCAGCTGTGTTTTGCCCGCGAACGAGCCGCCGAAGACCGGGAGCACGATTTCCGGGGCCATGCCGGTGCGGTCAGCGAGCGGCTTGTCGCACTGGGGGCACCAAGCGGGCAGTCGGTAACTGCCGAGCAGCGCGGTCGTGGGCAGGCGCTTGGTGCACTGGCACGTGCGGCGCAGCATCCCGTACCGGCCTGGCCGCAGGTCCTTGTGCATCGCGTGGCAGCCGTCGCACTCCACGGTCACCTTGGGCACCCGGTGGCCGCCGTGGTTGCAGGTCCTGGTGATCCCGCGGGCCAGCAGCACCAGCGTGTCGAGGCCGCGCAGGGCCCACGCGGCGAGCCAGGCCAGCGGCAGCACCACGCAGAAGACCAGCGCCTCCGCCACGCACACCGCGACCAGCAGCAGACTCACCACCGCCACCGCGAGACCCAAACCAACCGCCATCAGCACGCCGACGGCCCGGCTGGGGCCCGTCGGCGCCTGCTCGGGCTGGCCCTCGACGTGGCGGAAGCGGAAATGCCGGTCCAGCAACCGGTTCCACCGCGCGCTCAGAGTCTCCCTCAGTCGCAGCTGTCCCAGGCGGTGGGCGTGTCGGGCGTCGCGCCACGCCTGGCCGCGCAGGTAGTGGTCGAAAGCGGGCTCGTGCTTGTCCGTCGGCTTCTTCACCGGCTGCCGCACGACCTCGGCCGCGTCCGGCTCCTTGCCGATGCCGTAGCCGACCGCGTAGCCCTGCGCGTACCGCGCGAGCATCGGCGCGCCGAACCGGGCAGCCACCGCGACGACGGCGACGGCCACGGCGACGACCAGCGCCAGCAGCGCCACCACGACCTGTTCCATATCCTGGCTCCTAACCGCGCCGCGAAGCCGGGCGCGTGGGCTTTGGCGGTGTGTCGGCGAGCTTGGGGCCCAGCGCGCCCGCCCACCACGCGATCCCGGCGCCGTGCCGCTCGCGCAGCCACTTCCTGGTCCACCACACCATGTGCGCGAGGCCGTGCCGGTCGAGCAGCTCGATCACCCGGCGCACCTCGCGGCCGCGCCACTTGCCCAGCGCGCCCCGCGCCAAGCGCTCCAGCTCCACCCGCTGCGGTTGCAGGTGCTGCTCACGGCGCAGTTCGCTGATCGCGCCGAGCAGGCCCGCCATCCTGGCCACACGCACCTCGGGGCGCAGCCTCTCGTGCTCCAGCGAGGACACGTACGTCGCGCGCACGAATTTGATCTTGGTCAGCAGGTGCGCCAGTTCCCCGTACTCCAGCTTGATCGACTGCTGCACGAGCTTGCGGGTCACCTCGGCGCGTTTGGTTTCGTCGAATCCAGGGAAGCTCGCCGCCAGCTCGGCCAGCGCCCGGTGGAACCCGGCCGCGGACAGCCCGACGAGCCCCGAGGTGATCAGCAGCACCTCCCGCCGCCGCTCCACCGCGCGGCGGGTGTCGGCGGGCAGGCGGGCGAACGCCGGGCTCTGCGACACCACGTCGCAGAGCTGGTCGAACGCGTCCGTGGCCGGTGCTCCGTCGAGCACCCGGACCAGCCTGCCGACCACCGAGTCCGCCACGACGAACGCGGGGTCGAGGGCGCCCACGACCTGGTGCGCCTCGGTCACCGTCCACTCCGCGCCGCCCGGCCACAGCAGCTCCAGCAGCCCCGGCCGCAGTTCCCCCCGCTCGCGCGAGACCCGCACCAACGCGTCGACGGCGGGCAGGTCGCCCGCGCGGACGGCGGCCACGGTGGCGGCCTCCCGCAGCTCGTCGCGGCCGCGTGTGTCGAGCAGGTCGCCCGCGGGCCCGGTCAGGACCGCCACCACCTCGACCAGCCGCTCGGCGACGCTCGCCAAGTGGTCCACGACCCCGGCGCACAACGCGGGCCACCGGGCCAGCACGTCCACGGCGCCGTCGCTCTCCGGGGCCGCGACGACGATCGGCCCGACGGCTCGGGCGCCTGCCGCGCGCACCACCTCGGCGGCCACCGCGACCCCCACCGACTGCGCCCAGCGCAGCAGCGTCAGAACCGTCTCGCCGTTCGCCAGCCGAAGCCGGGCGGCCAAGGCCGCGGAAGCGGCTTTCCTGGCCCGCGGCGACTCGACGGGCTCCTCGGGGTCGAGCCGGGCCACCTCGCCTTCGAGCAGCGCTTGGACCGTGGCCTCCTCGATCTCCGCCATCAGATCGCGCGCCCCGGCCGCCCGGACGGCGACGGCGAGCGCGCGCAGCGGCTCCACCGGGTCGTCGGCGCCCTTGAGCAGTGGCAGCGCCCTCGCGGCGATTCCGCCAGTGGTCTCCGGGCTCAGCCGCGCGCCATGCGCGCCGAGCCAGCGGGCGACGGCCACGGCGTCCTCGGCGTAAGCCAGCTTGCGGCCGAGCACGCTCGCGGCGAGCACCGGATGCCAGTCGTCCAGCGAGCTCTCCCGGCCCGACGCCAGCGACCGCGCGGAGCCCCAGGCGTCCGCGGCGGACTCCACGCCGATGTCGGCCAGCAACTCGGCGAGCGGGTGGATCTCGATGGCGCTGGCCCGGCCGCCGGTCATGTCGAAGACGTAGTTGGCCTCCATGGCGCTCTCGTCCACGGCGAAATCGGTGTCCGGCACGGTGCCGACCACAGCCAGGCCGCTGTAGCGGGGCTCGTGCTCGTAGGTGGCGAAGGACATCGCGTGGACCAGTTCGACGGGCAGCAGATAGGACACGGCGGCGATCCAGCGGGCCACGTTCTCCGCGGTGCGCTCCACGATCAACACCTTGCGATCCTGCTCGCGCACCGCGTGCCCGGCGGCGGTCACCAGCGCCGGAAGCCAGTCCCCATGGGGGTGCTCGCCGACGAACCGCGCCACCTCGGCTCTGGTCAGCGCGCCGTGCGCGGTTCCCGCCGCGAGCCCGGGCAACCGAGGGGACGCCACCGGGTCGCGCGCCCAGAACGGCGCGCCCCACAACTCGATCGGGGCCAGCGGGCCGAGTTCGGCGGCGATGTCGGCGGTGACGAGCGCGTGGGCGAAGTAGTTGCCGAACCGGCGGGAGTAGTCGACGCCGACGAACACCACGTTGGCCAGGATCGTGGTGCGGCCCGGCCGGTAGCACAGGTTCACCGGTGCGGCGGCGATCTCCGCCGCACCGGCCGAATAGGACAGTGAGCGAGGCGGGCTATAGGAGGTCAGCGCCTCGATGTCGGACAGCGCGTCCTGGCCGAGGCCCGCGCTGGCGGCGTTGAACTGGTAGCCCGCGTGGCCGGAGAGGCCGTGCTCGCAGGAGGTGTAGTACGCCTGGTCGAACATGTCACCGACCGCCGTTCGGCTTGCCGATCCGACGGATGAGCTGGAACTCGCTGAGCAGCCACAGGAACGGGTCCTCCACCCGCCACGGGTGCGGGGCGCCGTCGGCCAGCCGCTGCGACTGCCCGCCGTCGTCGGACTGCGGGCTGCGACCGAGGCCGGAGAGTCCGAAGTACCGGAAGCGGGCGAAGTTGTTGGCCAAGGCGTCGTCGAGGTTGTGCCCGGACCAGTCGTGCAGCAGTGCCCGCATGTGCCGGTGCACCTCCTGGCTGTCGGCCTCATCGAAGCCGGGCTGGGTGGGCGGTCGCCTGCGCAGCGGGCTGCTGTCGGGCAGCGCGGCGACCAGAGCGTCCATTTTGGAAAAGGCGACCGCGATGGGCTTGGCGAGTTTCCCCGTGCCGCCCGCGTCCGCCTGAAGCAGCGCGATGATCCGGGACAGCACGTTCACCGGGGCGTCCACGGCCCCGTGCTGCTCGGGCAGCAGCGCCGCGGTGTCGGCCTGGGTGCGGGCTCCGGGAAGCTGCAACGGGTCGAGCAGCAGGATGATGCCGTCGGCGCTGCTGAGGTAGCGCACGTTGCGCTCGACCGAGCCCTGGTTGGTCAGATCCTCACCCGCGGTGTCGAAGAACGACAGCACGGTCCGCCGGACCTTGCCGCGGTCGCCGACGGTGACGTTGAAGACCAGCGGCCTGCGGCCGCCGCGGCGCGCCCCCGCGGTCTTCGTCGTCTGGTGCAGTTCGCCCTTGAGGTAGAGCCGCTTCTCGTACTCCTCCTCGAAGGTCGCCCTGGTGTAGTCGTCCGCGCCGAGCACCGAGGCGTTGAGCCTGCCGCCGACCTCTTGGAACAGCTCGTGCAGCAGGACGGTCATGTAGACGGTTTTGCCGCTGTTCTTCGCGCCCACCAAGGCGATGAGCCTGCTCGGTGTCTGTCCGAACAGGACTGGGAGCTGGCTGTGGCAGTGCGGGCAGAGCCGGTTGGTGGTCTCGGACCCGCATGCCTGGTGCACGGCCGACATCCGGCGGCCGTTGGCGTTGAAGGCCGGGAACTTGCGGTCGGTGTCGCCCATCTGCTCGTAGAGCACGTGGTCGCGGGCGACCTCGCAGGTCGAGCCGCGGCCGGTGCGGCCAGTGCACCGGAACTTGATGTCCTTGGCGCGGAACTTGCGGTAGCAGTAGGGGCAGATGAGCTTTGACGCGACGGCGTCAGCGGACAGGCGTGGGAACAAGGGTCACCTCGTCGGCTGGTGGCGATTGCGGGTCGACGAAGCAGGCGAACCCCGACGGCGGGTCGACGCGCTTCGCCAGCGGCACGGTCAACGGCGTCCCCGACCGCAGGACGCGGGCGTCGACCCTGGCCAGGACCTCGCCGCTCTCGCGGCGCAGCGGGACGATGCCGTCGGCACGGTGCACCAGGACCAGGCCGGGCAGCCTGCATGTGCGCTCCGCGGTGAGGACCAGGTCGTGCCTGCGGGAGAGCAGTCCGGCGAGCCGCAGGCCGTAGGCGACCCGGGTGGGAGCGCCCGCGACGCTGACCGTGACCGGCGCGGACACGATCTCCTCGCCGCGATCTCGGACGACGGTGGCCACGGCGATGGTGAGCGGGCCCGGGACGGCGTCGACCCGGACTCCGCCCGCGTCGCCGTAGACCCGACGGGACACGTCCTGGTGGACGCCGCCGCGAGCGATGTCCTCGCTCTCGGCGCACCACGTCACCCTGGCCAGGTTCGCCCCGTCCGGCCAGCGCCAGCGCAGCCGCACCTGGTCGTCGAACCGCTCGGCGCGCACGTCGGCGACCGGTTTGACCAGCGTCAAGGCGATCGAGGGGCCGATCCTGGCCTGGTCGCCCGCGATCACGACAGCCGTCACCACCACCCGGCCCGCCGGGGCGGGCACGACGAGGTCGGCCAGACCGTCCGGCCCGACCACCGGCTCGCCGCCCACCGCTGGGCCGATCCCCCGGGCCGCGGCGCGGTCCACCAGGTCGCCCTCGGGCCACGGGGGCACGCCCCCGGACAGGCGCAGTTCGACCAGGCCACGCTCGGGCGGCCGCCAAGTGAAGCGCAGGCCGGTGCCGCCGTCGTCGGTGACGACCTCGTGCAGCAGCGCGGTGAGGGTTCCCGGCGGCTCGGTGAGGGTGGCCGAGGCGACCACCGGCGCCGAGACCCGGCGCTCGCCCGCCCTGGTCAGGTACACCGCGTGGAAGGTGTAGTCATAGGTGTGGCCGTTAGTCACGTCGCGGTCCGCGAATCCCGTCGCGGCCGGGTCCGTGAGCGGCACCAGGGTGGGTTCGGCCCCCCGCGCTCCGCGCTCGGTCCGGGTGACGACCACCTCGACGGCGGCGGGGTGGATCTGCCACGAGCCGGTCACCACGCCCTCCGCCACGCGCAGCGTGACATCGCCGACCTCGGGCAGCACCTCCACCGGCGCGGCGGCCACCCCCGGGGAGCGCGGTCCGTCGCCGCGGGCCGCGAAGACGGTGTAGTAGGTGGGCTCGGCCGCGGCGGGCTCGGCGTCGACGAGTTCGTTGGACTCCGTCTCGCCGACCACGATCCCTGCGCTTGCCGACACCACCGGCCGGTCGGCGGAGCGCACGACCAGGTAGCGGACATCGCCGGTGCGGACCGCGCCCGGCGTCCAGCGGACCGCGATCCGCCCGCCGTGGCCGCCCGCGACGACCTCGCTGGGCGGCGGCGGGGCGATCGCGGCGATCCGGGCAGGCAGGGTCTCGTCGTCAGCGGCGATCCTGGCCGCGGCGGCGAACAAGCCCACGGCTTCCTCTCCGTCGCCGCCCGCCAACGCGCGTTCGGCGGCGGCGACGAGGTCGGCGACCTTGGCACGGGACTCAGCCAACCGCTCGCGTGCTTCGGCGCCCGCCGCGGCGGGCGCCTCGGCCAGCAGCGATTCCGCCTCGTCCAGCTCGCCCGCCCGCAGGGCCTCGGTGATCCGGTCGAGCAGGTCGCCACCGCCCTTGGGGCCGTCACCGCCCTCGGCGCTGAGCGTGGCCGCCAGCGCCAGCGCCTCCGCCGCGGCGAGCCCGAGTTCCTCGCCCGCCTTGGCTACGGCGCGGACTGGCAGCCCGGCGACGACGTCGGGGCGCAACTGCTCCTGGACCTCCCAGAGCACCAGCCGGTGCAGGCCGTCCGGCTGGTCGGCCGCGGTGATCAGGATCGCCAGGACGTTGTCCACCGCAGTCTTGCGGTCGTCGTGCTTGCTGGTGGCCTGCGCCGCGCGCACCTTGTGCAGCTGGTCCAGGGTCACCGTGCCGCCGTCAGCGAGCCGGAATCCCGAGCGCAGGGTGAATCCGGCGCGGACCGCGTCCACCCCGAACAGCACGTCTGGGCTGATCCGGGCGCCGAGCGCGGTGAGCGCGTCACGCAGAGACCGAACGGTGGCCACCGGAGCCGCAGCCACCGTCTCCCACGGTGGGTCGATCACGGTGACGGAGTGCTCGGCAAGCGCCGCGCGCACCGCCTTCTCGTCGTAGGCGCCGTCGAGGGAACCGACAAGCCTGCGCAGGGCAGCCAGGGTCAGGCACGGGGTCGAGGCGGCGATGGCGGCGACCCGGCTGTCCAATCGGGAGCGGGCCGCCCCCGCGGCCTCGTCGCGCCGCTGGGCGAAGTGCTCCAGGGTCAGCAGCCGCTTGCGCTCCAGGTCGGCGTGCGCGGCGAGCAGCGCGGTCGCCAACTGGTTGTACTTGCGCTGCATCTTGAGCTTCTTCCAGTGCTTGACGATCACCTCGACCCGGCGGAGGAAGTCCTCCTGGCTCCGCACCCGCTGCGGATCGACGTCGTAGCGGGTGAACAGGTCCGGCGGCGGCGTGTTGCCCGCGCGCCTGGCCGGGTCCAGCACGTCCTCGGCGTAGCCCGCCAGCTCGTCGGACACGGTCAGCCGCCGATGGTGTACTTGGCCACGGCCGCCCGGGCCCGGTCGACCTCGGCGTCGCTGAGGCCCTCGATGCGGATCTCCATGTCCAGGTCGCGCCCGGTGCGCAACTCGGCCGCGCGCACCCGCAGCGACCCGTTGGCGTCCATCCGGAACGTCACGTCCACCGGTGAGCCTTTCGGCAGCGGCGGCAGGTTCTCGATCACCCCGGCGCCGATCTGCTCGTTGTGCTCCAGCGCCTCCGACTCGCTCGACCCCGCCTGCTCCCAGACCTCGATGGTGATGCTGTTCTGGCCCTCGTGGCCGGTGCTGTACTGCTGGGTCTCGGGCTCGGCGGGCAGCGGGTCGTTGGCCTTGATGAGGTGGTGGACGAAGCACTCGTCGGTGTCCCGACGCCACACCTTCACACCGAAGGCTCGTGGGGCGACAGTGACGACCTTTTTCTCGACAAGCTTGCGCACCTGCTCGGGAGCGATTCCGAGCTTGTCGGCCACCTCGCTGACCGCGGCGGCGGCTTGGGGGTCGGTGTCGGGGTCGGCGCTGTCGGGCAACGCCACCCGGACCGACTGGAGCAGGCCGAACAGCGCCGCGCCCTTGGCCACAGCTAGGTCCGGGTCATGCAGCCGCGGCTCGAACCCGAACCGCGCCCGCAGGCCCGCGGCGATGGCGGGCATCCTGGTCGAGCCGCCGACAAGCAGCACCTCGTCAAAGCGGTCCACCCCGCGCTCCTTGGCCAAACCGATGGTGCGGGCGGTGATGTCGAAGGTGCGCTCGCGCAGGTCGGCGGTCAGCTCCTCGAAGGCGTCGCGGCTCAGTTCCACCGAGCTGACCTCGCCCGCGAACCGCAGGTGGTGGCGGCGGTTGGTGACGCTGGAGAGCGCCTTCTTCAAGTCCTCCGCCGCCGCGGCGACCTCCTGCAGGAAGTCCTCGCTGGACTCGGCCTCGGAGTCGGGATGCTCGGCCATGAACTGCCGCAGCAGGTGATCGCTGATCTTCTGGTCCCAGTCGGCCCCGCCGAGTTGGTGGTCCCCGTCGGTGCACAGCACGGTGACCTCGTCGCCGGAGAGCCGGATGACGGTGGTGTCGAAGGTGCCGCCGCCCAGGTCGTAAACCAGAATCGTGCGGTCCGCCCCGGAGGTGACCGCCTCGTAGTGCAGCGCCGCCGCGACCGGCTCGGGCACCACGTCGACCACGTTCAGCCCGGCGATTTTCCCGGCGTTGCGGGTGGCCTGCCGCTGGGCGACGCCGAAGTAGGCAGGCACGGTGATCACCACGTCCACCACGGGCTCGCCCAGCGCTTCCGCCGCCGACCGGGCGATCTCCTTGAGGATCAACGCGGAGATCGTCTCCGGGGTCTGGTCCACGCCGTGGAAGGCGAGGGTCAGCTTCTCGCCCATCTGGCGCTTGATCAGCAGGACCGTCGACTCCGGGCTGATCATCGCCGAGCTCTTCGCCTCGCGGCCGACCACGATGTTGTCCGCGGTCTCGAAGTAGACGGCCGAGGGCGTGGTGTCCTCGCCGATGGCGTTCTTGACCACGACCGCGCGCCCGACATCGTCCACGTGGGCGATGCAGGAGTACGTGGTCCCCAGGTCGATGCCGTACGTGGGCACAACCTCACCTCTCGTGCTGGGACGGGAACTGGTGGAACCGGGCTTTGGCCTGGCGGCGCACCCGGCCGGTCTCCTGGTCCCGCAGCCCGGCGGCGACGCAGACCGCGACCCGGTTGTGGCAGGCGGGATCGGCGGTGGCGACCACGCCGACCGCGGTGTGCAGGGCTGGGTCGAACTCGTCGCCGACGACCGCGGTGTAAACGTGCAGCCCGCACCGGTCCAGGGCCATCTCCACATCGTCGGCGAAGCTGGCGAACAGGACTCCGGCCGCCGCCTGGTCCGGGTCGTCGGCGAGCCGTGCGGCCTGGCCCGCCAGACCGTCGTAGAGGCGGACCAGTTCGGCGACGACCGGGGCGAGCGCGGCCTGCTGGAATCCGGCGCGCAGCCGCTGGTTCTCCTCGTGCAGCCGATCGATCACGGTCTCGCGGTGGGCGGCTCGGCGATGAAAGTCCACAATGGCGTGTTCGACTTTGCCGAGCCGCTCAATCAGTTCGTCGGTCACAATCAGCTGGCCCCTCGACGGAGTTCGACGCGCGAGTCGCACCCGCGAAAGCGTGGAGCGGCGGCGCGCACATCATCACACCGGCGGACCGCGGTGGACAAAGGCAGGCAACAAACTGTCCTCTATTTGTCCGGTCGCTGTCCGCTTTGGTGTTGTCCCTTGTGCTCGGACGGTGCGAGGATTCGTCTGCGCCATTCGGCGACCGAATACGACATAGCACAAGGGACCGCGTTGGGCACCGAGCACTTCGACGTCTTCGTCTCCTACTGTCCCGCCGACGCCACGCCCGCGCGGGCGCTCGCGCGCGGCTTGCTGGCGCAGGGCCTCACGGTGTTCTACGACGACTGGGAAATCCTTCCCGGCGACCGGGTGGTGACCAGGCTGGACTCGGGCATCCAGGCCGCGCGGCACGGACTGGTCGTGGTCAGCAGGCAGTGGAATGACCACCCGTGGGCGCTGGAGGAGTACGCGGCGCTGGCGACCCGGGCGATGGACGGCAAACTGGACCGGCTCGTCCCGATCGTGTTCGATCACGGCGTCGAGTTGCCGCCCCGGCTGGGCGCGCGGTTGGGGGTGTCCTTCGCGGACGTGTTCGACCCGGACGACTTCACCCGCCGGGTCGAGCGGCTGGTCGCGGACCTGCGTGGGGAACGCGCGCGCGGCCCGGTGGACGTGGTGCTGACCGCCGCCCCGGATGACACCCGACTGCGTGACACCCCGGCGCTGCTGACCGTGCGGGTCGGCGCCACCGACACCACGGTCCACCGCGAGGACGGGACCACCGAGGGCGTGCGGCACGCCGGGGCGACCGCGGGGCTGCGGCACGCTCTGCGCGTGGCCGACCGCTGCCGCAGGGCGGTGGGCCGCACGACTCGTGCCCATGCGACAGGCTCGTCCGCCCCGGCGGACACCGCGCAGCCGGACTTGGACGCGGCCAGCCGCGAGGTCGGCGTGCGGCTGGCCGAGGCGTTCCTGCCCGAGCCGTTGTCCGGCTCGCTCGCCGCGGCGCTCGCGGCAGCCCGCCGGTCCGGCCGAGTCGCCCACCTGGCCTTCGAGTTCGTTGGCGCCTCCGACGAGGTGGCCGACCTGCCGTGGGAGTCGCTGGTGCTCTCCGGGGGCGGCACGCCGGTGAGCCTCGACCCCGCGGTCCGGGTCTACCGGCACACTTCCGGGCTCGGCCCCACCGCCGCCCCGATGGTCCCCCGGCCACTGCGGATCCTGGCGGTCATCGCGAGCCCGGACACCGGCGGCGGCGAGCTGCTCGACTACGAGCAGGAGCTGGCGACCATCCTGACCCAGGTCGCCGCGGCCCGCTCCGCGGAGCAGGCCCAGGTGCGCATCCTCAACTGGGGCTCGCTGACCGCGATCCGGGATGCGCTGGCCACCGAGGATTGCCATGTGCTGCACCTGTCCTGCCACGCCGCGCCCGGGGTGCTGGAGCTGGAGACCGAGGACGGGCGGGTGGACCGGGTGACCGCGCGCAGGCTGGCCGACGAGCTGGGGTTCCCCGCGAATCTGCCGCCCCTGGTCGTGCTCGCCGGGTGCCGCACGGCGCTGTCCCCGGGCGGCGAGTCCCCGGGCGGCGAGGACGACGGCGCCGGGTCGGCGCTGCCCGGCCTGGCGCGCGAGCTGATCGAGCGCGGGGTGCCGTCGGTGATCGCGATGAGCACCGACGTGTCCGACGAGTACGCGACCGAGCTGCTGTCCACCGCCTACCGCGAGCTCGCGAGCCACCGGGACGGGCCCGACCCGCTGCAGGCGCTCACCGCGGCCCGGCAGTCGATCGAGGCGGGCAGGCGGCGGCTCGGTGCGGGCGACGCGGCGGCCGCGCTCGCCGAGTGGTCGACGCCGACGCTGCACCAGCGGGTCCGGCACAACCTGCTGTTCGACCCCGGCGCCCGGCCAGACCCGACCGCGAGGACGCGCCCGGCCCGGCGGCTGGGGCAGGTCACCGACCTGCGGATCGGCGACTTCGTGGGCAGGCGCGCCGAGCTGCGCGCGCTGTCACGCGCGCTGGACGCGGGTCCCGAGGCCGCGGGCGTGCTCATTCACGGTATGGGCGGCGTCGGCAAGAGCAGTCTGGCCGCCCAGCTGATCCACCTGCTCGGCGGAAGCGACAGCGGCGACGCAGGCGCCGAGCCCGTCGTCGTCGCCGAGCACGGGCCGCGCACGGTCGACCAGATACTGGACAAGGTCTGCGGCAGGCTGGGCAGGCGGCTGCGCGCCGCGCCGAACGCCGCCATGTCGAACGCGGGCATGGTGACGGCGAGCCTGGCCGAGGCACGGGACGAGAGCCTGCCGTGGCGGGACCGGCTGGAGGTGCTGGCCGAGGACGTGCTGCCCGAACTGGGTCGCACGCCGGTGGTCCTGCTGCTCGACGACCCGGTCGGCGACCCGCTGGAGTCCGAGCCGTGGACGGTCGAGCGCGCCGCGAACGGCGAACTGGAGCCCGACGTCGCCGAGTTCCTCGGCGAGTGGCTGCGGCTGCCCGCCCCGGTCCGGCTGGTCGCCACGTCGCGGCTGTCATTCGCCATTCCCGGCGCCGGTAGTCGCCTGGTGACGCACCACCTGGGCCCGTTGTCCTTCGCCGAGACCCGCAAGATGATCTACCGGCTGCCCGCGCTCGACGCGCTCCAGGTCGCCGAGCAGCGCCGCGCCTACCAAGCCATCGGCGGCCACCCGCGGGCGCTGGAGTACCTGGACGCCGTGCTGCGCGGCGAGCACCGCGGCCGGGCCGCGGCTGGCCGCGGATCCGGCTCCCGCTTCGACCATGTCGTCCGGCGGCTGGACACGGCGCTGGCCCGGTCCGGCGAAGACGTGGCGACCTGGTGGCGGCAGCGGTCAGGGGCGAGCCTGGACACCGCGCTGAGCGAGACGACCGCCATCGTGTCCGCCGACGTGCTGCTCGACCAGCTCCTGGCGGGCCTGATGACGACCTTCCGGCCCGCCTACGACCTGTTCGTCGCCGTGTCCGTGCACCGCGGGCCGTTCGACGAGTCCGGCCTGCGGTGGGCCGCCGCGACCGACCCCCACGCGCTCGACCCGGCCCGGCAGGCGCGGCTCGACAAGGCATACGCGGCCCTCTTAGCGGGCGAACAGGACGGCACCGCCCGCTCCCGCGCGGACCTCGACCTGCCCAGGGAGGAGTTGGAGCAGCTCAACCGCGATCTCGCCGCCGCGGCGCTGCCCCCGCTGCCCGCATGGGTGCCCGAGGCGAAGGCGCGGCTGGAGCGGCTGACGCTGCTCACCCCGGTGCCACCCGCCGACGACGCGGGCGAGGGCGCGGGCGCCCACTACCTGGTGCACCGATGGACGGCGAGCGCGCTGGTGTCCAGGGTCGACCCGGCGGACCTCGCCGCGGCCCACCGGCGCGCCGCCGCCTACCACCGCTGGCGGGCGGCTCTCTGGGACCGGGTCCCGCAGGTCCACCTGCGGGAGCTGGAGGAGGTGCGCCACCACAGCGTGCAGGCTGGCGAGCAAGAGCAGGCGCTGGCCGTGACCGCCGAGATGTGCGCGATTCTCGACCTGCGCGGGGCGAACGACTGGGAGTGGGAGCTGTGCGGGCAGGCGCTGGTCCAGCTCGCCCCGGACGACACCCGCGGCCGGGTGTTCCGGCAGCGGCGGTCGGTCGTGGCGCTGCGCCGGGGCGACCACGACCAAGCCGAGCAGCAGCAACGGCAGGCTCAAGAGCTGGCCGAGGCGGCGGACGATTTGGTCGCGGTGGCCGCGGGCCTGCAACAGCTGGGCACGATCGCGCAGCTGCGCGGCGACACCGCCGCGGCCGAGGACCGGTACCGGGAGGCGGTGCGCGCCGCCGGGCGCGAGGAGATCCGCGAGCGGTTCGCCGCGCGGATCATCCTGGCGGGCTGTTACCAGCGTCTCGGGGGGATCGCCCTCGCCCGCAGCGACGACGAGGACGCCGAGCGGTTCAGCGTCGGCGCGATCGACGTGGCCTGGGAGATCGGCGACGAGGCCGACGTGGGCGCGGTGCACCGGGACCTCGCGGAGCTGGCCAGAGCCCGAGGCGACCACGCCGTGGCGGACCGGCACGAGCTGCGCGCCCGCGAGACCGCCGCCGCGCACACCGACGTGCGCAGGCTGCTCGCCGCGGCCGCCCTGCAGCTCGCCGCCGTCAACTTGAACCGGCACATGGTCACCGACGCGCTCGACCACCTCAGCCCCGCGCTGCGCTTCGCGCACGAGGCGGGCGACCTGCCCTTGACAGCGGCCTGCGAGCAGCTGACCGGCGAGATTCAGGCCGACCTCGGCGACTTGGCCACGGCCAGGAAGACCTATCAGCGCTTCGCTGAGCTCGCCGATGAGCTCGGCGACCGGCGCGGCACGGTGGTCGCCCACCAGCAGCTGGGCCGGATCGCGGCCAGGCTCGGCGAGCCGAAGGTGGCCATCGCCGAGCTGGCGACGGCGATGGCGGCCGCGACGGCGATGCGCGCCCAGGTGCTGGTCGCGGCCACCCACTTGGTCCTCGGCACGGTGCTGGTGGGCTGCGACCGGTCCGCCGACGCGGCGGCCGAGTTCGCCGAGGGGATGCGCATCGCCGACGAGGTCGGCCACGACGGCCTGGCGATGGGCTGCGTGATCCAGCTGGCCTTGGTCCGGCTGCGCGCCGGGGACGCCCCGAGCGCGGCGAAGCTGTTCGACGACGCCTACCGGCGGGCCGAGGGCCTGGGCAGCAGGCGCGGCATGGCGGTCTGCCTGCTGGCGATGGCCGTGGCGGGCAGGCAGGCCGGGTCCGACGACCACTCGGCCGAGTGGATCGGCGAGGCCGTGGCCTTGGCCAGGGCCGAGCGCAACCCGCGGCTGATCGCCGAGTGCCTAGCCCGCCACGGCGACCTGGCCTTCGACCGGGGCGCCGTGGCCGAGGCGGAGCGCTGCTACCGGCAGTGCCTGGACGTGCTTTCCGCCGCGTCAGCACCCCACCTGGCTGCGGAGGTGCTGCGCCAGCTGGGCCGGTGCCGGGCCGACCAGCACGACTTCGCCGAGACGGCGGCGGCGATGCGGGCGGCCGCGGCGGGCTTCGCGGGCCTTGGCCGGGATGAGGACGAACTCGCGTGCGTGGTGTGGCTGGCGTGGGGGCTGGCCCGGGCCGGGCGGCTGGCCTCCGCCCGGCAGGCGATGCGCCGCGCGGGCGCCCTGGCCGCCGAGCGGCCCCCGTCGCCGTCCACCGTCGTGGGCTTGCTCCTGGGCGCCGAGCAGGCGGTGCGGGACGGCGACCCGGACACGGGCGCGGCGCTCGCCGAGGACGCGCGCGACGCGGCCCGCGCGCTGGGCGACCGCGTGCTCTTGGTCGACTGCTCGCACCAGCTCGCCGCGGCGCATCGGCGGCGGTCCGAGCCCGCCAGCGCGCGGGCCGAGCTGGAGTCGGGCTTGGCGGTCAGCCTGAAGAAGGGGGACCGGGTCGTGGCCATGCACCTGCACCGCGAGCTGGGCCTGGCCTGCGCCGCCGAGGGCGACTACCGCGAGGCGCTGGCGCAGTACGGCAGGTCGGCCGCGGTCGCGGCCGGGCTGCGGGACGCGGTCGCGGGCGAGGTCGCCGCGGCGCTGGGCCAGGGGCGGGCGGCCGAGGAAGTCGCCGAGGAGCTGGCGGCGACCGACGACGACTTCGCCGAGGTGCGGTGGCTCCGGCGGCGGCGCGCGGTCGACGGGGAACTGGCCTTCACCGAGCGGGTCGTGACCTACCTCGGGCCCTCGATCGACGACATCGTCCGCGACCTGGTCCCGAACTTCTCGGCGGTGTCCGACGTGCCCGCCCTGGTGAGCCCGTCCTCGACCGTGCGGATCAGGTGAGCGGCCGGTCAGGACAGGCGGTTGACGTCGGTGCGCGCCCTGGCGATCTGCGCGGGGGTCAGGTCGCCGATCTCGATCGTGGTGGTGGCCGTCTGCCCGGTGCGCTTCTCCTGCGCGGCGACGTGCAGGATCCCGTTCTCGTCCATCCGGAAGGTCACATCCACCGCGGATCCCTTGGGCAGCGGCGGCAGCCGGGTGATGCACGCGCGGCCGATCTGCTGGTTGGTCTCCGGCTGTTCCGACGCCACCGGCCCGGCCTGCTCCCAGATCTCCACGGTGATCTCGCGCAGGTTCTCGTACGGGGTGACGAACTGGCGGGTGTGCTCGGCGGGCAGCGGCGTGTTGGCGGACAGCAGGTGCGAGATGAGGAAGGCCTGCGGTTCGGCGGAGTCCCCGGCGTCCCGCGCGGTGTCGTCGTCGTCGTCCCCGGTGTCCTCCATGACCGCCACCCCGAACGCCCTCGGCACCACGATCGTGACCTTCTTGGCCGCCATCGCCGTGACCACTTCCGGCGAGACATCCAGGCGCCGGGCGAGATCGGCGGTGGCGGACCCGTCGGCGGAGAGGACGCGCAGCGATTCCACGACACCGAAGAGCGCGGCGCCTTTGGCCACCGCGAGGTCCGGGTCGTGGACCTTCGGCCGGAACCCGAACTCCCTGCTCAGGGCGGCCGCCACCATCGGCATCCGGGTTGACCCGCCGACCAGCAGGACCTCGTCGAACCGGTCGACGCCACGCGCGGCGGCCATGGCGATGGTCCGCCCGGTGATGTCCATGGCCCGTTCGAGCAGGTCGGCCGTGATCAGCTCGAAGGTGTCGCGGGTGAGTTCGACCTGGGTCCGCGCGCCGCGATAGCTGATCGTGTGCCGCCGGGACGCGCGGCTGGTCAGCGACTTCTTGACGTCCTCCGCGCCCAGCGCCAAGTCCTGCAGGAAGACCTCGTCGTCGGCGGCGCCGGAGTCCGGGAACCGGCGCATGAACTCGTCGGCGAGGTGGTCGACCACTTTGCTGTCCCAGTCAGCCCCGCCCAGCTCGTGGTCGCCGTCCGTGCAGAGCACGGTCACGTCGCCGCCCTGGAGCCGGATGACCGTGGTGTCGAAGGTGCCGCCGCCCAGGTCGAACACCAAGATGGTGCGGTCCGACCCGGTGTTGAGCACGCCGTAGTGCAGCGCCGCCGCGACCGGCTCGGGCACCACGTTGACCACGGTGAGCCCGGCGATCTCGCCCGCGGCCCTGGTCGCCTCCCGCTCGGCCACGCCGAAGTAGGCGGGCACGGTGATGACCACGTCGCGGACCTGCTCGCCGGTGGTGGTGGCAGCCGACTTGGCCAGCTCCCGCAGGATCAGCGCGGAGATGACCTCCGGGGTGTAGCCGCGGCCGTGGAACTCCAACTCCATCCCCGGTTTGCCCATCTCACGCTTGATGAGCGCGACGACGGAATCCGGGTCGGCCACGGCCGCGTTCTTCGCGTCCCGCCCGACCACGACCTGGTACTCGGAGGCGAAATACACGACAGAAGGCGTGGATTCCTCACCGAGATCGTTGCGGATCACGACCGGCGCGCCCGACGAGTCGATCCTGGCGATGCAGGAATAGGTGGTTCCGAGGTCGATTCCGTATACGGGCATCCGGTCCCTCACGTTCTGGCCGCTGGACTCGAAAAGACGTCGAGTCGCCGGTCACAGTAGCAGGACGACCCGTGGCCGGTGAACGCTCCGTCCGCCCCCGACGCCCTTTTCGCCGACCTAGGTCTGTGCTTTGCGCACCCCTTTGACCAGTTTCTCCAACGCCGCGTCCAATTCCGGTCCAGCAGGCCCGCCGATGTCCACCGCGAGTCGATTTCCCGCGAACACCGGCAGCTCCACCGAGCCGATCACGGCCGGGATGAGCCTGCCCGCGCCGGTGACCGCACGGGTGAGCAGCGCGTAGTACTCCTCCAGAACCCAGGGCCTGCCCACCGACATCGCGCTGAAGACCACGACACCGACCTGCGACCCGGCGATGCCCTTCTCCAGTTCCGCGGAGACGGTGTCGCCGGGCACGAGCCGCCACTCGTCCAGGAAGACGTCGAACCGCTCGCTCCGCAGCCGCTCCGCCAACCGCAGCACCACGGCGCGGTCGGCATGGGCATAGGAGATGAAGACGCGCACGCTCACCGGTCGCTCCCGTCCGTAGGCGGCAGGCGCGCGACTCTACCCCGGCTCGCGCCGGTCGGGATCCACGCCCACAGGCAATCACCACAGCGTGATCTTCCCGGTTTTGGCAACCGCCCGATCGCAAACCGTTACCCAGCGCAGGTCGAATGACCGGAGACGACACTCGGCCGCCGAGATGGCGGGGCGGCACACTGCGGGAAGAACTGCAGCAGACCCTTGCCCGCCTCCACGCCCTGTGATCGGCCCCGTCCCGCCGGGGAAGCGGTAACCGAGTCAACGCCGAATCGTGGATCCGGCGGTTCACTGCTCCCCCAAGTTGCTCATCGTCTGCGCCCAGTACTGCCACCCCTCCGCCAACCACGTTCACACCCCGGCTAGGCCGAAGACGATTCAGATGGAGATTCCCGCCCGGCTTCGAGTGTCGGTCCTCGTGGTGTCGGTGCCATGCCCCGCGCCGCCACTCAGGCTGGCCAAGCGCCTGTGGACAGGTGTTCGACCTCGACTACGAGCGGTCATTTGTCCCTCGATAGGGTGTCACCCACAAGTGTTCTCGCTTGCTGGGCGCATGCGAGGGGAACGAGCACTCTGGGGGCGTCGTGTCACAGCAGTACCTACTTCGGCGCACAGCTGCGGAGTTGGACGCCATGAATCGCAATGGCGGTCTCGGCAAGCAGATGAGCAGCGCCATGCTCGCGAAGTTCAGGCACTCGCCGCAGCCAAAGGAAGTCGAGTCGTGGAAGAGCAGCATCCCCACCATCATCTCCGTGCTCATGGAGGCCGGTCTCGGTGATGTCGAGGTCCTGCTCGAGCTACGACACCCGCTTACCGAAGCCCGGATGGACATGGTCTTGGTCGGCTCGCGGCCCGGCAAACCGACCACCATGTCGGTCGTCGTGGTGGAGAACAAGCAGTGGTCTCGAATCGAGGCCATCCCGAAATCTTCGCTCGTCAGGCTTCCCGACTACCCCGGGTTCGGGCCGCTCACGCACCCGTCCGACCAGGTTTGGAACTACTGTCTGGCCCTGAGCAGCTATCTGCCTGTGGTCGCAGGCGCCGACTTGCGCGGTGTGGTCAACCTGCACGAGGCGGTCACGGAGAACGTCGAGTCGATCCTCTTCATGGACGGCGAACTCGGCCCAGAGATCGCGAAGAACGTCCGCGTGTTTCCATCCGACGCGCGTGCGCCACTTCTGGGTCACCTCAGAGGTGTCCTGTCGGGCGAGAATGCGAAATCGAACGCGGACCACCTTATCGGCTCGCCGCGTCGACCTACCCCCAAGCTGCTGGAATCGGTCACCGAATGTATTCGACACCGCACAGTCTTCCCTCTGCTCGAGCCGCAGCAGCGCGCGGTGGCCATGGTGCATAACTTGGTTGAAGCCAGCTCGACCAACAACACCAAACACGTCGTGATCGTGGAAGGCGGACCGGGCACCGGAAAGAGTGTCGTGGCGTTGGAACTACTCGGTCAGCTGAGCAGGGATGGGCGGATCGTGGCGCACGCGGCCGGTGCGGGCAACCTGACCAAAGCCCTCCGGGACAACCTGTCCGGTCCTCGCAAGCACGCCCACCTCGCTTTCACCTACTTCGCCTCATATGCGCACCAGAAAGCCAACTCGCTCGAAGTGCTGATCGCCGATGAAGCGCACCGCATCCGCAAGACCGGGTCCATGCAATATCGGTCTTCGAAGACGCCGCAGGTCGAAGACCTGATCAACGCCGCCCGGGTGCCGGTTTTCCTGCTGGACGACCACCAGGCCACTCGAGCCGACAGTATCGGCTCGGTCGCCCTCATCACCGAGGCGGCGGAGCGACTCGGGTGCCGCGTTATATCGATCAAGTTGACGGACCAGTTCCGGTGTGGTGGTTCGACCGAGTACACGAAATGGATCGACCGTCTCTTCGCTATCACCGAGGGCGGACCTCTTCCCTGGCGCCCGCTCGATGACTACGAGTTGCACGTCGCGGAGTCTCCGGCCGAGATGGAAGCGCACTTGGCGGCGCTGCGCCGTGAAGGCCCCGAACACGACGAGAAGGTCGTCGCGCGAATTGCCGCGGGCTTCTGCTGGCCATGGAGTAAGAAGTTCGCGGCCCCCAAGCTGCTGCCCAACGAGGTGATTATCGAAGACTGGCGGCGTCCTTGGAACGCCGCCGACCACGCCGGGCAGCCGACGGACCCCGATTACATTCCGGCGACGACAATGTGGACAACCCACCCGAACGGCTTCAACCAGATCGGCTGCGTCTACACCGCACAGGGCTTCGAATACGATCACGCTGGGGTCATCATCGGCCCCGACCTGGTGTGGGGCCAAGACGACTCCTGGCACACCGACCGAGAGCGCAGCGAGGACTCCGCGGTCAAACGAGCCAAGCAAGCGGACCGTTTCATCCGCACTGTCTACCGCGTCCTCGCCACCCGCGGCATGCGGTCGACAGTGCTCTATTCACAGGATGTTCGAACCCGGCAAATGCTTCTGAACCTGGGTATCCCGCCGCTCCCAAAACCGACTGTGCGCCCTAAAAAGACGTGGATGGCCGGGTTGAGTGAAACAACAACCTTTCACGCGTCAATCCACATCGAAAACCATCAGTTGCAGCTCAGCGCCGAGGAATGACGCTGGCGAGCGCTCACGGTCGCGCACCACTCGCGCCGCGCGCGTGGTGTCGGTCCGCGTGCGCGGCGAAGAACGGCGCGGAGGCGCTGCGGTAGTCCAGCACGATTCGTCCGTCGAACCTCGAAAGCACCACGTCGAGGTCAGCGGTCACGGCGGTCGCGGCCGAGTTGCGGTTTATCCGCCCTTGCCCGTCGACCAAGACGTACCCCCGCTCGAACAACTCGTCGCAGCCCAGAGTGCACGCGGGCATCGTGTTCGCCAGGTTCAGGCGCTCGGTCATCGTCGCCTCGGCGCGCCGCTTGATGTGGGCGAGCCGCAGCAGCGACAGCGGCAACACCCGGCCACAGATGCTGCAGGGATGTGTTTTCGCTTTGCCGAACACCTCCCGCCTGAGCCGCTTCTGTTCTCGGCGAAAAAGGGCACGGGAGAGTCCGTCCAGGCTGTCCAAGCCGTCCAGCAATCGGTCCGGCACGGCTTCGTCGTCGTCAGCGGCGTCATCGGCTCCAAGATAAGCTTCCACATCGGCTTCGTCCACCGGAGGCGGCCCCAGCAAGGGCAACCCGACCCGGAAGGACGCGTCACGAATGATCGACATCACTTCGGGGTCCATTCCGCCCGGAGGAAAAGTCGGCAAGTCGACCAGCGACCCGAGGGACACTCGGTACGGGTAGATGCCATCCGGCCAGAGCGGATCATGGTCCTCGTGGAGCGGCCGAGTGACCTTGGCGAGGGTAATCGCTTCCAGGTACGCACCCGCCCACGCCGGGTTGTCCTCGCGAGTGCGTGGCCACCCTGATGGTTGATTCGGTGATCGCAGCACTTGAGCGAAGACGAGGTAGGTCGCGACCCGGGGTTTCCGCAGCGCAACCATCGCCTTATCCACGTCGGCACTATATGTTTCCTTTTTCCACCCCCAGGTAAGCTTGTCCATTCCCCTTTGGAAGTTGTCGCGTGCCGGTTTGCCGACGTACACGTATGCGTATTGAGGCACAGTTACTCCTCTGTCGAGCCGGCTGGCGCAGGCGGCCAGTGTAGATCAGGAGTAGCCATTCCCGCGGGTTCGCCTCGTTCGCTGACAAGGCCGACTTTACGGATGACAGGGAGACGCGGAGCAAGGTATGGCGGTGACGCCGATCCCGAACCTGGGCGTTCCCCGCAGGCGATGTCGGACACGCTGCGGCGACCGGACGTGGCCTGACGGGACGTGGTGCGGGATGCTGGGAAGAGGTCCGTTGTCGCCATCGCTGTCGGAGGTTCGCTGGTGCGTCGCTTGGTCACCGCCGTGGTTGTTGTCGCCACGCTCACGGCGGCGTGCTCGTCCAGCGGGCAGCCCGAGGACGAGCTGATGGTGTCGGACAACCCGATCGCCGCGACGGCCGCTCGTTCGCCAGCCCCCGCTGTCGCCCCGGCGGGGACCGTCGTCCCGCTCGACGCGTCGGTGACGGCCGCTGTGATCGACGAGAAGACCCGGGTCCTCGCCGTCGCCGTGGGGGCTGAGCTGCAGCTTTACGACCTCGACGCGCTCGATCGGGCGCCTCGGACGGTGGCCCTGCCTGGGCCCGCCGAGACGCTGGCGCTCGCGGGTGCGGGGGGGCCGGTGCTCGCGGCGGTCCCAAGCATCGGCGTGGTGCGGGTGAGCCTGCCGGACGGGGCCGTGACCCAGGCCACGGTGCCCGGCGAGGCCGCGGGGGCGACCACGCACCAGGGCGCGACATTGGTCGCGGTGCGGGAGCGCAAGGGGGTTGCCGTGCTCGACGGCGACCAGGTGCAGCGGGTCGTCTCCGGCGGCCTGCTCAGCGCCGACCAGGTGTTCAGCGCCGGGTCCGGCGCGGTGGTCCTCGACCGGCTGCGCAACGCGGTGTTCCAACTCGACCTGGGCAAGGGCGCGCTCGGCCAGGGCCTGCGCGCGGGCCAGGGCGCCACCAACGGCACGGTCGACCGCTACGGCCGCGTCCTGGTCACCGACACCCGCGGCGGCGCGCTGCTCGCGTTCTCCCTCGACCCGCTGCTGATGCGGCAGCGCTACCCGGTCCAGGGGGCGCCGTACGCCATCGCTTACGACCCCCGCCGTGACCTGGCGTGGGTCACGCTGACCGAGACGAATGAGGTCGTCGGCTTCCACGTCGCGGGTGAGGAGCCCCAGGAGCGGTACCGGTTCCCGACCGTCGGGCAGCCGAACTCGGTGGCCGTGGACCCGGCCAGCGGGCGCGTGGTGGTCGCGTCCGCCAGTGGAGGAGGTGTGCAGGTGGTGCAGCCATGAGTGACGGGGTGATCGACGGCGAGTGGGAGTACCGGCCGCTGCGGCTGCCTCCGGGCGTGTCGCGGCTGACAGCGGCCACGCAACTGGCGATCCACGCCGAGTTCAGCGGGTGGGAGCTGTCCAACGTGCGCCTCTACGCCGACGGCACCCGCAAGGTGTGGCTTCGGCGCAAGCGGCGCAAGAACGCGTTGCCCGGGCTGATCACCTAGCGGGCAGGTTCTCGATCCCGTCCCACACGGCGCGGGAGCCCGCGTCGCCGACGCGGAACACGTGCACGCCCGAGGCGGCGCCCAGCCCGATGCTGGCCACAGCCGCCAGCACGAGCGCGATCTTCGTCCAGCTCGGCGCGTCGCCACCGGCGCGGGCGGCGAGAGTGTGCACCACCATGAGCGCGGTGACCGCGAGGAACAGCGGCAGCACGAACCAGATGAGCTGCTCGCCAAGCTGCTGGTGCGTGGCGATCTGCGGGTTCTCCGGCAGCCTGCGGGCGAGGGCGTTGCCGCTGCTGGTCGTGATCGGGGTCAGGACCACGTTCGCCGCCGCGAACGCCACCACCAGCCAGCCGAACCGCCGTCGCGCGGCAGGCCAGACCGCGATGGCCACCGCGCCCAGCACCGTCAGCGGAACCAGGACCACGACCGCGTGCAGCACCAGGGCGTGCAGTGGCAGACCGTCGACGAACTCGGGCATGTGCGGACCTCCAGGCGAGTGTTGGCGTCACCCCTGGTTACGCGTCCGTTCGGCGGATGGTTCAGCGGCGTAGGGCGGCGTGCGCAAGTCCTACCAGCCGAGGCAGGACCTGCGCGACACCTTCCAGCGGAAGCATGTGCCCCAGGCCGGGCAGCACCACCGCCGTGCCGTCCTGCACCGCGCCCGCCAGAGCCGCGGCGTGCGACGCGGGCACGAGCCGGTCGCGGTCGCCGACCATCGCCACGACCGGGGTGTCCGCGGCCACGGCGAGCGCGGCCTCCCGGTCGTAGCGGTCCAGGCCGGGCCGGAACAGCGCCACGGTGTCCGGCCAGTGCGCGGCGACCATGTCCGCGACCAGCCGGACGTCGTCGGGGTCGGGGTCGTCGCCGAGCAGCAGCCACCGCAACCCGACTGCGGTGGCCTTGTCGATCCGCTCAGCCACCCGGTTGACGATCTGGGGCCCGAGGATGGCCCGGAGGTCCCGCGCGACTCGGCCCACCGGGCTCGCCCACGCGGGCTCGGCGAGCCAACTCGCCGCGGTGGACAGGAACGCCAGTCCCGCGACCCGCTCGGCGAACAGCGCCTGGTGGCGCACCGTCAGCGCCATCACGGCCAGACCGCCCATGCCGTGCCCGGCCAGCACCACCCGCCCGCGCGGCACGACCCCGGCGATCAACTCGGCCAGGTCGTCGCCGAGGCGCTCCACGGTGGCGGTCGCCGCGACGGCCGCGGTGGACGAGCCGTGCCCCCGGTGGTCATAGGCCAGCACCTGCACCGGCCGCTCCACGGCGACCGGCAGCGTCTCCAGGACGCGGTGCCAGACCCGGTGGTCCTGCGCGTAGCTGTGCGACAGGACCACCGTCACGTCGGCGGCGGGGTCGCCCGCGCGCACGACCGTGAGCTCCGCCCCGTCGGCAACGGCGAAGCGTTCGATCGTGGACACGGGCGAATACTGACATGCCCGGTTGGACTGTCCACTCAGCAGTCGCGCAGAAACCGGTCCAGCACCCGGGTCCCGAACTTCAGCGCGTCCACCGGCACCCGCTCGTCCACGCCGTGGAACAGCGCGCTGAAGTCCAGGTCGGCGGGCAGCCGCAGCGGGGCGAACCCGAAGCAGCGGATGCCCAGCGACTGCAACGCCTTGGCGTCGGTCCCACCCGAAAGCATGTACGGCAGCGTCTTGGCGCCCGGGTCCTCCGCGACGATCGACGCGGTCATGGCGTCGACCAGGGCGCCGTCGAACGTGGTCTCGACAGGGGGCAGGTGGGTGACCCACTCCCGCTCGATGTCGGGCCCGAGCAGCTCATCGATCTCCCGCAGGAAGGCGGCCTCGCGGCCGGGGAGCACCCGGCAGTCGACCACGGCCTCGGCCACCGAGGGAATCACGTTGGCCTTGTACCCGGCGTTGAGCATGGTCGGGTTCGCGGTGTCGCGCAGGGTCGCCCCCACCATCCGCGCCACGGCGCCGAGCTTGGCCACCGACCCGTCGAGGTCGTCGGCGTCGAACTCCATCCCGGTCAGCTCGGTCACCGCGGCCAGGAACTCCCGCACCGAGTCGGTCATGACCAGCGGAAACCGGTGCGTCCCCAGCCGGGCCACGGCCTGCGTCAGCTTCGTGACCGCGTTGTCCTCATGCACCATCGACCCGTGCCCGGCGCGCCCTCGCGCCCGCAACCGCATCCAGGCGATCCCCTTCTCCGCAGTCTCGATCAGATAGGCCCGCACCCCGTCCTTCACCGTGATGGAGAACCCGCCCACCTCGCTGATCGCCTCGGTCGCCCCCTCGAACAACTCCGGCCGGTTCTCCACCAGCCACTGCGACCCGTAGTCGCCCCCCGCCTCCTCGTCGGCGAAGAACGCGAAGATCACATCCCGCGGCGGCACCACCCCGTCCCGCTTGAACCGCCGCGCGGTGGCCAACGTCATGGCCACCATGTCCTTCATGTCGACCGCCCCACGCCCCCACACATAGTCGTCCTGCACAGCCCCAGAGAACGGATGAACCGACCATTCAGCGGGATCGGCGGGCACCACATCCAGATGCCCGTGCACCAACAACGCCCCCCGCCCCGGATCCGCCCCCGCCAACCGGGCGAACACATTGCCCCGCCCCCTGGCCCCGGACTCCACGTAGGTCGTCTCGTACCCCACCTCCGCCAGCTTCTCGGCCACGTACTCAGCCGCCACCCGCTCCCCGACCACGGTCGCCGGATCCCCGGTGTTCGTCGTGTCGATGCGGATCAACTCACTGGTCAGCGCGACGGCCTCTTCCTCGGCCAACCTGGTGTCATGGGGCACGGACGCTGCGCTCTGCTGCTCGGTCACACCGCTTTCCTACCACTGCCACCCCACCGCCACAGCCCCGATTTGGGACTGGCTGAGGGCATCGGATAAGGTATGCCCACACCACGCGGGAGACCGCGAGTCCGGGTGGCGGAATGGCAGACGCGCTAGCTTGAGGTGCTAGTGCCCTTAACGGGCGTGGGGGTTCAAGTCCCCCCTCGGACACGTGCCATAACCCCAACTGTGCGGGTCGAGACTCATCTCGACCCGCACAGTTCGTTTTCCGGGCTGGTAGGTCAATCGGAGCCCAAGTTGGCGATACAGCTCCGCTTTGTCTACCGGGTCAGCCTCGTCCAGCACTGTGCGCACAGCGCCCAAGGTTTTGACCAAGTGCTGGATCTCGGCCTTCGACATCCGCCGCTGTTTTGCCACAGTCCGCGACCGGGCCATTGCCTCTGCTCGACGGGCTTGCGCTTCAGCCATCCACCGGGCCACCAACTGCGGATCAGCACCAGCCTCCAAGACCGCGCGGTGCCGGGCAAGGTTCTGGTCACACTCCTCGACAACCCGAGCCGCGTCCAGTGCTCGCGGATCAACCTCGATGTCAGGCTGTGCCTCATAGAGAGCGTCGACCGTCGCAGACAACCTGTGTGGCGCCAGCGTTGTGCCAAGCCACGCGTTCAACGGTGTCACCAGCTCTCGCTCGGCCAGATACACGTTGCGTGGGTGTTCGATCTTGCTCGCCAGTCCGTACTCGTTGGGGAACCGGCAGCGGTAGTACAACGCCTCCCTGCTCCGCTGGCCCTGCATCCGCCACCCACACAACCCGCAGCACAACAGACCGCGCAACACATAGAAATGACGGGTGCGGTGCCGCTCGCGGGCGGTGCGGGCCCGCCCCCTTGGCGGCCATCACCTGCTGGACCCGCTCGAACAAGTCAGTATCGATCAGCGCCTCATGCACAACATCATCGGACCACACCCACTTGCCCCGTTCATTCCAGCGCATCTTCGTCACGTGCCCCGGCGCCACATCCTCGACGTCGAGCAGCACCTCGTCCTTGCTGGCGCTCGGCCGGGCTACTAACAAGGACTTAAATCGCTGCTCAGCGGCCACTAAAGCCAATCACACCGCCCGTGGTCGCAGCGTGCTGGGCCGTGCGTGACTGGATCGTTCATGGTCGATCTTCTTAGCAGCTCGGAGGCGTGACAAGGAGATCGTTCTTGTTCTTCTCGTGGTCTTTTCTTGTCGACCGAATGGATTCCTTGTGGCGTCGGTTTCACATCTTCTCGCCGCGAGGAGTTCGCCATGACGAACACACCTGTGCATGTGCTCGGAACACGTTCGGGTGGCTGATCCGTTGTGGTCACCCTCGCCGACATGAACGCCGCGAACTACGGAGTCCGCCTAACGCGCCTGACCGGCCCCGAAGCGGACCCGCAAGCGGTCGAAGGACTTGCCGCGGGCCACCGACCTCGCCCAGCAGGGCCGCTTCACCGTGCCGATCGCGGGCGTCTTCCCCCCTGAAGAACGCAGCGGCCCGCGAGCTGCTGGGTGCTCACCCGGAGTGCCGGGCCTCCATCGAGGCGACGTAGACCTGCTCGCCGCAGACGTTCGACGGAACAGACTTGTTCAGCCAGAGGTGAGTTCGTGCAGGTCGGCGTGCTCGGCGCGCAGGACCAGGCCGCGTATCTTAACGTCATGGAATGCCAAGTACGGCAAGGGAGTCGGCAACACAGGCAGACCACCGGCGAGGGTGATCGGCAGCAGGCCGAAGAGCCTGCCCGAGATCGACTCCGCCTCCAGTGTCACCGATTCTAGGTGCCCTTGGGATATCCGGATCGAGCCCAGGTCGGCGTCCACGACGTCGACGCCTTCGGCACGGAGTCGCAACCGGGTACCGAGGACGGGCTGGACCATCCGGGCGGTCAGGGTACGGGCGGTCAGCAGACTGCCCGGTCCGCCTCCGCCGGATGTCGCGGGCCAACAGGCCGCGACGATGTCCGCGGCCTGTTGGGCTTCGGCGGCGGAGGGCGCATCGGCTGGGAGCCGGTCGACCGCGCAGGCCGGTGCGACGGGGGCTGGGGCGAGGGTGAGACTGGTGGCCGCGACCAGGGCGAGCAGCACCGCCGTGCTCACGTAGCGGTTCCGGGTTGCCAGGCCAGGGCCAGCGAACCGCCGATGACCGCCAGGGCCGTGCCGACCAGGAAGCCGCCGAGATTGGCCACCAGATAGGCCAGCACGGCCAGAGCCAGCAGGACGCCGCCGAGCAGGCGGGCGCGGTGCGGGCGCTGCCACAGTGCGATCCCGCAGGTGATCAGGGCGGCGGCGACCGCCAGCGAACCGGCGCCGCCGATCCCTTGCACCAGAAGGAACTCCAGGCCGCGCAGGGGCAGCAGCAGGATTTCCGCCCCGGCCAAGACGGCCAGCAGGCCTGCCCAGAACGGCCGGGTGCCGCGCCAGGCGGCGAAGGCTCGGATCACTGGCACGGCTGGTCGCCCGGGTGGATGGTGATGCCCAGGCCGGTCAGCTCGAAGGTGCCCGCCGTCGTGGTCGTCGCGGTGGCCCGCAGGGCGCGGATGTCGATGTGGTCCGCGGTGTGTGCGTAACTGCCCCGGGAACCGGTCAGGCCCATGTCATGGCCGACGGTGCCAGCGTCTGCGCCCAGGGTCAGGCCGGTGACCTTGGCGTTGGTGTGCATGTCGGTCAGGTCCAGTACCAGGTGGTGTGCGGCCACCGGGCCGTCCGCGGCCGCGTTGACCTGGATCGTCATGTCGCCCAAGGGAGTGGGCACCCGAGCGGAGAGGCACAGGTCGGTGAGCTGGGCGTCCCGGACACCGGTGACGAGCACGCCCTGCTCGCCACGGCCGATGCCGACGAACTGGGTGAAGCCGGTGCCGTCGAGGCGGTCGACGGTGAGGACGAAGTTCGAGCCGGACAGCGCGAACGAGGCGGGCAGCGCGGCCTGGGTGGTCCCGACCACCAGCCCGGCGAGGCCAACCATACTGAGCGTGAGCACGACGAGGAATCGCGACCATCGGGTGCGTCCCCGGGCGGAGCCGGTCGATTCCTCGGTCATGACCGGGAATCCTAAGCTTCGAACGCCTAACTACTTGCATCTTTGTCACCCAATGGTGGTGTCGGTGATCGTTTCCCACCGGTTCGGGTGAACAGAACTGGCGCCTCCGGGAAGCGCTGGCCAAGGTGGGGCGTCCGAGCTTCATCACGGTCAGTGAAGGGCAAGGCGTGCGCGCGGAGAACCACCCCGAGGACCAGTCCATCGCCATCGTCGGCCAAGGGTGCCGACTGCCCGGCGGCATCACCAGTCTCGACCAGCTGTGGCAGGCGCTGATGGCCGAACGGGACCTGATCACCACGATGCCTGCCGACCGGTTCGAGAGCGCACGGTTCGTCGACACCGAGATGGCCCGGCCGGGCAAGTCGTACACCGCGCAGGGCGGATTCCTCGACGATGTCAGCGAGTTCGACGCGGACTACTTCGGGATCTCGCCTCGCGAGGCGTCCCGGATGGACCCACAGCACCGGTTGCTGCTGGAGACCGCCGTCGAGGCGCTGGACGACGCGGGCATCGACCCCGCGACCCTGGCAGGCTCGGACACCTGCGTGTTCGTCGGCCTCTCGGACTTCTCCTACGGCGGCCTGCAGATAGCCCAATTCCAGGGAATGAACGCCTATTCGATGGCGGGTGGCGCCCACTCGATCGCGGCGAACCGGCTGTCGCACTTCTTTGACCTCCGCGGGCCGAGCATGGCGGTCGACACCGCCTGCTCGTCGTCACTGGTGGCCGTGGAGCGGGCCTGTCAGCAGCTCGTGTCGGGCGGCAGCCGGGTGGCTCTGGTCGGCGGCGTGAACCTGCTGTTGAACCCGGGCGTGTACATCGGGTTCAGCCAGGCGTCGATGCTGTCGAAACGAGGCCGGTGCGCGGCGTTCTCGGCGGACGCGGACGGGTTCGTCCGGGCGGAGGGCGCGGGCGTGGTCGTGCTCAAGCCACTGGCCGACGCTCTCGCCGACGGTGACCGGATCCACGGCGTGATCGCGGGTTTCGGCAGCAACTGTGACGGACGCACCGCCGGGCTGGCCCTGCCCAGCGCGCAGGCGCAGGAGGACCTGTTGCGGCAGGTGTACGAGCGGGCTGGAATCAGTCCGGACGAGTTGGTGTACGTGGAGGCACACGGAACCGGCACGCAGGTGGGCGACCCGGCCGAGTGCGCCGCCCTGGGCCGGGCACTGGGCTCCCTGCGAACGGTGGGGCCGTTGCCGATCGGGTCGGTGAAGACCAACGTCGGCCACCTGGAGCCCGCCTCGGGCATCGCCGGACTGCTCAAGGCCATCGCCGTGCTGCGGCACGGCACGATCCCCGCCTCGCTTCACTTGGAGCCGATCAACCCTTCCATCGACTTCACCGGGCTGGGTCTGTCGCCGGTCGGTCAGGCGCGTGCGGTGGCGCCCGAGCAGCGGAGGGGGTTCGTGGGCGTCAACTCCTTCGGGTTCGGAGGGGCCAACGCCCACGTGATCGTCGGCCCGCCGCCGGTCGAGGCGCGGTCCTGCGCGAACCCGGCCGGTGAGCTTCCGGTGATCGCGTCAGGACGTACCCCGCAGGCCGCCGAGCAGGCGGCGCGTCGGCTGGCCGCACGGATGGCGGACCTGCCCGCCGAGGATTTCTACGACCTCGCGGCGACCGCCGCTTTGCGCCGGGCCAAGCACCGCTACCGCCGGGTGGCCCTGGCAGGCTCTCCGGCCGAGGCCAGGCGGATCCTGTCCGAGAAGGGCGTGCCCTGCGAGGCGGTCGAGCACGGCCGGGTCGGGCTGGTCTTCACGGGCAACGGCTCGCAGTGGGCGGGTATGGCCGCGGATCTGTTGGCGGACCCGGTGTTCCACGCCGAGGTGACGGCGGTGGACGCCGCCGTGGCGCCCCGGCTCGGCTGGTCCGTCCTTGAGTACCTGCGCCGCCCGGTGGCCGAGTGGAACCTGGATGCCACCGAGATCGCCCAGCCCCTGCTGTTCTCGGTGCAGGCCGGGATCACCGCTGTGCTGCGGGACAAGGGACTGCGGTGGACAGTCGCGCTGGGACACAGCGTCGGCGAGGTCGCCGCCGCCTACGCCGCGGGCGCGCTGACCCTCGACGAGGCGGCGTGGGTGATCGCCGAGCGTGGCCGGGCTCAGACGCTGACGGCAGGCCTGGGGAAGATGGCCGCGGTCGGGTTGTCGTCCGCTGAAGCGGAGCGGGTTCTGGCGGCGTACCCGGATCTGGTCGTGGCCGCTGTCAACAGTGCCAAGGACGTGACGGTCGCCGGTCCGGAGACCTCGCTGAAGACGCTGGGTGAGGAGTTGGCTGGTCGGGAGACGTTCTTCCGGCTGATGGATCTCGACTACGCCTTCCACAGCCCGGCCATGGACCAGGCCCGGAACCCGCTCACCGCGGGACTCGCCGGGCTGGCCCCCTGTGCGGGCACCACAGCCTTTATCTCCACTGTGGACGGTGGACCGGCGCCCGCGGGTGGCCTGGACGCCTGCTACTGGTGGCGCAACGTCCGTGAACCGGTCCGATTCGCGAACGCCGTCGACCATGCGCTGGCGACGGGCGTGGACGTCCTGGTGGAGGTAGGTCCCCACCCCGTGCTGCGGACCTACCTGTCCCGGATCACCGCCGGGCACAAGCGGGTCGCGGTGCTCGCCACCCTGCGCCGCGACGAGGTCGGTCCGGTCGCGCTGCGCCAGTCGGTCGAAGCGCTGATCGCCGTGGGGGCCGAGCTGGACTGGGCCCGCTGGTTCCCCGGCCCTGCCCGAGTGGCGGAGCTGCCCGCCTATCCCTGGCAACGGGAGCGGCACTGGAACGGTGGGCCGCAGAACTGGGTTCCCCGCTGCGGGTCGGGCAGGCTGGAGCACCCGTTGCTGGGCGAACGGCTGCCGACTGCCGAACCCGCCTGGCACGGAGCGATCGAACCGGCCCTCGCGCCCTGGCTGGCCGACCACAAGGTCGCCGGTTCGGTGGTCTTCCCGGCCGCGGCATACGTGGAGATGGCGCTGGCGGCCGGTCGGCGGGTGCTCGACGGCCCGGTGGAACTCCACCGGCTGGAAGTCAGCCGCCCGCTGGTCATCCCGTGGGACCGGGCGGGCGACGTCCGGGTGCAGCTCGCGTTCTCCCCCGAGGACGGCATGGTCGCCATCACCAGCACCGAAACCACTGACAGGGAAGATGACAGGGACGCCGACCCAAGGCCGCGTCCGCACGCCCGGGGCCGCGTCCGGGAACTGCTCGGCCGTGGGCCGGAACCGCTCAACCTGAACGAGATCATCACCCGCTGCGAGCACCGGATGGACCCTGGCACCGTCTATCCGGAACTGGCCACGGCCGGACTCGACTACGGGCCTGCGTTCCGGCAGCTCGTCCGGCTGCACAGGGGGGACGGTGAGGTTCTTGCCGCCTACCGGCACACCACCGACGCGGCCGACACCGCACAGTACGTCGTGCACCCGGCGCTGCTGGACGGCGCGTTGCAGGCGTGTGTGCCGCTGGTGCTCGCCCGGGCGGACGCTGGACAGTGCTGGCTGCCTGCCTCGATCGGGGCGGTGCGCGTGTGGCGCTCTCCGTCCGCGACGGGGCTGGTGCACGTCCGTGACCGCACCCGTACCGCCGCCGCACTCTGCTTCGACGTGATCATCACCGACCAGGACGGCAGTGTCACCGCCGAACTGGACAGCGTGCGCCTGCGGCGGGTCCCCAGCCCTGCCGACCGGGAGATCCAGCGGACCGGCACGATGCTGCGCGCGGCGCCGCATGCCAACCTTCCAGCCGCGCCCTCCCCGCTGCCCGGTAATCACGATCTCTGCGCAGCGGTGACGGCAAGTGTCGAGGCGCTGGATGCGGGTTGGCGTGCCACTCGGTTCGTGGACTTCGGCGCACGGCTCAAGGAACTGACCGCCGAGGTCGCCGCCGCCGCGTTCGCGGGACTGCTGCCCGCCGGGGTCTCCGAGTTCACCGTCGCCGACCTGGTTCGTCACGGAATGCGCCCGGGACACGACCAGCTGGCCCACGGCCTGCTCGGCCTGATGTCCCGGCACGGACTGAGCGCCGCCGGTGCGGACGGCCGGTGGCGGCTGACCGGCGTCGCGGCTCCGGAGCCGCTGCTGGCCCGGCTGCCCGTGGACTTCCCGGCGTGCAACGCCGAGATCCAACTGGCCGTCCGTCAGTTGACGCACCTGCCGCAAGTCCTGCGCGGTGAACGCGACGCGCTCGACCTGATGACCGGGCACGGCGGCCGGGATGCCTGGGAGCTGCTCTACGACCGGTCGCCGACCTGCCGGTTCCACAACCGGGTCCTCGCGGCGCTGGCGGCCGAGATGGTCCGGGCCTGGCCCGCGGACCGGCCGCTGCGCATCCTGGAAATCGGCGCGGGCACCGGTGGCACCACCGCCGCTCTGCTTGCGGTACTGCCATCCGAGCGATCCGTTTACCATTTCACCGACGTGTCCGCAGCCTTCTTCGCCCGTGCACGGCACCGCTTCAGCGACTACCCCTTCGTCGACTACCGCACGTTCGACCTGAACGCCGATCCCGCCGAGCAGGGGCTCACCGCCGGGTACTACGACCTGATCGTCGCGGCCAACTCCCTGCACACCGCGACCGACCTGAGCCGGGCCTTGGACCGGGTGCGCGGCCTGCTGGCCTCCGGTGGGCGGCTGCTGGCCTGCGAGCCGCACGACTTCAACGACCTGCTGCCGGTGTTCGGGGCGCTGGACAGCTTTTGGCACCGCGACGACCTGACGTTGCGGCCGGACTCGCTGCTGCTGGGCCGGGACGGGTGGCTGGATGTCCTGCCTGCCCGAGGCTTCCACGACATCGCCTGCCTGCACGACAGCGTGGCGTCGGATTCGACCGGTGCCTCGATACTGCTGGCCACAGCACCGGCACGGGAACTCGCCGAGCCCGCACTGCCCCCGCCGGACGATGCCACCCGGTGGGTCGTGATCACCGAGAGCGCAACGGAGACCGCGCTGGCCGAGCAGTTGGCCACGCTGCTGACCGGCGACGAATCGCGGCCGGTCCCGGTGACGGCCGTTCCCGTAGGCGTGGCGGCGTGGACGGACTCGCTCACCGGTGCAGGTGATCCAGCCGTCGTGTTCGTGCTGGGCGACTCTCGGACGGATACGTCGGAGCTACTCGACCAGGCGGTGCGCCGGACGGCCGGACTGCGCGACTTCGCGGCGGCATGCCAGGACCTGTCCGAGGACGTCCAGCCCGCACTGTGGCTGGTGACCCGCCCGAGCGGCGCCCTGCCCGCGCCCGAGCGGCCCGCCTGCCCGGCCGATGCCGCGGTCTGGGGCGTGGCGCGCACCCTGACCAACGAGCACCCGCGGGTGCGGGTGACCAGGCTGTCGTTGGAACGCCTCGGTGACCCGGCAGTCGACGCGCACCGGTTGGCCCGGGAACTGCTGGCGCCCTTCGACTCCGAGGAGCCGGAGGCACGCGAGGACGAGATCGTGCTGACCTCGGGTGGCCGCTTCGTCCCCCGTGAACACGAACTCCCGTCCGGCGAGGTCGTCTCTCCCGGCGGGGATGAGCCCTTCGCACTGGAGATCCGGTCACCTGGGCTGTCCTACGAGCCGGTGTGGACCACATGCCGACCCCGCAGCCCCGGTGTTGGGAAAGTGGTGATCGAGGTGCGCGCCGCAGCACTCAACTACCGCGACATCATGCTGGCAACCGGTCTGCTGCCACCAGAGGAGGCCGAGGAGGACTTCGGTGACCACGGGCCTGGGCTGGAGTGCGCCGGAACCATCACGGCGGTGGGCAAGGACGTGACCGAGCTGGCTGTGGGGGACCGGGTGTGCGCGCTCGGTTCAAAAGCTCTGGCCTCGCAGGCGGTCAGGCCCGCGGCCGCCGTGGTGAAGATCCCCGACCATCTCGGTTTCCCGGAGGCCGTGACGCTGCCGGTGGCCTTCCTCACCGTGCACTACGCACTGCACAACCTCGCGCGGCTGGCACCTGGGGAAACCGTGCTGGTGCACGGCGCCGCGGGCGGAGTGGGGTTGGCCGCCATCCAGTTCGCCCACCAAGCAGGCGCCACTGTCATCGCCACCGCGGGCAGCCCGGCCAAGCGTGACCTGGTGCGTGCGCTGGGAGTCGAGCACGTGCTGGACTCCCGCAGCCTGGACTTCGCCGCGCAAGCCCTGCGAATCACCGGTGGGCGCGGGGTCGACGTGGTGCTCAACTCGTTGGCCGGAGAGGCGATCGACCGCGGCCTGGAGGTGCTGGCGCCGGGCGGCAGGTTCCTCGAACTCGGCAAACGCGACATGTACGCCGACAAGCCGCTGCTCATGCGGCCCTTCAAACGCAACATCGCCTTCTTTGGCGTCAACGTCTCCGACCTGATGTGGGGCCCGGCCGGACTCGACGCCTCGCGGCAGGTGCTGGCCGAGATCGCCGAACGGATCGCGGACGGCCGTTACCGGCCGCTTCCGTACACGGTCTACCCGGCCGCACGAGTGAAAGAGGCGTTTACGCTGCTGCAGCACTCCCGGCACGTCGGCAAGGTTGTCGTGAGCCTGGACCCGCAGGACGGCCCGGTACCCGTAAGCACCCGGCCGGAGCCTGTCCGGTTCGGTCCGGATGGCAGCTACCTGGTCACCGGCGGGCTGGGCGGGTTCGGTGCGGCGACCGCCCGTTGGCTCGCCGACCGCGGCGCCCGTCATCTCGCCCTGGTGTCCCGGCGCGGCGCCGACAGTCCCGAAGCGGGTGCGTTGCTGGCCGATCTGGCCGCATCCGGTGTGACCGCGACCCCGTACGCCGCCGACGTCAGCGACCCAAGCGCCATGGCTGAGGTGATCAACCGCATCGACGCCTCGGGGTACCCGCTCACGGGTGTGGTGCACGCGGCCATGGTGCTCGACGACGCTCCGCTCACGGAACTGACCGATGAACGGCTCCGCGCGGTCCTGGCTCCGAAGCTGGCCGGTGCGGCGGTCCTGGACGCCCTGACCCGCAACCACGACCTGCGGTTGTTCCTGTCCTACTCTTCGCAAACCTCGGTCCTCGGCAACATCAAGCAGGCCGCCTACGTCGGCGGAAACCTGTTCACCGAAGCGCTGGCGCGACACCAGCGCGGGCTTGCCTTCGCCGTCGCCTGGGGTGGGATCGGTGACCACGGCTACATCGCCCGCGAGGGTCTGGCGCAGACTACCGCGATGCTCGGTCTCGCTCCGATCAGTTCCGGCGAGGCACTGTCCGGATTGGACGCGCTGCTGGCCTCGGACGCCGCCGTCGGCGGTTTCGGCCGGTTCGACTGGAACAAGTTCGCCACCTGGCTACCGGGCTTGCGTACGCCCCGGTTCTCGACACTGTGGTCCGCGGACGGCGAGTTCGCTGGCCAGACCCGCCAGGACCTCGTGGCCGCCCTGGCTGGTCTCGACGCCGACGAGGCGTTGCGGGCGGTCAGCGGCACCCTTGCCGAATACCTGGCCCAAGTCCTGCAGACCGACATCACCCGACTGGACCCGGCCCAGCCGGTCCAGGACTACGGTGTCGATTCACTGATGGGCGCCGAGCTGTTGAGGACGCTGCGGCAGCAGTTCGACGTCGACATCCCGCCCATGGAGTTGCTCCAGGCCACCCTCACCCTCAACGACCTCGCCCGTCAGGTATTGCTGCGCCTGGGTGTCCGTCCCGCCACCGGAAAGGCGCGCGCGTGATGCTCAGCTTCGGTTCCCTCATCGGCGGCATCAGCGTTCCCGGTGAGAGCGAGTGGGTGCACGTGGTCCGCGCGACCGCGTTGATCGACGACCCCATCGGCGCCTCGTGCTACCGCAACGCGCTCAACGCCGGGCGGATGAGCGCGGACGCTCATCCCGAGGTGATCCTGGGGCGTTGCGCGGTCGCCGGTCCCGATCT
Source organism: Actinokineospora sp. NPDC051303 (assembly GCF_055586285.1). Classification (NCBI taxonomy): domain Bacteria; kingdom Bacillati; phylum Actinomycetota; class Actinomycetes; order Pseudonocardiales; family Pseudonocardiaceae; genus Actinokineospora; species Actinokineospora sp. NPDC051303. The sequence goes on from NZ_JBVJIN010000010.1 coordinate 131,282, forward strand.
CATGCGGACCGCGCTGGAGACCGCCCATGCGGCGGCCGAGGAGTGGGGCGGCAGCTCGCTGGCCCAGCGCGCCGCCGTCGCCGAGGCGTTCCACCGGCGGCTCGTGGAGCACGGGGACGCGTTGACCGACCTGCTCGTGGAGGAGGGGCACCCGGTCCGACTGGCCCGCGCGGAGGTGGCGAACCTGATCATCTTCTACCGGCCGGAAACCGTCCGGTGGTGTTTTCAGCAGATGGAGACGCGCCACACCGCCGAAGACCGGACCGTGGTCTTGCGCCGGGTGCCCGATGGCGTGATATGTGTGCAGCCGCCACTGAACGCCCCGGCGTTGAGCGTCGGGACGGCTTTCCAGTCCGTGCTCGCGGGCAACGCTGTGGTGGTGCGGCTGTCCCGGCAGGCGCCGATCGCCGCGATGTACCTGCTCGAACAGGTCGCCGTGCCCGCCCTCGCCGAGGCAGGCGCCCCGCCGGGTGTGCTGTCCGCGTTGTGCACCGACCCCGCCCAGGCCATGGACACCTGGCTGGCCAGCCCGCTGGTCGACGATGTCCTCTACTTCGGCGACTCGATCCGTGGCGAGCTGATCGAGAAGAACTGCCTGGCAGCGGGCAAGAAGCCGATCCTGGAACTCGGCGGCAACGACGTGGTCCTGGTGTGGTGGGACGCGCCGTTGACCGAGGCCGTCGAGGCGTTGATGGAAGCCTTCCACGCGAGTGGCCAGATCTGTTGTGCGCCCAACATCGCACTGGTTCACCCGGACATCGCCGACGAGCTCACCGCGCGGTTGACCGCTCGCGTGCGGGCGCTGCGCCCTGGCTTCCCGGACGACCCGGAGGTGGTGCTCGCCGCCTCGCCGAACATGGCCGGGTACGACGCCACTCTTGCCGACGCGCGGCGCGCAGGAGCGCAGGTGCTGGCCGGGGGACGCCACCTGGACGTGCACGGCGAGGAAAGCGATGTCGCGATCTTCGCCGAACCCGCGCTGATCCGGGTGGACAGCGTGTCCGAGGCGCTGGAGCTGCGATCCGTTCGCCACGAGACGTTCTTCCCGTTGCTGACGCTGGTGGTGCCGCGCGACAGTGACGATCTCCTGGCCGAGATGCTGTCGTTCGTCGCGGCCAACCCATACGGTCTGCGCAACTCGCTGTGGGCGCGTGACCAGGCGGTCGTCGACCGGTTCGTTCGCAATGTCCGCTCATGCGGTCAGATCCGGGTGAACGACTCGCACCTCGCGGGCGTCGGCTACCTGTCCAACCACGGCGGCCCCGGCCTCAGCGGTGACCGGTTCGGCGAACTGAACTTCCCGATGCTGCGCACCAGCCGTCTGCAGGGTGTGTCCGTGGCGCCAGGAAATCTGCCTGCTGAGCACGCAAATCCCTACGTGCCGTCCCGGCCACGGCCTAGGGTCGAGGCACTGCGCGAGTATCCGCCAGGCTGGCCACCTGAGGACCTGCCCGGCGGGCTGCCCGCCCCGTTCACCGAGGCGTTCCAGCACGATCCCTATCCGACGCTGCACTGGCTGCGCGCGCACCGGCCGGTGAGCCGTGTCGCGAGCCCGGACGGTCCTGGCTGGTTGCTCACGCGCCACGAGGATGTGCGCAAGGCACACGCCGACCCGCGGGTGACCTGTGACAGCAAACGAATCCCCGCAGGCCGGAACTGGTTCCTGCACTGGCCACAGGAGATGCGCGAACGGCTGTTCGTGCACCTGCTCGACAGCGACGCACCGCGCCACACCGACCTGCGCGCGATCATGCAGCCGTTCTTCACGCCTGCGCGGCAGGAGCAGTGGCGCACGCGTGTCCAGCGGCTCGTCGACAGCCGGATCGACCAGATTCTGGCCGCGGGCCGCGGTGACCTGATGACGTCCATCGCCTACCCGCTCGGCGGCAACGTCCTGTTCACCATCCTCGGCGCCACGCCACCTGACATGCGCCACCTACGCGCGATGATCTGGCGCACCGCCGACTGGAACAACGACGTTCCCTACGTGGAGGCGCTCGCTCACGAGGTCGACGCGTTCGTGCGGGGTGCGGTCGAGGAGAAACGCCGCTCCCCCGGCGACGACCTGATCTCCCTGCTGGTCGACTCATGTGACCGGGGTGGTTTGCTCAGTGAGAACGAGCTGCATGGCCAGGTGCTGCTGATGCTCGTCGCGGGTCAGGACCCGAGCATCAACAGCGTCGGCAACAGCCTGTACGCCCTGCTCACCAACCCGGACCAGCTCGCCGCGCTGCGCGACGATCCGGCGCTGATGTCGAGCGGCATCGGTGAGCTGCTCCGCTACGAGAGCCCGCTGCCGTTCACGAGCTGGCGCGGCACACTTGAGCCCATCGAGTTCGGTGACGTGACGGTGCCCGCGAACGAGTCGTTGTTTCTCTGCATCGGCGCGGCCAACCGGGATCCCAGCCGTTATCCCGATCCCGACCGGCTCGACCTGCGCCGTCCCACGCCGGGTCACCTGGCGTTCGGGCACGGCGCGCACTACTGCCTCGGTTCCCGCATCGGCCGGATGACCGCCGAGACCGCCGTCGCCACCGTCCTGCGCAGGCTGCCCGATCTCCGCCTGGACGGCACGCCGAAGTGGCGTCCCAGCCAGTTCGAACGCGGGCTCAGCACACTGCCCGCCGCCTGGGAGGTCCGGTGAACCGGGAGGTGATCCTGGCCGAGGTGAAGTCGATGCTCGCCGAGTTCGGCGGTGTGGACCCCGCCTCGGTCGACGAGCAGACCGCCTTCGTCGCCGACCTCGGCCTCGACTCGCTCGTACTGGTGCGGATGACCGTCAACGCCGAGGAGCGGTTCGGGATCCGCATCTCCGAGGAGGATGCCTGGGAGCTGCACACGGTCGGCGCGGTCGTCGGTCATGTGGATAAAACCCTGGCGCGGCAACAGATTGGAGCAGGCGGTGAGTGAGTTCGTCCGCTTCCTGCGGGAGAAGATCTGGGCCTTCGGCGACGCGCGCTGGTACGCCCGTGTGGACAGTGTCCGGGGCGAACTCATCGAGGTGGAACGACTCGGTTACGCGCAGCTCGATGCCAGGGCACGGGCGGTCGGGGCCTGGCTGGCCGAGGAAACCTCGCCCGGTGCGCACGTGATGCTGATGTATCCGGCCGGTCTGGAATTCCTCACTGTCTTCCTCGGCTGCCTGTACTCCGGGCGCGTCGCGGTTCCCGTGCCGTTGCCGAGCACCGACCGGCGGGCATTGGAACGCGCGGAGGGCGTCATCCACGACGCAGGCATCCGTCTGATCCTCACCGATTCCGCCCAGCAACCCGCGCTCCGGTCCTGGCTCGCGAAGCTGGACCTGGCAGCACCGCCCCGGTGCGTCCCGACGGACCAGACGGTGTCGTCGTCTTCGGTCGCGTGGTCCCCGTCGGCGTTGGAGCAGTCCTCGGTCGCCTACATCCAGTACACGTCGGGTTCGACGAGCGAGCCGCGCGGGGTTGTGGTCACCCACCGGAACCTGTTGCACAACCTGTTGTCCATCAGGGAACTGATCCTGCCCGAGGAGGTCAGACAGGAGCTGCGGTCTGCTTCTTGGGCGCCTCCCGGCGCCGGGTGGCTCCCGCACTACCACGACATGGGCTTGGTCGGCATGCTGCTCACTCCACTGGCGAGCTACGGCAACCTCGTGTTCAGCTCACCGGTGTCCTTTGTGGCCCATCAACGGCTGTGGCTGCAGATGATCAGCCATTACCGGGCCGCCTGGACCTTCGCTCCCAACTTCGGCTACGACTGGCTGCTGCGCGGCATCAAGGACGATGACCTCGCCGGTCTGGACCTGAGCTGTCTGCGGTTCGCGCTGAGTGGCGGCGAGCCCGTCCGGGCCGGTCTGCTGGACGCGGTGGCCCGCCGCCTTGCCACCGTCGGCTTCCGCCCGGATATCTGGGCGCCCTCCTACGGCCTGGCCGAAGCCACCCTGATGGTGACCGGCACCCGTTGCGGGGCGGGCGTCACCGTGCGGAGCTTCGACCGGGAGGAACTCGAGGCGGGCCGGGCAGTTCTCGTTTCGTCGGGTGTCGACCTCGTCGCCTGCGGCGGCCCCGTCGATGCTGACGTCCGAATCGTCGACCCCGGCACGGCGGACGAACTGAAGGAGGGGCACGTCGGTGAGATCTGGGTCCGCAGCGACAGCGTCGCCGACGGCTACCTGGGCAACGCGGAGGCCACCGCCGAACACTTCCTCGCCACCACCTCCGACGGCGACGGCCCGTTCCTGCGCACCGGCGACCTGGGTTTCCTCCTGGACGACCGGCTCTACGTCACCGGCCGCGCCAAGGACCTGATCATTACCAACGGCCGCAACATCCATCCCCAGGACATCGAACGGATCGGCGAGACAGCTGACCCCGCCCTCGGCCGTGGCGCCGCCTTCGCCCAGGCCGACGACCGCATCGTGCTGGTCCACGAGATCCAGCCCCGGCACCTGGGCGGCCGGACCCACGCGGCCCTCGCCGGGCTGGTCCGCAAGCACGTGGCCGAACAATTGCGACTGGCCGTGCAGGTCGTCCTCGTCGCGCCGATGAGCGTGCCCCGGACCACCAGCGGCAAAGTCCAGCGCTCCCGGACCCGCGAGGAACTCCGCGCCTGCCGCCTCACCATCTTGCACTCCGACTGTCTCGACTGACGAGGAGCCTCGCCATGCAAGGACCCTGGCATGGCCTGACCCGGTTGTTCAACGGCCGGGCCAGCGTGTGCGATGACGCCCTGCGTGAAGCGGTGGCCGACCGCACGATACTGATCACCGGTGCGTCAGGCACGGTCGGCGGGGCGACGGTCCGGCGTCTGGTGCGTGCGGGCGCCACAATCATCGCCACCGCCCGCTCCGCCTGCCTGCTCGATGACGCGATCAGGCAACGCGGCACGGTGTTCACCTACGCGGCGGACCTCACCCGGCCCGAGTCCATCGAAGCCCTGGCAGAGCACGTCCTGCTCCGGCACGGCTCGGTGGACATCCTGGTCAACGCGGCGAGCAGACGGCCGGCCCCTCGGCTGACCAACCCGCTACATAAGGCCGACGACCTGCGTGCCGTGATCAACGTCAACGTCGTCGGCCCGATCAGGTTGCTCTCCGCGCTCGCCCCCGCGATGCGCACTCGGGTGGACCCCCGCGTCGTCAACGTCTCCCACGTCGGCGTCCGGCTTCCACTCGCCAGGCGGTGGAGCGACTTCTACAGCGCCAAGGCCACCTTCGACAACTGGTCGCAAGGCCCGGACACCAGCGGGATCGACGTGACGACCGTCTACCTGGGACTGCTCAGCGTCTCGCCGGAGGACGCGGCCGGTCTCGTGTGCGACGCGATCGTGTCACGCTCAGACGGAATCGCGCCGTGGTTTGGCCGGTCATCCGGCTCGATGAGCCGCGGCCGGAAATAGTCCGGGGAGGCGTTGTCGGATCGGGCCACATGAGGAACCACCGCGGAGGATTGGCCGCGCCCGCACTTGAACTCGTGAGGGGTCGGTGTCGGTCGCGACTCACGAACTCCTGGAATCAGATCCCAGCTGTGCTGCGACGAGCGGTCAACGTAGCACTTCGTGAGATTCCGAGATGGGTGTCATAGCTTCACCCGTTGACCGGTTAATCATCTTGACGTGGTCGAGCCGCGATGTAGTCGATCCAGTCCAGACCGGTACGTTGATTCCAACGGACTACTGTTTGGGTCTGCATTCCGGTGAGGCTGGCCAATAACGAGCAGGCTCAGCGCCCGCCCGAAGACCAGCCCGCCGTAGATGGCCAGCACCACCTGCACCACCGTCGCGTCGGACTCCTCGCTGTTCGGGCGCGTCGCGGGCGGCGGGGTGGCGACGGTGGCGGTGAGGACGGAATCATTGAGGACGAGCTCGTCGAGCGCCTGCACAAATCCAACCTGGAAACCGATCCGACCACGGCGGCCGCACCCGATCGAGCGACACAGCCATGCCCGACTTCACACACCCGTATCACCAACGACGCATCACTACTGACACAACAACGGGCGCGGCTTCCGGCCACGCCCGACAAACTTCCCCCGCGCTCGCGCGCTACTGACACTCGATGACGCCTCTCAGACCAACCTGTGGCCTGCCTACCTACCAGGTCCGCCAAATACCAATTGAGCACCGCTAAACGCGCTCTCATCGGCATGAGCGGACGTTCGACCGAGCGTCGCCGACCACCGACCGCCTGTGCGCTACCCACGCACCTTGCGTCGCGACGCATCGCCTGGAACAGGCCGGGCAGCTCACCAACTGGGGGAATACCGCAGGGTTCGAATACCTATACTCCACCAGTTGACAGTACGTCCGTACCTGACATCTCGTTCAGGTGGATTTCTTGAGGACTTGGTAGAGCCAGCTTCGCGAGGTGTTTCCGGCTTCCAGTATTTTGTCGGTGGGGAGCTTCGCGTTATAGGCATCGACGATGCTGCGTTGGTGTTGGTCGAGAGCCGCCCGATGGACCTCGGCTTGCGCCTTTCTGGCTTTGGTGGCGGCTCTCTCGGCGGCACGGAGTTGATTCTGCTTGTCCTCTGCCTCTTTTAGCGCTCTCGCCGATGCTTCGAGTCGCTTGATGTGGCACTGTTCGCCCGCTGGCTCGTTCATGGCCCCAGCTCACCTCCCGGATAGTCTCGGACCGGGATCACGCCACAGGTGTCCATACAGAGCATGCCTCTGTACATGGTGTGATCTGGGGCGGCCGGGTTCCTCCGGCCAACTGGGCTCGGCGTTGTCGCCAATCGGGCGTCAACTGGCTGATCTGTCATTCCCAGGCCAGGCCTTGGGGTCGTCCAAGTGGTCGGGCGGCGTGGGGTGAGCTCGCGGCCCGGGCGGCACCCGGAACGCTGGCCACAGTGAAGGTACGCCACCACGGAGCGTTCGCCCACGTCACCGGCGAACTCCCCACCGGCACCATCCTGCCGCTGCTGCGGCTGCGCTACCACGGATCAGCCACCACCTGGGGCTTCGCCATCTACCGCGCTAGCCACCACGACTACGAGAACTCGATCCTGCCCAGCGGACACCCCTCCGGCACACCACAGGAAGCACTCGACTGCGCCTGCGCGCTCTACCTCAACGACATCCACCGCTTGGCGCCAACCCCCGACGAACTAACGGTCTCGACCACTAGTGCGGCGGCTTGATCGACATGGCGTGGTGGAACACGTCACGCGGGTCCCAGCGTGCCTTGACCTGCTGTAGCTTCGCGTAGTTGCCCTTGTAGTACAGGGTGTGCCACGAGACTCCGGACGTGTTCCACTTCGGATCGGTGGTATCGGTGTCCGGATAGTTGATGTAGGAGCCGTCGTTCACGCCGTTCGGGACCGGCACGCCTCCGGTGTCCTGGTACATCGCGCTGTACCAGCGCCGGATCCAGTCCAGGTTCGCCTGCTCGCCGTCCGGGTCGGTCCAGGTGACGGTGTAGATCGCTTTCATGATGCTGTCCCGCTGGGGCAAGGCGGTCGCGTCCGGCGCCACGGTGTTGACCTTGCCGCCGTAGGACACCAACAACAGCACTGCGAGCTCGTTGTTGTGGTCCGTGCTGGTCAGGTAGGTGTAGGCGGTCCTGATCTGCTCGTCGGTGAACCGTTTCCTTAGGTAGGCCGCTTTCGCTTTGAACATCCCGGATTCATCGGCCTGGCTCAGCGACCCGGCCTTCACCGCCGCCAGCCACGGCAGCCGATGAGGCGGCTGGATCGTGGCCGTGCCCGGGACGTCCTCGGTGACCTCCGCGAGGTAGTCGCGCAGCAGCCGGTCGGCGTCCGGCAGGTTTCCGTCCATTGTGGCCACCATGGCGAACCCACCGGGGTCGGCGCCCGTGGTGCGCCGGGTGATCAGCATCGGGCTGAACAGGCTGGCGTAGCGGGAATCGGGCGCGCTGTTGCGCTCGTGCCATTCGCCGTAGTTGCGCAGCAGCCGGTGGAACGACTCCTCGGTGATGTCTCGCCAGCTCCACCCGATCGTGGCGCCGAGTGTCACGGCGGGTGGCTTTGGCAGCAGGCGCGTGGGATCGTTGCCGGTGGCGCCGGGCGTGCGCATCCAGTACCGGGTGACCACGCCGAAGTTCCCGCCCCCGCCGCCGGTGTGTGCCCACCACAGGTCCCGGTTCTCGTCGCCCGGCTCGCGGGTCGCGACCACCGCCCGTGCCCGTCCCGAACGGTCCACCACGACGACTTCCACGGCGTACAGGTAATCCACCACTGAGCCGAGCTGCCGGGACAGCGGACCGTAACCGCCGCCTTGGATGTGTCCGCCCGCGGCCACGCTGCCGCACTGGCCGCCGGGGATCGTGACACCCCAGCCGAGATAGAGCCGCTCGAACACGTCCCACAGAGTGGCGCCTGGCTCGATCATGAACGCGTTACGGCGCCGGTCGAACGTGACCTGCCGCATCGCGGACATGTCGATGATCACCTCTGCGCCGTCGCCCACGAAGTTCTCGTAACAGTGCCCGCCGCTGCGGATGGTGACCCGCTTACCCGCACGTACAGCGTCATTCACAGCCCGCACGACCTGCTCGGTCGTGGTGGGCAATTGGAAGAACTCGGGACGCGGGAAGAACCGCTCGCTCGTCCGGCGCAACACGAGGTCTTCATAGCGAGCGTCACTCGGCATGATCGCGACCGAATCGCGCGCGCCCTTTGTCGACGTCGCCTCCGCATCCGCCGAACTTCCGACCAGTGCCGCACCTCCCAGCGCCGCGGTGCCTGCGATGAATCCACGACGAGTAGGACCAGACATTTTCTTTTCCAAACTGTGTGTTGGTGTGTCGGGAAAACGTTAGGGCTGACTGGCCCGGTGACACCACCCGTTGGGATCGACTGTCAGGCACCCCTCAGCGAACCGTCAGGTTCGCGGGCGCCGGGTCGTCAGGCTCGGGCGGTGTGCTTAGGGCTCCTTGATCCACGATCTCGTCAGGAGCACATACCGTCATGGCAGCATTGCTCTATCGGCTCGGCGTCTGAGCCTGCTGGCGTCGGCACACACCTTCTACCGCCATAACGGCATCGAACTTTGCAGCTGAGCCAACCGAACCGTACTCTGCGTGCGCTCAAGCAACGCGCGATCAACGGCGTGTGAGCGCATTCGCGTGTCGGTTCTTGACCGGGTGTGCGGCGCGGTTGAGGTCCACCTGGTTACCAGACCGGTCTCATCGGGGGACGCTCATCGCTTGTGGCGGCGACGTAGATCTGCAGCGTGTCGCGGACACTGTCGAGGCTGTCGGCGCCCGCGAGGTCGGCCCACCGGGCCTCTTCCTCTGCCCAGATCGCGGCCACCCGCGTTACCAGGGATCGGCCCTTTTCGGTGGCGAGGATGAGCTGGCTACGGCCGTCGGTGGGGTGGCGGGCGCGTTCGACGTAGCCCCAGCGTTCCAGCTCGCTGACGATGTGAGCGGCACCCTGCTTGGTGACACCCAAGTATCCGGCCAACTCCACCGCGGTCGCACCGTGTGAGGTGACCAGCCGGCCGACCGCGAAGCCGTGTGCGGGCCGCACGTCAGGGTGCCCCTCAGCGGCGAGGCGAACGTGCACCCGGTCGGTGAGCAGCCGGAACGCCATGGCAAGCAGTTGCGGCAATGGTGTCGGCATCCACACCTCCAACTTCGATAAACATCGACTAGGTTAGACCAGTAGCTAGTCTATCATCGCCGATGACCGTGAGAAGAGGATCTGCGCGCCCATGGAAGCCACCACGATCGCAAACACACGGGTGTTCGACGGTGCCACGCTGACCGAGCCGCGCTCCGTGCACATCGACAGTGGCCTAATCGTGTCCGACCCTCCGCCCAGTGCCCGGGTCGTCGACGCCCGCGGCGGGACCCTGCTACCTGGGCTGATCGACACCCATGTCCACGTCCAGACACGCGCCGAGTTGGCGGTGTGCGCCCGATGGGGCGTCACCACCGTGCTGGACATGGGCACACCGCACCCGGACAAGACCCTGCCGCTGCGCCACCTCGATGGGGTGGCCGACCTGTTCAGCGCCGGCTATCCAGCCGTGGCTCCGGGCGCCACCGCGATCAGGAAAATGAGCTATCCGAACAGTATCGGCGTGCCGGACCCGGCCAGTGCCGAGGCATTTGTCTCAGCCCGCGTGCACGATGATGTCGACTACCTGAAAGTCCTCGTCGAGGATCCGAAACAGCCCGGCACAAAGGCTCTCGATCCCGCCACGGTGAACGCGCTCGTGCGCGCAGCCCACCACCACGAACTGAAAGTGATCGCCCACGCCGTCACCGGCGCGACGTTCCGGACAGCCGTCACCGCCGGTGTGGACGTGCTGACACACGTGCCCATCCAGTCGATCGTAAGCGAAGACCTCGCCCACGACGGCCTGGTCGTTAGTCCCACGCTCGTCATGATGCGCGGAATCTGCGCGACCGTCGGCCGCAAACCCGTGCTGCGGGCGCTGTCCGCACTACGCGTTGTGCCGCGGATGTCCTTCGACAACGCCCTCGCCTCGGTCCGTCGCCTCCACTGCAAGGGCGCGATCATCCTCGCAGGCACTGACGCCAACGCCGACACCACCACACCGTTCTCCCCGCCACATGGCCAAGCCATGCACCACGAACTCGGTCTACTCGTCGACGCAGGCCTCTCCCCTGTCGAAGCGCTCCGGGCCGCGACCGTCGTTCCCGCAGAGATATTCGGTCTCACCGACCGCGGGACCATCGCGCCGCAGCAGCGAGCCGACCTAATACTCGTCAACGGCGACCCGACAACCGACATCAGAAGAACCCAACAGATCAAACACATCTGGACCGGCGGCATCCAGGTCCGATGACCCCCGCCCACCCGGCCATGCTCATCGGCAAAAGCGGACGTTTCCACGATGGGACAGCCCGGTGATCGAATCCCGCTCCACGTGGTCCTCCAAGTCCAACGTGCCTAACGTCGCTCGATCCGTCGCACGCCCTCGACCTGCATCCACTGCATTGACCTCTAGATACAGATCATGAAAGGCCAGGGTTGATCTTGCCCTCGCGCAGCGTGTCCTCCCCGATCCTGATCGATTCATGATCTACGCAAGGATGGATGAGGTACGCGGATGGAGGTGGCCTGTCCGAGCACGGCAGGGCCAAACGCGAAGCTGTCCGCGCGACAGGGCGGTCACCCAGACCGGCCACATATTCGGCAGCCAGCTCCGCTACGCCGCCCGCTCCCGACCGCCCTCGGCACGCACGGTCCGCTCGGTTTGGTGAAGTGCGTCGACAACCAGAACTTCTCGTCGCGCCCAGAGGCAATGGACGCCACGACGGATCACGCGCGTCATCGCGGAGCACACCAACGACCCGCGAGCACCGGCCCGCACTTCCACGCGGGCGAACCCAAGGGCAACCCCAGCCGCGACGGCGTGAACTTCGGGTGGGACGGGTCCACCGAGTTCGAGCGGTACGGTCAGGTCGGCGGCAAGCATCACTACTTCTACCCGCTGGGAAGCTGATGACCACACGGGAAAAACAGCTCCGCCGAGCAGGTCTGGAGATTCTCGGCACCACGGAATCAGCCAGACCACTACTCCCGGCGGACGCCTGGAAACGCATCGCGGCAGGCACAGCGGTCCCGGCCGTCGAGGTCCCTGACGACACCGACGACTACCTCGACCGCACCGACACCGAATGGCGACGCCTCGCACACCATCTCCTGGCCGAGGACGGAACATTCCTCATCAGCCCCACAAGCAGCTCGACGCCATGCGATCGTCGAGCAGGTGCTGTTCGCGGCCGGTGACCGCGTGCCAGTCGACATCGAGCGCCAACGGCGCCCACAGGCCCGGGAACGCGACGTCGCTCCAGGTGTGCAGGGCCACCAGCGGGGCGCCGGTCAGCGACGCCTGTTCGAAGGCCCACGCCACCGCGGCCTCGCTCGTGCGCGCCCCGTCGACCCCGACCACGATCGGCCCCTTGGCCCGCGCCGCGAACCACGACCACGGGGCAGTCGGCGCGCTCGGCCACGGCCGAGGACACCGATCCGAGGGTGGCCGAGCGCGCGCCCGCGAGGCCGCGGGAGCCCAGCACCACCATGGCGGCCTGCGCGGACTCCTCGACCAGGACGTCCACAGCTTCACCGAGCCGCAGCGACTGCGTGACCTCCACTCCGGGCTCGGTGCTCGGCGACGGCCTGGGCCTCCCGCAACGTGTGCCTGCCCCACGAGGACAGGGCGTCGAGGTAGTCCGACCGCAGCCCCGGGTCCGTCGGGTCCGTCGACAGATGGCCGCCGCCCGCGTGCGCCAGGCGCAGCGGCAGCCGCCGCCGCCTCGCGGCGCCCGCGGCCCAGCGGACCGCGGCCAGCACCGAATCGGACCCGTCTACGGCGACCAGGACCGGGTGGGCGCGGCTCATCGCGCGCCCGCCGTCGTCCGGCCGCGAATGAGGGCGGCGAACGGCCTGCGGGGACTGGGCGGGGTGATCTCCGTGCGCTGCCCCATGCGCAGCAGCGCCTGCGGGTAGCCCGCCAGACCGGGGCGCTCGACCAGGCCCGCGCGGGCCTCGGGCAGGTGCAGCGGCTGGGTGATCACGGACGCGGCCAGGTCCGCCGCGGTCGCGGCCAGCCACAGTTCCTCCACCGCGATGCCCGCGCGCAGATGGTCGGCGGGACCGTCATCCACCGTGGTGATCAGCACCTCGGTCTCCGTGCTCAGCCGCCGCCCGAGCACGTCCTCGTCGGGCAGCGCGGTGCGCTCGTCGACCAGCCCCGCCCAGGGCAGGGTCCCGGCCGCCGCAGGGGCCAACCCGTCGTCCGCGTGGTGTTCCTTGGCAGTCCACGCGGACAGTTCCCGCTGGTAGGCGCGGTCGTGCTGGACCACGGACCCGCTGTAGGCCAGCACGTGCGCCAGCGCGGGCACATCCTCGGGCCGCACGGCCGCACGGCCACTCCTGGCACGTCGACGGAGCCGACCATCTCGCGCAGGACGGCGGGGGCGACCTGCCCGGCGCCGAAGCGGGCGCGGTGGCTGTGCCTGGCCCGGATCGCCCGGTAGAGGGCGAGTTCACGGTCGGTGGGCTCGACGCGCGGACCTGCGACGACGCGGCCCACCTCGCTGGGCCTGCCCGGGTCGGGGAACTCGCTCACCTCGGCCTGGTAGCCGAGCTTGCGCACGGCCAGACGCACATTGGCCAGGGCGGCGCCACAGGAGATCAACCGGTCCCAACCGAGCGGGTCGTGCCGGGGCAGGGGTCGACCCGCTCGTGCACTCCGGCGGCGCGCTCGCGCAACTCCAGCGCCCACGGCTGGGTGTTGTGCACCGACGGCGCCCGGCTCATCGCCGCGGCGATGACGGCGACCTCGCCGGGCGCCACTGATCCGACCAACCCCGTCGTTGACCGCGCCCAAGAGCATCTGGTAACCCTCGACGCGAACACGACCATCGATGACCTCGCCGACTGCACACCCACGCCAGCTGCCGTCCGCGCCATCGCGGCGCGTCTCGACGCGGACCAGCTCGATCTCCCCCATCTGGTCACCGCCGCCAAGGTCGTGTTCGAAACCCACCCATACGGAACCGACGAACCCCTCCAGAGTAAATTCGCCTATTCACCCCAGCATCACGCCCAAGACCTCCGCGGCAGACTGCTGAGGCGGCTCGCCGATCAAGGTGAGGTCGCTGCACTCGAAGCGCTGCGCCAGCATCGGCCCGATCTCGACCAGAAGGTCATCGCCGAGTACCTCCGCACCGCGAGAGCCCGGCGGGCCGATCTCAGCCTCATCCCCACCACACCGGCGCAACTACTCGAACTGCTCCGTCGCACCGACTCCCGCCTCGTCCGCGACGACGCCGACCTCCAACGCGTTCTGCTCGCGCTACTCGACAAGATCCAACACAGCCTCACCCACAAGGGAGCATGCCGCGACATCTGGAGAGAACAGGAACCACGCATCGAAGACGACATCACGGACTGGGTAAACCGCGAACTTCGCCAGCTACTCGCCGGAGGCATCGTCGTCGATCGTGAAGTACAGGTCGTACGCTTGAAACAGGGCGGAATAGGCGACAAAATTGACCTCACGGCTACCCTACGCACCCACACCGACGACATCGCCCGCGTCCTCGTCGAGGCCAAACGCCTCGACAACGACACGTTGCTCACCGCGATGCGCGACCAACTCATCAACCAATACCTCAAACGCGAGCAGCGCTCACACAGCATTTTCCTCGTCTACTGGGTCACCCCAACCCAACGTCCGCCAGCCTGGCGCAAGGGCTACTCAACACCCAATAACCTCTTCAACGAGCTACACAAGCAAGCCAACGAGCTCGCAACCGAAGGATGGCACATCGTCCCCTACGTCCTCGATATCAGTAAGCCAACCTGACGCCCGCGCCTCGTAAGCAGCGCCACACGGTGCGCCGGATCGTTGCGCGGTTAATCGACGAGCACGACGCGGTGGACTTGCCCTATACGACGGTGCGTGACTATGTCGGCCCGCGCCGCCGGGAGATCGCCGCAGAAGCCGGGAAGGGCTCTGAGCAGGGTTTCATCCTGCAAACCCATGGGCCTGGGCAGGAAGCCGAGGTCGATTTCGGTGAGCTCTACGTGGTGCTGGCCGGGGTGAAGACGAAGGTCTTCCTGTTCACCCTGCGCATGTCGTACTCGGATAAGTCGGTGCATCGACCCATTGACCGCACTACCGGCGTGTCGTCCAGGAGGTTGGCGGCGTAGCTGAGCACTCTCCGTCCTCAAGGTTGATCTTGTGGGCGGAGGGTGATGGAAGGCGAGCAGGTGCCCGGCCAGCGGCTGGCTGGGTTTGTCGTTGCGCGGACCGGCGCCGTGAGGTCGACGAGCGATCCGAGCTTGCCGTGGGTGGTGCTGGACGGTGCGGGCGTGGCGATCGCGCCGGTCAGCGAGTTCCTTCGTGACCTGTTGGCCTGCGGGAACAGCCCGGCGTCATGTCGGTCGTATGGCTACGACTTGTTGCGCTGGTTCCGGTTCCTCGCTGCAGTTGGCGTGGTATGGAGTCGTGCGCAGCGGGCGGAGGTGCGGGATTTCGTGTTGTGGTTGCGGACGAGCCACAACCCGGCGCGAGACCGCCGGCGGCCGGATGCGCCGGCGGCGGGGTCGGTGAACCGGCGGACGGGCAAGCCGTATCTGGCGGCCGGGTACGCGCCGGCCACGATTAACCACGCGCTGTCGGTGTTGTCGGTGTTCTACGACTTCCACCTGCAGACCGGACAGGGGCCGGTGGTGTCCCCGGTGCCGCCGCAGTCCCGAACCGGGCGAAGGTTGAATGCCCATCACAACCCGTTGGAGCCGTTCGTGTTGCATCGGCGCGGCACCTACCGGCAGAAGCAGCCCGATCGGCCCCCGCGCGCGGTCCCGGACGATGTCCTTGATGACCTGTTCGCCGGCCTGGGCTGCAACCGGGACCGGGCCCTGTTCAGCATGTTCCTGTCGAGCGGGGCGCGGGCGGCGGAGTTGCTGGGCATGACTGTCGCCGACGCCCACCCCGGCGACGGCCGGATCTACGTGCAGACCAAGGGACTGGGTGGGGCGAAGGAGGCGTGTCCGGCCGCGCCGGAAGCGTTCGCATGGCTGGCGCTCTACCTTGGTGAACTCGCCGACGAGGGACACCGACCCGAACCGAACGAGCCGCTGTGGTGGACCCGGCGCCACCCGTTGCGGCCACTGTCCTACACCGCGTTGCGGGCGGTGTTGCGCCGGATCAATGACCGCATCGGCACCAACATCACCCTGCACGATCTGCGGCACACGCTGGGGTTGCGGCTGATCGACGACCCGAACGTCACTTTGGTCGACGTCCAACAGGTGATGCGGCACCGCCGGATCACCACCACCGGAAGTTACCTGCGCCCGCGGCCGGACGAGGTGATCGCGAAGGTGCATGAGCACTACACCCGCCCCAAACCACCGCCACAGCCGCTGACCGGCTGGTCCTACGACCCGCAGGACCTGGCCGACGTGTTCGGGGACGACGTGGTTGGGACAGCTTGATGGCCACCCGACACGGGCGGGTCGCCCGCACCCCGGTCAGCCCGCAAGACCCTCAGACGCTCTCCGCCCCATCCGCGGCCCAACCTGTCGCACCGGTGGTGCTGGACGGCCGTGACCGAGCGACCCGTGAGGAACTCGGCTCGCTGGCCGAGGCGCTGCTCGATCAGCCGACTTATCACCAGCAGTGGCGACAGTCCCTCGCGCTGACCCGGATCTTGGACTGGCTGGAGACCTTCCCCGGCGAGGACTGGCAGGACCGGTGGCTCCTCAGCGGCGGCGAAGAACACGGCCGGCGATGGGGACCGCCGAACCTGACGCCGGCGCAACGCAACCGGCTCACCGCGGGGCTGAGCATCCTGATCGTCCTACGCGCGGTCCGCCCGTCCTACGCCTGGCTGTCCAGCAGCCGACTGCTCGGCGTCTACACGACGTTCCGCCGACACAATCAGCGCGAGGCGTTCGCTGCCTTGGAGAAGACGTTGAAGAAACGGGCTCTCGGCCCGGCGGGTCGACGGAATACGCCGTCGAGGCGCTGAACCTAATAACCCGCATGGTCATCGTCACCGGCAAACCGGTACGCACGCTCGATCTCGCCGACTTCGACCAGTACGCTACGGCCCGGCGGTCCTGCGGCCACAAGATCGCCTCGCTCCCGCTGGCCTACGAGATCCTGCACGCCATCGGCGGTCTCGCCGGGTTCCCGCCGACGCTGCAGCAGGCGCACAACCGCGGGCAGCTGTCGGTGGCCGAACTCGTCGACCGCTACCCGGTGGCCAACCGCGAGGTCCGGGACGTGCTGGTGCACTACCTGGTCGAGCGGTCCGCCATGCTCGACTACGGCTCCTTGGTCAACCTGGTGCAGGTGCTGGTCGACTTGTTCTGGCGTGACCTGGAACGCCACCACCCCGGCATCACGTCTCTGCACCTACCCGATCAGGTCGCCCAAGACTGGAAGCAGCGGATCCGGACGCTGCCCAACGGCAAACCCCGCCACACCGTCCACACCGTGCTGCTCGCGGTCCGCGCGTTCTACCTCGACCTGCTGCAATGGTCGCTGGAGGACCCGGCTCGCTGGGCACGATGGGCCGCACCCTGCCCGATCGGTGAAGCCGACATCCGCGGCTACATCAAAGAAACCCGCCACCGCCAAGCCCGCATGCAGCAACGCACCCGCACCCTCATCCCCGTGCTCCCACAGCTCACCAGCGCGGCCGAAGAGCAGTTCGAGAGCGCCCGCCGACTGCTTGCCGCAGTCCGTGAGGTCGCGCCGGGCGAGGAATTCACCGTCGACGGGCTGCGCTACCGACGCACCGGCCGCGCGGGCAGCAAGTGGCGGCCCATCGCCCTGTTCGTCACCCCGCTCGACGAAGCTCCCGGGGCACGGTTCGACGCCGAACGCTGGGAAGACAACGCCTTCTGGACCTGGGCCGCCATCGAGGTCTTGCGCCGCACGGGGGCACGCATCGAGGAGTTGCTCGAGCTCACCCACGTCAGCCTGCGCCAATACCAGGCCCCGACCGGGGACATGGTGCCACTGCTGCAGATCAGCCCATCCAAGACCGACCGCGAACGCGTCATCCCCGCCGACCCGGACCTGGTCGCGGTCCTCGCTCGCATCATCCGCCGGGTCAAGGCCGACGACGGGAAAGTGCCGCTGCTGCAGCGCTACGACAACTACGAACGACTCTTCGGCCCGCCGCTGCCGCACCTGTTCCAACGCGTCACCCAGCATCGGCGGCAAGTCATCCCGCCCAACCGGATCCGCGAACTCCTCACCGACCTCGCCCGCCGGGCAAACATCACCGATGTCGACGGCACCCCGCTGAGGTTCACCCCGCACGACTTTCGGCGCGTCTTCTCCACCGAGACCGTCAACAGTGGACTACCCATCCACATCGCCGCGAAAGTATTGGGACACCTCGACTTGAACACCACACAAGGCTATGTCGCGGTCTATCCGGAAGAAGTGATCCGACACTACCGGCAGTTCGTCGACCAGCGTCGCGCCCGGCGGCCGAGCGAAGAATACCGCGAACCCTCCGACACCGAGTGGGAGGAGTTCCGGGACCACTTCAGCCTTCGCCAGGTCGCATTGGGACGCTGTGATCGTCCTTATGGGACACCGTGTCAGCACGAGCACGCTTGTGTCCGATGTCCAATGCTCAGATTGTCGTTGAGCCAAGTTCCTCGTCTGCTGGAGATCGAACGCAACACCCACGAACGGCTCGATGAAGCCCGCCGGATGCAGTGGCTCGGCGAGGTCTCCGCACTCCAGGAAAGCCTACGCCACATCAACCGCAAGAAGCGTCAGGCCGAGCAACTCCTACACCGGGCCGACCGCGGCGAACATGGCGTCAACGCCCTCAGCTGATCAAGCCAGACAGTCGATCGCATCGACACCTGGTAATGCACTCATTTGCCGATGAGCGGACAATTCCGTGAAGGTCGGGACTGTAAAACGAGCGGTGTAACTCCTGATCAAGGATGCGCACCTGATGACCGAGATGATGTCCGGCGTGGATAACGCCGAGGACGCCAAGCCCGAGACCGCTCTGGAGGGCCTGGACGAGCAGCTGGTCGACCAGTTGGTCAGCTGTGCCCGTGCCGGTGGACTGAAGCTCACCGGTGCCGGCGGGGTGCTCCAGCAGCTGACCAAGCGGCTGCTGGAGTCGGCGCTGGAAGGCGAGATCACCGACCACCTGGGTTACGACAAGCACGACCCGGCCGGTCGTGGGACCGGGAACTCGCGCAACGGCACCCGCTCGAAGACCGTGCTCACCGACGTCGGGCCGGTGCAGATCGACGTGCCGCGCGACCGCAACGCCGAGTTCGAACCGCGGATCGTGGCCAAGCGTCAGAAGCGGCTGACCGGCATCGACGAGATGGTCATCTCGCTGTTCGCCAAGGGCCTGACCACCGGCGAGATCTCCGCGCACCTGGCCAAGGTCTACGGCGCCGACGTGTCCCGCCAGACGATCTCCACGATCACCGACAAGGTGGTCGAGGGCATGGTCGAGTGGCAGAACCGGCCTCTCGATCCGGTCTATCCGGTGGTGTTCATCGACGCGATCCACGTGAAGATCCGCGACGGGCAGGTGGCCAACCGGCCGATCTACATGGCCATGGCGGTGACCTGCGACGGCCACCGCGACATCCTGGGTTTGTGGGCCGGTGACGGGGGCGAGGGCGCGAAGTACTGGCTGCACGTGCTCACCGAGCTGCGCAACCGCGGTGTCGCCGACGTGCTCATGCTGGTCTGCGACGGGCTGACCGGGCTGCGCGACGCGGTGACCACGGTCTGGCCGCGCACGATCGTGCAGACCTGCATCGTGCACTTGCTGCGCAACAGCTTCCGCTACGCCGGCCGCCGGCACTGGGACGCCGTCGCCAAGGCCCTCAAGCCCGTCTACACCGCACCGACCGAGGCCGCGGCGAAGGAACGCTTCGCCGAGTTCGCCGACACGTGGGGCGCCCGCTACCCGGCGATCGTCAGGCTCTGGGACAACGCCTGGGCCGAGTTCGTGCCGTTCCTCGCCTTCGACACCGAAATCCGGCGGGTGACCTGCTCGACCAACGCCATCGAGTCCGTCAACGCCCGCATCCGCCGCGCGGTCAAGGCCCGCGGGCACTTCCCCAACGAGCAGGCCGCGCTCAAATGCGTCTACCTCGCGATCATGAGCCTGGACCCGACCGGCACCGGACGCAAACGCTGGACGATGCGCTGGAAACCCGCGCTCAACGCCTTCGAGATCGCCTTCGACGGCCGCCTAGCCGCCGAACGCCAGTAATCCTCTTCAACCCGAGTTACACCGCTCGTTTGACAGACCCTGAAGGTCGGGAACACTGGGTGACGATGCCTGTTTGACAGGGTGCTCGTGCAGGAGGATGCAGATAGTGGGGTTTCGGCGGTGGTCGCATCGTTCGCGTTCGGTCATGGGTATCGGCGTGACCCTGTTGGTGGGCGGCTTGGCGTGGTCGACCTGGTGGCTGTTGAGCAAGACCGGCGGGAACGACGGAGCGGGAATCGCAAACGTGCTCGCCCTGCCGGCAACAGTGTTGGGCACCATCATCGCCGCAGTGGGTATGCGATCGCGGCTTCGAGTTGACGACCCATCAACGCTGGCGAGCCGAGCCCGTGCCTTGCTGACCGCTGTCACGACGGCTGAGGCACGGGGGCTGGCACAGCTACTGGGTGACACCGGGGATGCGCGCCCGGCCGATGTTGAGTTTGCCCAACCCGAAGCGGCGATGCTGCGGTGGCGCACCGACGGTGGCGGCCAGTCGGGAACGCTGGCGACAGTCGCGACCTACTACAACACACTTGAGCGGGGCAGGCTGGTCGTGCTCGGCAGCGCGGGCGCGGGCAAGACCGTACTTGTCGTCCGCTTGCTGCTCGACTTGGCCGCCAAGGCGAACGCCGACGCACACGCGGACCCGAACGCCCGCATCCGGGTCCCGGTACGGCTTAGCCTGTCAGCCTTCACCTTCTCCGCCGATGCCGCTGGCCCAGTTGCGGTGCGTGATTGCCTTGACGACTGGATCGCCGAACACGTGGCTGACGTCCACGGCGTTGAGCCTGCCGTCGCCAGGGCGCTAGTCATGGAGGGATGGGTGCTACCCATTCTCGACGGCCTCGACGAGATGGATCCCGACCAGGGTGCGTCCAATCGGGCTCGCCAGGTACTTGCCGCACTCAACCTGGCAGCGGGCCCTGCTCGTTGGCCGGTCGTGCTGACCTGCCGCACTACCCGCTACCAGCAACTCGCCCATCCCGACTCCAGTGGGATCGACGGATCGCTCCAGGACGCCACCGTTGTGACGCTGAAACCCCTCCACGTCGATCAGGTCGTGGCATGGCTGGCCCACCGATTCCCCGACCACACCCAACCCGACGGTGTCCAACGCCGATGGCGCAAAGTCGTCACCACTCTGCGTCACCACCCACGCGGTCGTCTCGCAGCCTGCCTAACCTCACCGCTGCGGCTCTACCTCGCCGCTACCGTCTACCAGCACCCCGACGCCGCTCCACGTGAGCTTTGCGATCTCGATCCTCCCGCGCTCGACAACCACCTGTTCACCCGCCTCATCCCCGCCATCACGACGCACCACCCAGGTCCCGACGGCAGCCACTACGACCCCACAACGGTTGAACAGTGGCTGCGCACGCTGGCCGATCACCTCGCCACCATGGCCACCCTCGGCCACTCCGGTACTGACCTACACCTGCACGAACTCTGGCGCACCACTGGTGACCCCATCCGGCTCGGCCGCAGCATCCGCTGGCAGGCAGGCGCGTTGGTGACCGGGCTTACCGCCCTCCCCCTGATAGGGCTCGGACTCCAGTACGCCATGAATTATGGCGTCCATATTCCGCTTCCGCCGCTGGACGGGCTTGCCGTGCTGGGCGTGGCGCTTGCGCTGGGCCTCGTCTTCCTCTTCTCCGGCAGGAAAAGGCAGCTGCCTCCGCAGCGACTGGACCTACGCAGCATTCGTACACCCCAGGGTCGCCGTGGGTTCACGACCCGGTTCGTGCGCGGAACAACTTTAGGAACCATTTTCGGACTCGCTCTTGGCCTCGTGTTCTCAATCCCTTTCAGTTTCGTGACCGGACCTGGAATCGGGTTAGCAGTTGACTTAACCTTCGCAGTCAGCACCGGACTCGCGATCGGACTGGTGTCTGGGTTCGCGACCCCACAACAGGAGGCTAGAAAACCCAGCGACGCCTTCCGGCAAGCCGTCGCATGGAATATCGCCACAGCGTGCGCGGGTGGGCTCGTTTTCGGCCTCACCATCGGGCTGGTGAGCTGGAACGCAGGTTGGCTCGAAATCGAGGCTGTGGCTTGGCTCTCTGTTGCGCTCGGGCTTGTGACCGGCTTCATAGAGTCGCCTTGGCCGAGATACCTCGTCACCGTCCACCGCCTCGCCCGCACTGATCGCCTGCCGATGCGACCAGCCCGGTTCCTCGACTGGGCCCACACAGCAGGACTTGTCCGGCTTGCCGGCACTGCCACTCAGTTCCGTCACCACCACCTACAAGCTCACCTAAGGGGATGAACCCGGCACAGGTACGCTTCAATGAACTAATTGAGTCATTACGCCAGAGGCCACCGCGACCAGCAGGTTAGTGCGGAGAAAGGTGTTCGCCTCCCAGGGATTGGAGGCGTTCGTGGAAGGCCACCTGCACGCCTTCGCCGTGCTGGGCGGGGTGCCTGTAGGCAAGATCCGCTACGACAACCTCAAACCGGCGGCATCGCGGGTGCTGGGTGGCCGGTCACGGACCGAATCCGATCAGTGGGTGTGGTTTCTCGTTCCCACATCGGGTTCGAGGCGTTCTACTGCATGCCCGGCATCGAGGGCACCCAAGAGAAGGGCGGTGTCGAAGGCGAAGTCGGCCGGTTCGCCGCAACCATCTTGTCCCGGTTCCGGAGGTGGACACCCTTGCCCAGTTGAACGCCCGCATCGACGCAGTCGAGACATCTCCGAGGACGCTCGGCGCATCGAAGGCCGCGCGCCCGCACGATCGGCGCCGACTTTCGCCGCCGAAGCCCCCCTGCTCGCGCCGACGCCGGGCGAGAGGTTCGAGCCGGGTCGGATGCTGACACCGCGCGTGGACCGCTACGGCTGCGTCACGGTCCGCCAGTGCTACCACTCGGTGCCGCCCGGTTGATCGGCAAACAGGTCCGGGTGCTGCTGCGGGCCTCGGAGGTCATCGTCTTCGACGGCCGCGTCGA
Source organism: Actinokineospora sp. NPDC051303 (assembly GCF_055586285.1). Classification (NCBI taxonomy): domain Bacteria; kingdom Bacillati; phylum Actinomycetota; class Actinomycetes; order Pseudonocardiales; family Pseudonocardiaceae; genus Actinokineospora; species Actinokineospora sp. NPDC051303. Next base: position 153,936 of record NZ_JBVJIN010000010.1, read on the forward strand.
GGTCGCCCGGCACGTCCGGGCGATCACGAAGTGGTCGCGCACCATGCTGCTCGATCACTACCTCGAAGTGCTGCTACGCAAGCCGGGCGCGCTGCCCGGGGCGACCGCGCTGGTCCAAGCGCGCAAGGCCGGGCGAGCACCTGCGACGTGGTCGCGTTGGAAGCCCGCAAGCCGGTCGTCTGCGCCGTGATGCCGACGTCGAACCAGAGTCCCTGCCCGCCTCGGGTCGAGTGATCAGCCTGACCGAGCGTCGCCTCGGCGGGCCGCAGCTGCCGTCCGATCTCAGGCCGCTGCCCTCGGTCGCGGCCTACGACCAACTCCTGCCCCGCCGGGCAGCCCAGAACTGTCAACTGCCCCAAGCGCCACCATCGCAGGAAGAAGTCTCGTGAACCGAGCACGTCGCACCATGACAGACCAAGCCGCCGACGCCGCCATCGACCAAGCCTGCCGGGGACTGCGGCTGCCCTCGATCCGTTCCCAGGTCTCCCAGATCGCCGACGCCGCCGAACGCGAACAACTCACCTACCGCGGTTTCCTGGCCGAGTTGCTGATGGTCGAGTGCGACGACCGCGACCGGCGACGCTCCGAACGGCGCATCAAGGGCGCCGGGTTCCCCCGCCCGAAATGGCTGGCCGACTTCGACTAAGACGCCAACCCGAACATCAACCCAGCGATGATCAACACGCCCGTATCCTGCGGCAGGGTCCGACAGGCGAACCCCTCTGTCTAATCGGAAATCCGGAACCGGGAAGTCGCACCTGCTCATCGCACTGGGCGCCGCCGCAGCCATGACCGGCCACCGGGTGAAATACGTACTGGCAGCGAAACTGGTCAACGAACTCGTCGAAGCAGCCGACGCGAAGGCCCTGAACAAGACCATCGCCCGCTACGGCCGAGTCGACCTGCGTCCCCGATTCTTCGATGCGGGCACATGGTCAGGACCCGACCATTTCCCACGGCCTGCGGCGTCGACTACCTCGCGTTCCAGGCGAGTCATCTCCTCGAGCGGCGAAGCCGCAGGCACGTCGGTCACCGCGCCACTGTCGACCATCCACACCAAGTTCGCCAGGCGCCTCGCCGCATCCAGTCAAGGCATCCGAACTCGTGATGCTCCCCTGCCAATGACCGCCCCCGACGCCTCCGTCGCCGAACGGACAGTGCACGTTCGACGCCGTCCGCTGTCGTCGCCCGGGAGAGCCGTCGTTGCTGGAGCGACTCAGATGAACCTAAAAGGACCGCTCATGGGTTCCGGGCGCACGAGGTCGTGGTCAGTGGTCTCCGGCCAGTCGGTTGAGTTTGTCGCGGATCGCGGTGGCCTGGGTGGTGAATCCGAGGTCTTCGACAATGGACACTGCCTCCTTGTAGTGGGCGGCGGCATTGGCTGGCTCGTTTTGGGCGGAGGCGAGGTCACCGAGGGCGTCGAGGATCTCGGACTCGTCGAATCGTCGGCCACGCGCGGCCATGGTGCCCAGGGCACGGGTGAGCTCGGCGGCGACTCCGCTGAATCGACCTGCCTCGGTCAGTTTCTTACCGCGCCAGATGGCGACCTTGGTGAGGTTCTCGGTTTCGTCGTCGGTGAGCCCGGTGAAAGCCTTCTCGGCCTCGTCGAGGAGGCTTAGGGCCAGGTCTGGTGGCACGGCCTTGGCCAAGTGGAACCGGGCGAGCGCGATCCGGCGGGCGTCACCAATTCGCTTGGCGAGTTCGAGGTTGTGTTCGAGTAGCGCCCGCGCGTCATCGCGGCCGAGGCCGAGCTGGGCCAGACCGAGTCCTTCGGTTGCCGTCGCCTCCAGTTCGAGACTGCCCACGTCACGGGCAGCGTCGATCGCCGTGGTGAAAGCCTTGGCCGCGTCGTCGAGGTCGCGTAGCCAGTAGTGGGCGTAGCCCATCTGTGCCCAGATCAGGCTGGTGGCACGCTGGTCGGACAACCGCCATGCGGCTTTGACTCCGAGGCGATGCGTGGCGAACAGGTCGTCGAGGAACTTCTCCTTCTCGTAGAAGGGCCACAGCAGCACGCACCACCACACGACCGGTTCGTAGTGTCCTTGTTCGTATGCGTGTTCGACAGCCGCGCGCAGGTTGGCACGTTCGGTCCGCAACCAGCGCCGCGCCTCGGTTTCGCTCGCGAAGGGCTCGCCACGCTCCAAGTCCGGGAGAAACAGACGCCGCCACGGTCGCAACGGTGACATCTTGTCGTCGGCGGCGGCGCAGCGGGTGAGGTAGTACCGCGACAATCGATCGGCCCGTTCGTCCTGCTCGATTCGCGGTGTGGCTTCGTTGAGCTTCTCGGCGTGCAGCTGCATCAGTTCGCGCACGGCGACACGGTCGGCGGCGATTTCCTCGACCAGTCTGCTGTCGGCCAACTCGGCGAGCGCCTCGACCACCTCATAGTCCGGCAGATCCAGAGCGACGGCCAGCGCGGCGGCGCTGATCTCCCCGGTTCGAGGCCGCAACCCGAGTCCGCGATAGCACAGTTGCGCTGAGTCACCCAGCAGCCGGTACGCAGCGGTGAATGCGGTGATCACCGAGAGATCCGCGTCGATGGAAAGGGCCACCAGCCGTCTGCGCTCGTCCTGGAGACGTTCCGCGATCGAGGCGAACGTGCGGATGCGTGACCTGTTCACGAGGGCACCGACCACACACAGCGCGATCGGCAGATGCCCGCACAACCGGATCACCTTGTCGACCGCCTCCGGTTCCGCGGCCACCCGGTCGGCTCCGGCCAGCCGGCCGAGTAGTTCACGCGCGGGTGCGTCTTTCAGCGGGCTGAGATCGAGGAAGGTCACCTTGTAGGTCGTCTGCAGCACGCTCAGGGGCCGTCCTTCGGTCACCACGATCAGCGACGCCCCATCGCCGGGCAGCAGACGCCGCACCTGCTCCGCCGAGGTTGCACGGTCGAGAAGCACCAGAAACCTCCCGCCCGCGGTCCGCGCCTGAAAGCGCGTCCGGAGGGCATCGAGCCGATCCGGAATGCTCGTCTCCCCCATCGCCAGCAAGAAGTTCTTCAGCACCTCGGCCTCACAGTCGAGCTGGCCGAGGCTCCCGAACAGGCGACCACTGGGATACTTGTCCCGCAACCGAAACGAGAGTTCGATCCCGGCCGCGGTCTTGCCGACTCCGGGACTGCCCGACAACACCACGATGTGGTTTCCCTCTGCCGCCCCCGCCTCGGCGGTGGCTATCTTCAACTCCTTATCGTGGTTCACGTAATGCGGGTTGCGGCCCTGGATCTGATCAGGAGCGGACTCCCCCGCGCCTGCCACGCCATCACTCACGATCTCCCCCTTCCACCTCCGCGCAGGCTACTCGGCGAACACCCTGGAGCACAGACGACGCACGGCCCGTAGTGGAATGTCCCCATGAGAACACCTGCACAGGCCGCCGCGCGAATCCTCGGCTCCATCGCCGCAGCGCTCGTCGCGCTGGCCGCACTGTGGCTGCTGTTCGGCCCCGCCGCACGATGGCTGGGCGGAGACGACCTCGCGCAACTCGGCGCGAAAGAACGACTGGACGCCATCGCCGCCATCCAAGGCCGGATCACCGCGGTCCTCGGCTTCGCCTTCGTCGGCGGCGGCCTCTACTACACCGCCCGCAAGTACTTCCTCGACCGCGACAAGCAGTTCACCGACCGCTACAACGCCGCCGTCGACCATCTCGGCTCCCCAGACGAAACCCTCCGCGCGGGCGGCGTGCGCGCACTCGACCGCATCCTGGACGACTCCCCCACCGACCGAGACCGCGTCCTGGAAACCATCACCAGCTTCCTCCGACAACACACACGCGACACTGACCCCACCACAGCCCACAACCGCGCCGACATCGAGGCCGCACTGGCCACACTCCGGCGACCCCGACGAACCCGCAAAGCCATCGATCGCCCTCTCGACCTGCGCTCCGCACGCCTCCCCCAAGCCAACCTCCGGCAAGCCCCACTCGCCTACGCCGATCTCACCAACTCCCACCTCGACCGAGCCGTCCTCACAACCGCCGACCTCACTGAAGCCACCCTCGACCACGCCACTCTGACAGCAGCCAACCTGACCTCGGCCCGACTCCGACACGCCTCGCTCCGACACGCCACACTGACCCGGGCGAACCTCACTTCCACCGACTGCACCGGCACCGACCTCACCGAAGCCGACCTCACCAAAGCCACACTCACCGGCACCAACCTCACAGGCGCCATTTTGTTCAACACCGACCTCCGCGGCACAGACCTCACCCAGACCCATGGGCTGACCAACGAGCAACTCAAACGAGCCAAAGTCGACGAACGCACCCGCACGCCCACCGGGCTTCACGACCCGCTACAAAACCCAAACTGATCCAGGCCGCTGCTCCGCTTGCGGAGTCCGCAGGCGATGTTCGAGTAGGACGACGGGCGCCAAGTGCCGTGATATCAGGCGATTGCGTATGCAGACGTTGACGGCGCGGAAGCCCGAAGTATGGCGACCTCGGTGAAAGCGATGCCCGATCTCCTAAGAGCTCAAGTGGCGACGTCGAGCAGAGCGAATCGGGATGACGGTAACACTGCCACCACCAGTGCCCTCACCACACGAGCCTGTCCGTTCTCGCCGATTTTCCGGCCGGAACAGCAACCTGCATGGCGAGGCGTCACACCGCCGGGCGACTCCGATGTGGTGCTCGTCATGATGGCGACAGAGTGCCTCGGTGAGGATCTTCAGACCACGTCGCAATGCGTTCCGCTCGCTGAGCACCAAACGCCACCAGGCGACACCCCGATCAGTCCCCAAGATCATCCCACAGCGTCGCACTGACCGGTTGAGGCCAAGCACCTGGCTGGCCAAAGTCGGCGACGACCGGACGGTACGAATCTGGGACGTCGTCACCGGTCAACCACACGCCGCACGAGGATCGGCCGTCGGGCGTCCGCGTGCGCCTGGACGCCCGACGGCCGATCAGTAGTCATCGGAGGCGCCGGTGGACTGTACGTTTTCGATTTTCATCGCTGAATCAAGCCTTCGCTTACCTTCGTTGTTACTATCGCGATGTTCTTGAGGTGCAGTTATCCGCAAGCTATACCCGGAGGAACCAAACATGCGGCCTGTACGCGAAACCGTGTTGGGACGGATACGGGGATACGGTCGTCGGTCTGCGGGTGGCACGAGAACGGGCATCCCGAGGTCCACTCCCGGGGTAACACGGGTCAGCCGAAGTGCGTCCCCTACTGTCACGTAAGCATCGAAGGGTGCGATCCAACCGTTCGATCTCACAAGCCATCCCTCAAGCCGGTCTCGTCAGGTGATGGGATCGGGCGGGTAGGCGCGGTCTAACACGTCGGTCATCCAGGCCGCATAACCGGGTTGTCCCCAGTGGACGGTTGTTGAAGACCTGCTCCACCGCGACGGGAAAGCGGTGTCGAGGCACGACCGCGTAGTCCACCTTGAGGGCGACGCCTGCTTTGGCCGCCAGGTATCGGCACCACGGGTTGTCCTGCTCGGGGGGCGCCACGACGTATCCGCCGCCATGGAGATTCACGTACACCCCCGCGCCCGGCGCGTCGGACGCCAGCGGTAACGGCGCCGCAGACCGTCCCGTGTCGGGTCGGCATCGTGATGGCGCTCGTCCGTCTTGGGATCTCCTCGAAGCGCAACTCGGCTGTCAAGCGCGGTTTCATGGCCAGTTTGAGGCCACGCGCGACGAGACCGGCGAAAAACTGACTCGGCGGCATTGCGTCTCCCTCACGCCTGGTTTTCCGGAATCCAGTTCCACGACACCCAGGGCGACGTGAGTTCGTTACTCGCAGGTCAGCGGTGGCCGCCTTGTGTGGCGATGATAAAGTCCACGGTCTTGCTGTCGATGATTTTGTGTGTCGGATCGGCCAGTCCGATCCAGATTTTGTGCGGCCCCGGCGGCAGGCCTTGGACGATCAGCGGCTCACCACTGCCGTCCGCCCAGTGCCATGGCGCGTTGTCGACGGTGACGTGGATGTGGCCGATCCGGGGCGAGACGTCCAGCGCGGCTTGCCCGTACACCGGGACGATCCGCAGGTTCTCCGCGCGGTAGCGGATCACGACCAGTCCGGTCGCCAGTTGGTCGGGCAAGGGGGCGTCGACGGCGAGCGAGGCAGGCGGTTGCGATGGCAGGGCGACGACCGGCGCGGGCGCCCAGGCCGCCGCGTGGGCTGTCGTCGGTGCTGCCGCCGCCGGTGCGGGGGAAGCAGGCGGTTGCGACGAGCAGGCGGCCGCGAGCGCGGCGATGACGGTGACCACGGCACCGGTCACGAAGCGGCGGAAGTCGTGAGGTGGCATGAGGTCACGCTAGGCAGCCTGCCGGGGCCGCGGCACCTGTCGGATGACGCCATTGCCGTACGTCGTCGCGCTCGGGCCTTCGGTAGGGTCGTCGTGAGGACTCGCGTGGGGCCCGGGGGACGCGGGCTGTGGGGCGCCGAGGGCAGGAGTGCGCGCCATGCCGCTTTTCGGACGGGAAGCCGAGCTGAAGCTCTTGGCCGAGCTCATCGACGGGCCGGAGAACGGCGGTGGCGTCCTCCTGTTCGGGGATGCGGGCATCGGGAAGTCCGCGCTGGTGGCGGAAGCCGTTTCCACGGCGTCGATCGCCGCTATCACAGTGCTGACCGCCTCCGGTGTGGAGGCTGAGCAGAACCTCGCCTACGCCGGGTTGCACCAGCTGCTGCACCCGATCCGGGCGAGGGTGGACGGGCTCCCTGCTCCGCAGCGGAACGCGCTCGCAACCGCGCTGGGAATCGCCGACGGCCGGGAACCCAGCACATACCTTGTCGGCCTCGCCACGCTGAGCCTGCTGGCTGACGAGGCCGCGGACCGGCCCGTGCTGCTAGTCGCCGAGGACGCGCACTGGCTCGACCGCGCCAGCGCGGACGTGCTCGCGTTCGTGGCGCGCCGAATCGAGTCCGATCCCGTCGTGCTGATCGCTACCCTCCGCGACGGCGAGTCCTCGCCCCTGCGGGACGCCGGGTTGTCCCCGATGCTGGTCGACCGACTCCCCGACCAGGTCGCCGCCCAGATTCTGGACTCAGTCGCTCCCACTCTCCCCCCGGCGTCCCGGGCACGGCTGCTGGCGGAGGCGGCGGGGAATCCGCTGGCGCTGCGCGAGCTGCCGACGGCCGTGGCGAACGCCGATGGCCTCGACCCGGTGCTGCCGTTGACCGACCGCCTCGCGCGCGCTTTCGCCGCCCGGGTCGGCTCCCTGGCCTCAGCCACCCGGACCGCCCTGCTGGTCGCGGCGCTGAACCAGAACGACTCGATCGCCGAAACGCTCGCGGCCAGCGGCCTGATCCTGGGCGCGGCGGCTGATCCGGAGATGCTGGCGCCTGCCGCCGACGTCCGGCTGGTCGAGCTCACCCACGGCGCGGTGACGTTCCGGCATCCCCTGATGCGGTCGGCGATCGCAGCGGCCGCGACGCCCGCCGAGCGCGGGCGGGCCCACCTCGCGCTGGCCGAGACGCTGCTCGACCAGCCGGACCGGCGAGCATGGCACCGGGCCGCGGCGTCAGCCGGAGCCGACGAGGAGGTGGCCGCCGAACTGGAGCGGACAGCCGACCGGGCCCAGCGCCGGGGCGGGCTCGCCGCCGCGATCGCGGCGCTGGAGCAAGCGGCCAGGTTGAGCGAGCGGCCCGGCGGACGGGCGGCCCGCCTGGTGCGCGCCGCCGAGCTGGCGGTCGAAACCGGCCGCCGCGACATGGCCGAACGCCTGGTGCGTGAGGCGCGGGCGGGCGAGCTCTCACCGCGTCAGCGCGCCACCGCGAGCTGGCTGCTGAGCGGCTTCGAGGACGGCGTGCGCGAGGACGTCTCCCGAGTGCCGGAGCTGGGCGAGCTGGCCGCGTCGGTTGCCGCCGACGGGCAGGTGGACGCGGCCGTCCGAATCCTGCTGGGCGCCGCCATGCGCTGTTTCTGGTCCGAACCCGGCCCGCACGCGCGGCGCCTGCTGCTGGATGTGGCCGATCGTCTGCCCGTCGGCGCCGACGACCCTCGGCTGGTCGCGGTCGCCGCCTACGTCGCGCCGTTCGAGCGGGGCGAGCGGGTGCTCGACGGGCTGCGCGGGCTAGCGGGCGCAGCCGGTTCCGACCCGGAGGTGGACCGCTACCTGGGCAGCGCGGCGCTGCAGGTCGGCGCTTTCGACCTGGCGGCCCGCTTCGCCGAAGCGGCCGTGCCGGGGCTGCGCGCCGAGGGACGGCTCGGGGCGCTGCCCCGGGCGCTGACCGTCCAGGCGTGGAGCTGTGTCCGGCTCGGCGACCTGGCCACGGCCGTGCCCGCCGCGGCGGAGGCCGCCAGACTCGCCAAGGAGACCAGCCAGCCGTTCATGCACGGGCTGGCCAAGGCCGTCCAAGCGGAGATCGCCGCGTTGCGTGGCGAGCACGATGAGTCCGGAGTGCTGGCCGACGAGGCCGAGCGGGTCGGCCTTGCCGCGGGCGCCCGGCCCGTCCTGGCCACCGTCCAGCTCGCCCGAGGGCTCGCGGCGTTGGGCGAGGGGCGCTTCGACGACGCGTTCGCCAGCCTGCGCCGGGTGCTCGACTCCGCGGACCCCGCCTATCAACTGGGCCTGCGCGCGTACTTCACAGCTGAGCTCACCGACGCCGCCGTGCGAGCCGGGCAGAGCGGCGCCATGCGGGAAGTCCTGCGAGAGCTGGAGCCGCTGGCCTGCGCGACGCCGTCGCCCGCGCTGCACATCGGATTGCGCTACGCGCGCGCCGTGCTCGCGGCGAACGACGAGGCCGAGGAGCTGTTCACGGCCGCGCTGCGGGCGGACCTGGGCGGGTGGCCCGCCGAACGCGCGCGCGTCCACCTCGCGTTCGGCGAATGGCTGCGGCGGCAGCGCCAAGTCGTGCGAGCCAGGGAGCATCTACGCACGGCCAGGGAGGCGTTCGACGCGCTCGGGATGGCGGCCTTGGGCGAACGGGCCCGCCGGGAGCTGCGCGGCGCCGGAGAGTCGAGCCCGAACCGGGACCCGGACGCGCGGGAGCGGCTGACCCCGCACGAGCTGAGCATCGCGCGGCTGGCCGCCGAGGGCCTGACCAACCGGGAGATCGGGCAGCGGCTCTACCTGTCCCACCGGACCGTGGGAACCCACCTGTACCGAATCTTCCCCAAACTGGGCGTCCGTTCCCGCGCTGATCTCGCGGGGATGCTCAAGTCGTCGCGGGGAACGACTTCCCGATAGCGGACAACCGCCGGTGACTTACACCGGCTGCGTCATCCGACAGTCGCGTGCGCCTTCGCGGGCTCCCTAACGTCCTGGTCAAAGTGGACGAAGACGTGCTCGGGAGCCCAGATGATCGACAGACGACGGTTCACACAGCTGCTCGCGGCGGGCATGGCGGCGACGTCGCTGGCCGCCTGTTCGTCGGACACTCCCACCGGCGCACCGGCCACAGGGGAAGACCTCCGGGACGGCTCAGGCCAGCACACCGCCCTCGGCCCGCTCAAGCAGATCGACGCCGGAGTGCTGAGCATGGCCTACGCCGAGTTCGGCCCGAGCACCGGTCAGCCGGTGGTGCTGCTGCACGGCTGGCCGTATGACCCGCACAGCTACGTCGACGTCGGGCCACTGCTCGCCGCCGAGGGGTACCGGGTGATCGTCCCGTTCCTGCGCGGCTGGGGCCCGACCACATTCCTTTCCCCGGAGACCATCCGCAACGGGCAGCAGTCGGCGGTGGCGCTCGACATCGTCGCCCTCATGGACGCCCTCGGCATCGACAAGGCGATCGTGGGCGGGTTCGACTGGGGCGCGCGGACCGCCGCGATCATGGCCGCGCTCTGGCCGCGACGCTGCGCGGCGATCGTCGCGGTGAGCGGGTACATCATCACCGATCGCGCGGCGACCCAGCGCCCCCTGCCCCCGGCGGCCGAGCTGGGCTGGTGGTACCAGTACTACTTCGCCACCGAGCGCGGCGTCCTCGGCTACCGCCAGAACCGGCACGACTTCAACAAGCTGATCTGGGAAATCGCCTCACCGCGATGGAACTTCGACGACGCCACCTACGACCGCAGCGCGGTGTCGTTCGACAACCCCGACCACGTCGACATCGTCATCCACAACTACCGCTGGCGCCTGGGCCTCGCCCCCGGCGAGCCGCGATACGACCAGTACGAGCAGAAGCTCGCCGCCGGGCCCGCCATCACCGTGCCGACAATCACGATCGGCAGCGACTTCGACGACGCGGCCAAAGACGGAACGGCCTACCGCGCCAAGTTCACCGGCAAGTACCAGCACCGGGTCCTCGACGGGATCGGACACAACGTCCCACAAGAAGCCCCCCGCCCCTTCACGCAGGCGATCATTGACGCAGGCCGCCTGTGACCCCCGGCAGCCAGGACCGCTACCGCGACGAGGTTGACGTAGCGGCCACCCGTGAGCGGGACGGCGGCCGGAGAGGCTAGTTTGCTCGGATGGATGCTGCGGGGCCCCAGCGTCGACAGCGGCACCGCCGACCGGGTCCGGCGATCAAGTTGACCCGGGCACGACGCGAGGACGCAGCTCACCAGAGACCGATATCAGCTGAAACCCTGCGAGTTCGACTCGGCGTGGGCGCCGCCCAGGCACGACGGAACAGGCCCGACGCCAGAACAACCTGATGGACGAACGCGGGACCCGCACCCTCGATGGCGGTGACGAGATCGGCCGCGCCTGGCCCGAACGCCTACGGGCCCGCTTCGGTGTGCGTCTGAACCAACGGTGGGCGATTGGGCCCAGCGTCAGCGGATGAAGGTTTGGCGGAGGTCGCCAATGCCTTCGATGGTGCTGGTGAGGGTTTCGCCGGGCTTGAGGAAGCGCTTGGGGGTGCGGCCGAGGCCGACTCCGGCGGGGGTGCCGGTGAAGATGACATCGCCCGGGTAGAGGGGCAGGACGGCGGACAGCTTCGCGATCAGCGCAGGCACCGGGAAGATCAATCCACGGGTGCGGCCGTTCTGGACCTGCTCGCCATCGATCGCGCAGCTGATGGCGAGGTCGTCGGGGTTGGCGAACTCGTCGGGGGTGACCAGCCACGGGCCGATCGGGCTGAAGCCGGGGTAGGACTTGGCGAGGCTGAACTGGGGGACGGAGCCGACCATCTGCAGGACCCGCTCGGAGAGGTCCTGGCCGACGGCGAGCCCAGCGACGTGGCTCCAGGCGGCGGCCTCGGTGACGTGGCGCGCAAGTCGGCCGATGACGGCTACCAGTTCGACTTCCCAGTCGACGTCGCCGTCGGGAAGCGTGACCTGGGTGTAGGGGCCGGTGATCGAGGAGACGAACTTGGTGAACACCGTCGGCGACGGCGGTGGCGCGAAGCCGGACTCGGTGGCGTGGGCGTGATAATTCAGGCCGATGGCGAACAGCTGCCGGGGCGCGGGCGCGGGCGAGCCAAGGTCGGCTGGGTCGAAGGGCCGCCAGGTGCTGGCATCGGCGGTGAGGCTGGTGTGCCAGTCAGTGAAGGCGTCGAACGAGTCGTACACCGACTGGACATCCGGGCCGAACCGACCCGCCGAGGCATCGGCGACGTCGAGCGCGCGGCCGTCGCGAACCAGGTGCAGCCTGCCGGAGATGTTGGCGATGCGCATGGAATGTGCTCCTTCGCGGGGGTTCAGGTCGTGGCCGGGGGGCGGTGGTGGGTCCCGGTCATCAGATCCGCCAGGTCTTCCGGGCGCAGGAATGACGGCGGCGGGGGCGGGCCCCAACTGAAGAGCCCCCTGGCGCCTTCGAGGGTCTCGGGTGTCCAGAGCTGGTCGTCCACGACGCAGTCCATGTCCGAGTAGTACTCGCTGAAGTTGCCTGCCGGGTCTTTGAGGTACCAGAAGAAGTTGGAGCCCGCGTGGTGGCGGCCGAGGCCCCACACGTGCCGTTCCGGGTGGTCTTCGAGCATCGCCATCGCGCCCCGGCCGATGTCGTCGATGTCGTCCACCTGCCAGGACGTGTGGTGCAGGAACGTCACCGGGGCGGCGAGCACGAGGATGTTGTGGTGGTCGGTTGAGCAGCGCAGGAAGGCCCCTGCGTCCTTGATGTGGTCGCTCACCTTGAATCCCAGCCCGTCGCGGAAGAACGCCGTGGTGGTGGCCAGGTCCGTGGTGGCAAGCACGGCGTGGCCCAGCTTGCGCGGTCGGACCGGGTCCGCCCGCAGGACCCCGGGCGCCCGGGCGCCGACGCGCTCGTGCCTGCCCGGCCCGTTGTACGGCGTTGGCGCGACCGGCCGCTGCGCAATCCGGGGCTCCACCTGGAGAACCGCCCGCACCCCGGTCGCCAGGTCGTGGGCGGCGAGGGCGCCGCCGACCCCGGCCGCGCCGATGCCCAGCGCCGCGAGGCGGGCCCGCGCCGCGGCGAGGTCTTCGTCGTGGTCGACGGCGACGCGGACCTCCACGAGCCGCCGTGTCGGCGCGTGGACAACACGGAGTTGGCGGCCGCCGTCGGTGGTGCTGAACCAGCCGTCGCTCTCGGGCCGCAGCCCGAACTCCGTGTAGTAGGCGGCTACCTCGGCGGGGCGCGGAACCCCGATGGTGACCGAGCTGAGGCGGTGCGGGGGCATGGCGATTCCCTTCGTTGGCAGCGGTCAGAGCAGCGGGGTGATCTGCTCGTCCACGCCGAGCAGCGCCTTCCCGTAGACCTCAAGGCCGATCATCGGGTTGGCGATCGCGTGCCTGCCCGCGACGTTGGCGTCGCGCCAGATCCGCTGCAGCGGGCTGACCTCGGCGAAGCTGCCCGCGCCGTGGACGTCGAGCAGGATCTGGATCGCGGAAAGCACGTGCCGCACCGCGTAGCCGGTGTCGGCGCGCACCCGGGACCTGACCAGCGGCCCGGGATAGTCGCCGCGGGCTGCCGCGTCATCGATGTCGGCCGCGGCGCGGACGGCGTGCAGGTAGGCGGTGTCGATCTTCATCGCGGCCTCGGCGACGCGCAATTGCACGGCGACCGACTCGGCCTGGGTCTCGAAGAAGGTGTACGAGATCGGCTTCTTGCCCGCCTTGTCGGTCACGATCTCCAGCGCGGCGCGGGCGAGGCCGATCTGCGGGGCGGCGAGCACCAGCGACAGGATCGGGACGAACGGGGACCGGTACAGCGCCTCCTCGGTGTGCTCGGTGGCGTACTCGCCCCTGATGGCGGCGGGCACCGACAGCACCCGGTGCTCTGGCACGAACACGTCCTCGGCGATGAGGCAGTTGCTCGCCGTGCCGCGCATGCCCGCGACGAACCAGGTGTCCTCGATCTCCAGGTCCGCGCGCGGCACGAGCGCGATGGCCTGGTCGACCACCTCGCCCGCGTCGTCGGTGAGCGGGACGCCGACGACCGCCCACGTCGCGTGCGACGACCCCGAGTTGTAGTACCAGCGGCCCGTCACCCGCCAGCCGCCCGCGACCTTGCGGGAGGTCGAGGACGGGGTGAGCACGCCGGTGACCTTCGCGTCGGGGTCCGCGCCGAAGACCTCGTCCTGCGCCTGGCGCGGGAACAGCCCGGTCATCCAGCCGCAGATGTTGACCAGGGTGACGATCCAGCTCGCGGAGCCGTCGCCCTCGGCCACCTCGGCCGAGACGTCGAGCATGGTCCGCATGCTCGTCTCGTGCCCGCCGTAGCGCTTGGGGACCGACAGCCTGAACAGGCCCGCCTCGGTCATGGCGTCGATCACCTCGTCGGGCACCCGGCGGTCCGCGTCGGTCTTGGCGGCGTGCTCGCGCAACAGCGGCCGCAGCGCCCGCGCCCTGGCGACCAGTTCCACGGTGTCGGGGCTGCCGGTTGGCGACTCGCTGGTTGACGGTTTGGTGGTTGACGGTGTGGTGGCTGACGTTGGCATGAGTCCTCCTGATGACACTTACCGAGCACACGCCTCGACGTGGTCGGTGATGGGGCGCCGGGGGCGGCGGGCGAAGTCCGAGTGGGTGCCGAAGGTGCGGTAGCCGTAGACCAGCGGCGCGGCCGTGGTCGTCGTGGCGTGGGTGACCCGGCCGAGCAGCAGCAGGTGGTCCCCGCCCTCGACGCGGTCCGCCAGTTCGCAGGCGAGCCAGCTGGGCGCGGCCAGGAGCCGGGGCAGACCGTGGTCGAGGCGCCAGTCCTGTCCGGCGAACCGGTCGACGCCGCGGCGGGCGAACAGCAGCGCGAGGTCGTCCTGGGCATGGCCGAGGACGTTCACCCCGAAGCGGCCGGTCGCCAGGATGCGCGTGAGCAGCGTGGACGAGCGGTCCAACGCCACGGTGACCATCGGGGGCCGCAGCGACAGCGACGCGAACGCGCTCACCGTCGCCCCGAAGGGCACGTCGTCTTGCGCCGAGGTCACCACGGTCACCGGGGCGCAGACACCGGCCATGAGGTCGCGGAACTCCTGCTCGCCGAGCACAGCACCATCTCCTTTGTCCGATGCGGACGTGTCTTGTGAAAGCGGGACCGCGGAAACCGGGGTCAGGGACGGGATTCCGGGACGCACAGATTGCGCGTCTCGCCGATCCCCTCGATCGTCGTGCGCAGGACCTGGCCGGGCTTGAGGAAGACCTTCGGGTCGCGGCCCGCGCCGACACCGCCCGGGGTTCCGGTCGCGATCAGGTCGCCGGGGACGAGGGTGATGATCTCGCTGACGTAGGCGACGATGTCCGCCACGCCGAAGAGCACGTCCGAGGTGCGGGAGCGCTGGGTGAGCTCGCCGTCGACCTCGCAGCGGATCTCCAGGTCGGGCTCGCCGGGGCCGAACTCGTCGGGCGTGACGAGGACGGGGCCGACCGGTGTGGTCGACTCGAAGGTCTTGCCGGAGAGGAACTCCCGGGTGCGGTGCTGCCAGTCGCGCACCGTCACGTCGTTGACCACGGTGTAGCCCGCGACGTGCGCCAGCGCCCGCTCCTTGGGGATGTGGCGGCCCGCTCGGCCGATCACGAAGCCCAACTCGGCCTCCCAGTCGACCTGGTCGCTGACCGAGGGCAGGACGATCGGGTCGTTGGCGCCGATGAGCGCGCCGTCGTACTTGGCGAACAGCGTCGGGTGCGCGGGCAGCGCCCGGCCCATCTCCCGGATGTGCGTCTCGTAGTTGAGCCCCAGGCAGATGATCTTGTTGGGCCGCGGCGTCACAGGGGCGTGCGGCACGTCGGCGGGCGCCCGCTCGCCTTCCGCGCGCGCCGCCCGGTCGAACCAGTCCGCGCCGGAGGCCAGCAGTTCGCCCACGTCCGCGTGGTCGAGCAGGACATAGCCCGCACCGTCGCGGCGCGCGGCGCGGGTTCCGCCCTGGTGTCGGACTGTGGCCAGCTTCATGAGCGCTCCTTCGTTGACCGTCTTCGGACCCCAGCGTACGCTATGTCCCATAGAACAGGTCAATAGTCCTGTTTTTCAGGACAGAATGGGGAGCGTCATGGCGATCGCGGAACTCGGGCACACCGGTCTCTGGGTGCACGACCTGCCGAAGATGCGCGACTTCTACGAGCGCGTGCTGGGTCTGACCGTCACGGACTCCGACGACGACCTGGGCATCGTCTTTCTCAGCGCGCGGCCCGACCGCGAACACCACGAGTTCGTGCTGCAGGTGGGCCGCACCGCCGAACCGGGCGCCAAGCAGCAGCACCAGATCTCGTGGCGGGTGGAGAGCATCGAGGACATCGTCGCCTTCCACCACCGGTTCCGGGATGAGGGCGTGCGCGTGCAGCAGGAGGTCACCCACGGCAACGCCTTCGGCATCTACTTCTTCGACCCGGAGGGCAACCGCAACGAGGTCTACCTCAAGATCGAGCGCGACGTCCGGCAGCCCTTCCGCAAGACGCTGAACCTCGACCAGCCCATCGAGGACATCCAGGCCGAAGCCGAGCGCCTCCTCGCCGAGGACGGACCCGCATACCGTCCGGTCACCTGACGGGCCTGCTAGATTTCTCGTATGTCAGGAGCAGCCTCCCAGGTTTCAGGAGCCGGCTATCGGGGTCGGAACTCGACCGCGGACCGGGCGCTGGACATTCTGCTGCTATTCGACGACAACCGGCTCGTCCTGTCCGCCACCCAGGTCGCCAGCCACCTCGAAGTGGCCAGGTCCACCGCCTACCGGTACCTGCAAAGCCTGACCTCGATGGGCTTTCTGGAAGAGAGCGACGGCTCCGGCTTCCGCCTCGGCCCGCGCGTGCTCGACCTCGCCCGCCTGGCGCGCAAGGGCATCGGGCTCTCCGACGTCGCCCGCCCGGTCATGCGCGAACTCGTCCACACGACCGGCTGCCCGGCGCTGCTGACTCGCCGCGCCGGGTCGTCGGTCGTCTGTCTGGAACGCGAAGAGGCCCCCAACCAGACGCTGCGGCTGTCCTACGAGCGAGGGCAGATCCTGCCGATCAACGCGGGCGCCGCCGCGCTCGCGCTGCTCGCCTCGGCCCCCGCCGAGGAGATCGACGAGATCCTCAAGACACCGCTCACCCGGTTCACCGAGGCCACGCTCACCGACCCCGACCGCCTGCGCGCCAGGCTCGCGGAGATCCGCGAGCGCGGTTACGCCGTCTCCCGAGGCGAACGCGACCTCGACGTCCTCGGCGTCGCCGCCCCGATCCGCGGCGTGGACGGGGTGGTCGTCGCCGCGCTCAGCATCGCGACCCTGTCGCACCGGGTGTCCGACGGGCAGGCCGTCGAGATCGCCGCCGTCGTCACCGAGGCCGCGGCCGAGGTCTCCGCCAAAGTGACCCGGCTGGAGATCATGGACAGCCCGGGGACCAGGTAGCGCCCGATGCCGTGCCTGCCCACGCCGAACCGGACGACAAGGGCACGCACGGCATCGAAGCGTAGGTGTCAGCCGGGGACCAGGTAGTCGGCCAAGGCAGCGTCCACCCGCGGGGCTTGGTCGGCCGGGAAGACCGCCGCGAGGTAGCGGTCCGGCTTGACCAGGGCGAACCGGCCGCTCAGGGCGCCCAGTGCGGTGTCGAGGCCGCCGTCGGCGTCGGCGACCGCCAGGCGACCCGCGCGGGGGCGAGGCAGGCGGTCACCGAGCACGGCGTCGATCTTCCTGGCGGAGAAGAGGGTCGGACAGGCCAGCACCCGGGCCCAGTCCTGCTCGGTGACCTCGACACCGAGCAGAGCCAGGTCATCGCCGAGCACGTCGTCGAGCGGGCTGGGGCGCAGGCTGGGCGGAACGAGCACGGCGGGCCGGGGAAGCTGGACGCCGACGAACCGCTCGTCGCCGACCCCGGTGCGCACCACCAGACCGCCCAGATGGGTCGCGCGGGGGCGAAAGCGCATCTCGGTCAGGTACCGGCGGCCCCGCGACGTGCACAGCATCGCCCTGACCACCGTGTCCCGCAGGAACGCGCGGGTGCGGCTGGTGGTCATCACGACCTGGCCGAGCCGCTCGGAGAACCGCACCATCGCCTCCGCGTGCGGTCTTCGCTCGGGCTCGTAGGTGTCCAGCAGCCGGTCGTACGCCCGGCCGTGCCAGACCTCGGCGAGCTTCCACGCCAGGTTGGCCGCGTCGCGCACCCCCGAGTTGAGGCCCTGGCCCGCGAACGGGGGCATCATGTGGGCCGCGTCGCCGAGCAGGAAGCAGCGCCCGGCCCGCCAGCGGTCGGCGACCAGCGCGTTGAAGGTGTAGTTGGTGCCGCGCTCCACCTGGGCGGGCGTGATGTCGCGGTACGGGGCGACCAGGTGCCGGACGGTGTCGAAGTCCGGGGTCATGCCGCGCTCGCCCTCGCCGGGCCGCAGGCGGAACTCGTACCGGCAGCGGCCGTCGCGGCCGGGGACGATCACCGTCGGCCGGTCGGGCGTCCCGAGGTGCATTCCGTAGCGCTCGTCGTGCTCGTCGCCGAGGGTGTCGGCCACCAGCCACACGTCCCGGTGCGCGGAGCCGGTCATGCCGACGCCGGTCAGCTCGCGCACGGTGCTGCGGCCGCCGTCGCAGCCGAGCAGCCAGTCCGCCGCCACCTCGACCACCTCGTGGGAACCCTCGGGAAGCAGGTGCGCGGTGAGCCCGGCGGGCGTCTCGACGATCCCGACCAGTTCGGTGCCGAACCGCACGTCCACGCCCGGCCGGTCCTTGAGCGCGCGCAGCAGGGCGCGCTCCAGTTCCGGCTGCGCGAACTGGTTCTTGAACGGGAACCCGCAGCGCGGCGGCCGCGGCCCGGTGGCGTGCAGCAGCGGTTCGCCGTGCCGGTCGAAGTACCGGGTGCCGGTGCCGGGCACCACGACCTCCAGCACCGGCTCGGCGAGCCCGGCCGAGGCGAAGGCGCGCAGGGACTCGTCGTCGAGGCTGATCGCCTTGGCCTCGTCGCTGGTGCCCGCGTTGCGCTCCACGAGCAGCACCGGCACCCCCCTGGCGGCCAGCAGGTTCGCCGCGGTCAGCCCGACCGGCCCGCCGCCGACGATCAGCACGGGTGGCCGGGTCACGGGGCCACCACCGTCATCCAGGTCGGGGTGGGACGGTCGCGCATCGCGGCGATGGCGTCGTTGACCTCGCGCAGCGGGAAGCGGTGCGTGATGAGGTCGTCCGCGGTGAGCGAGCCTGCCGCCAGCAGGCCCAGCACCTGCGTGACGTCGGTGCGGGTGCAGTTGCGGGTTCCGACGATCCGCCAGCAGTTGGTCATCAGTGTCATCATGGGCAGCGGCAGCGGCGCGGGGTTGCCGCCCATGTGCACCAGCGTCCCGCCGGTGGCCAGCGCGGCGGTGACCTGGGCGAGCCCCGGCCAGGCAGGGGTGTAGTCGATCACCGCGTCGGCGCCGTCCGGCGCGCACGCCCGCAGCCCCCGGGTCAGCCCACCGGACTCCGGCCAGTTCCCGTCCAGGTCCTCCAGCGCCACCACGTCCACCGGAAGCTCGGTGAGCGCGCGCACCTCGTCGAGCCGCCGCGCGGACCGGCCGACCAGGATCAGCCTGCCCGCGCCGAAGAACGGAGCCAACCGGACCGTCGCCGTGCCCATTGTCCCGGTCGCCGCCGCGACGACCACCGTCGCGCCGAGCGGGAGCGCGGCGCACTTGAGCGCCCGCGCCGCGTTGCCCAGATCGTGGACCTTGGCGGCGACCTCGAAGCTGACGTTGTCGGGAATCCGGTCGATCAGCCAGTGCGGGACCCGGACGTACTCGGCGAGGCCGCCGTCGTGGTAGCGCTCGTAGAGCGGCATCGGCCCCGAGCCGAACGCGGCGTGCCCGATCATGGCCGCCTGGGCGCACATCTGCTCGCGGTCGGTGCGGCAGTACCGGCAGTCGCGGCAGCTCAGCGTGGCGTGCACGCGCACCCGCTCACCGAGGGACACCCCGGTCACCTCTCGACCGGTCTCGGCCACGACGCCCGCGATCTCGTGGCCCGGCGTGGTCGGCAGGTGCCGGAACGCGCCCTCCCTGGCGAGCAGCCGCATCATGCCGGGGGCGAGCCCGGCCGAGGCCACCTTGACCAGCACCTCCTCCGGGCCGAGCACGGGGATCTCGACCCGCTCCAAGCGCAGCTCTGTCGAGTCTCGGTAGGCGCGTGCGGCGAGCATCCCGGTCATGAGCGCCTCGCCACGGCGGTGCGGAGCCGGTCCAGCAGCTCGGCGGAGACGGGCTCGGCCTTCTTCGTCGCCGGGGCGACCTGTGGGACAGGCGTGCCGGAGATCAGGGTGATGTGGCTGCTCTCCCCGGCGGCTATGTCGGTGAACGCGCAGCCGAGCGGGACCCGCGCGAAGTCGCCCGGCTCCAGCGTGAGCGCGCCCGCCTGGCTCACCAGCGTGCGGTGGCCGCTGATCTGGTACTGGATCTCCTCCGCGGCGCGGTGCCTGCGGTAGATCGTGCCGTCCGTGCCCGCCTGCCGCGTGACGCCGAGCACCACGTGCGCTGACCGGTACAGCCAGGTCGTGCCAGGGCCGGTGTCGGCGCGCACCACTTCGATGGCGTCCTCGTCGTCGTGGGCGTGCTCCAGCAGCATCCGCTCGTCGCTGCGGAAAGCCGCCACGTCATGGCCGGGGCCGCCGAGGCACTCGGTGACCATCTCGGTCACCGTCGCGGGCTCCCAACCGGGAAACGGCGGGAAGACGGGCGCACCGCGCCGGGCCGCGGGGTGGACCCGCGTGACGGGCGCGGGGATGTAGAACAGCAGGTGGCTTTCCGCACGGCCGTAGTTGTCGTGCGCCACGCCAGCCGGGATACGGGAGAACTCGCCGGGCCGGTGCTCGACGCAACCCTGCTCGGTCATCAGCGTCCGCTCGCCCCAGATCTGGTAGGACAGCTCGTCCACGTCGCAGTTGCGGTGGTAGAAGGGCTGCCGGAAGTTCATCGTCTGCCACTCGACGCGCAGTCTGTCGCTCTCGTAGACCCCGCGCGGCGGGGCGAAGGCGATCGGCTTGTACTCCTGGGCGAAGTGCACGGCCACCAGCGGCTCGGGCTCGCGCGGCGTGACCGGGCCCGGCGTTGGCCGGGCGAGCAGCAGTTCCTCGCGCCTGCGCACGGTGCGGGTGCTCTCGTCGTACGGCAGGGCGTCGATGACCTCGTGGACGATTCCCATGGCGGGGAGCCTCGATTCAGATGGCGGGGGAAAGGTGCTTGTCCAGGAACGCGAACGTGCGCGCCCAGGCCGCCTCGGCCGGTTCGGCGCGGAACATCGCCGGGCGCGCGTCGCAGGCGAACGCGTGGCCCGCGCCGGGGTAGACGTGCTGCTCGAACTCCGTGCCCGCCGCGCGCAGCGCGTCGTCGATCGCGGCGACGTGATCCGGCGGGATGGTCGGGTCATTGGCGCCGACGTGCAGCAGCAGCGGTGCGGTGACGGACCCGGCGCGGTCGAGCACCGCGTGCGGTCCCGCCGCGATGCCGGGCCCGTAGAACACCACCGCGGCGCCCAGCCCGGGAGTGGCGGTGGCGGCGGTGAAGGCCGCCCGGCCGCCGAAGCAGAACCCGACGATCGCCGTGCGCGCCACGCCGACGCCCTCGTCGCCCGCGAGGTGGTCGAGGACCGCGCGGACGTCGACGGTGATCGCGTCGGGGCCGATCTGGCTGATCAGGCCGACGGCGTCGGCGTGCTGGTCGTAGCCGAGGACGCGGGCGCCGGTCCGGTGGAACAGGTCGGGAGCCACGGCGAGGAAGCCGCGCCCGGCGAACCGGCGCGCGATGTCCTGGATGTGCTCGTTGACGCCGAACGCCTCCTGCAGCACGATCACCGCCCGGCCGGTGCGGCGCTCGGGCTCGGCCACGTAGACCCGCATGGGACCGTCAGCGGTGTCCACCGTGCGCCACCGCTCCCGGGACTCGGTCGTCTCTGGGGACTTGGTCGTCATTCCTCGGCTCCGTTCACAAGGTCGTGTCGGTCCTGCTGGCCTTGTCGAGACCGCCGGACCAGGTAGCGCCATCCGGCGGTGAGCTGGCTTTCCGGCCAGCACTCGGCGCGCTTGGCCCGCGCCTCGGCGGGATCGGAGAACACCGCGACGGGACCCGCCGCCATCGCGGCAAGCTGCGCCTGGCACGCACGGTCGAGCAGCACCGCGTGCATCACCGCCGCCGGGACGGACTCCCCGGCGGCCACCAGGCCGTGGCTGGGCAGGAGCGCGGCCGGGGCATCGCCGAGGACCTCGGCGAGGGCGCGGCCCCGCTCGGGCGTGCCGACCAAACCGCCCGCCCGCTCGAAGCGGGGCACGTCCGCGCCCGCGAACAGCGCGCCATCGTGGGAGATCGGCAGCAGCGGCGTGCCCAGCGCGGCGAAGGCGACCGCCGCGCCGGCATGGGTATGCACCACGCACCGCAGCCGCGGGTTCCGCCGCAGGATCTCCAGGTGGATGTGGCACTCGTGGTGCGGTGTTCCCTCCCCGGACAGGACTTCCGCCTCGAACGAGACGAGTTGCACGCGGTCGGGGCGCACCTCGTCGAGCCCCCAGCCCGGGGCCTTGATCCAGATCCCGCTGCCGTCGGCCGCCCGCACCGCGACGTGGCCCCACACCAGATCGCCCTGGCCCGCCGCGGCCATGGCGTGGCTCGCCTGGATCACGAGGCGCTTCGCGGGCTCCATCACGTCCCCAGCGCCGCGTAGTACTCGGCGGCGCCCGGGTGCAGCGGGATGGGCGCGCGGCCCATGGTGGCCGGGTCGAGCGGGTAGGTGATGGGGCTGCGCTCCGGCGGGATGTGCCGGTACTGCGCCTCGATGAGGTGCCGGGTCTCGCCGAGCAGCCAGGCCAGGGCGTAGGCCACGTCGTCGGCCAGATCGGCGTGCGCGAGGACGAGGAAGTCGCTGAAGTCGAGCGTGCGCAGCTCGGGCGAGCCAGGGAAGTAGCCCGCGGGCAGGGTCGCGGCTGGCCAGCCGAAGTCCGCGGCCAGCCCGTCGAGCACGTTCGGCTCGACGGGCAGGAACGCCAGGTCGGCGCCGATCTCCTGCCAGCCGGGCAGCATGACCGCCTCGTGGACGATCGCGTCGGCCCGGCCGTCCCGGACGTGCGCGATCGTCTCAAACGGACGCTCATCCACCAGGAACCGGCCGCCCCAGCCCTCGATGTCGACTCCCGAGCGGGCGAGCACCTGCCGGGCGGCGAGGCCGACGTGGTTGACCCCGTCGTCGGCGGAGGTGGCCAGGCGCAGCGCGGGCCGGGTGGCGCGCAGCTCGGCGAACGTCCCGATCCCCAGCGACCGCCGGACGCCCACGACCAGCCGGTCCCGCTGCGGGACGACCCCGATCGCCCGCAACCGCGGGAAGCTCTCCTGCTCGTAGCGCCCTCGCCCGTCCAGCGCCGCGGTGACGAACGCGGCCGGGGTGACCATGGCGAGGTCGACATCGCCCCGGCCGACCGCGCGGACGTTGTCGGCGAAACCGCGCCCGTTCCAGATGGCGAACCGGGTGCCGGGACCGCCGCGGTCGACCAGTCCCTGCCCGAGCCAGCCGCACACCCGGTGAAGGTTCTGCATGCCCCAGTCGCCCTGCATGTGCAGGGTCAGAGTCCGGTCGATCGCCGGTTCGCGCATCACTTCAGTCCTTTGCGTTGACACTGCCGACACCCGCTCATTGGCACCCTGACAACATGTCCTGATATTCGAGACTGTAGTCCTAGTATACGCACACACTCTCGCTGTTGGCCAAGCCTGTCGTTCAGTCTGAGCCGATATACGCTGGTCAGCAGTCCGCACGCACTGTGCGCGTCCTTGACGAAGACCACCTTCTGTGTCACAGTCCCGTCATAGGAGACATGTGTCCTGCATTACAGGATCTCCTTCGTCCAGGAAACGAGGCCTCAATGGCGAGTGACCCGACAACCCCCGGTACCGGCGCCCGCGGACGCGGTGTGCTGGGACTGGCCTTCCTTGTCCTTCTGATCGACGGCTACGACCTGTTCAGCCTGGGCACCTCGGGCCCAGCGCTGCTGCGGTACGAGCCATGGCACGCCGTCCCCGCGACGCTGGGGCTGCTCGGGAGCGCGACCGCGCTCGGCATGCCGCTCGGCTCGGTCCTCGCGGGCTGGGCCGCGGACCGGTGGGGCCGCCGCGTCCCACTCGCCGTCGGCGTCGGCTGGATCTCCCTGTGCATGCTGGTGGGCGGACTCGCGCCCAGCCTGAGCCTGTTCGTGGCGAGCCGGTTCGGCACCGGAATCGGTGTCGGCGCGCTCACCCCGCTCGTCGCCGCGCTGGTCGCGGACTGGGCCCCGCCCGGCAGGCGCACCATCCACCTCGCCACCGCGATGGGCGCCATCGGCATCGGCGGCACCCTCTCGGCGCTGACGGGACTGGCACTCCTGCCGGAAACCCACTTCCAGGTCCTGTACCTGATCGGCGCCGCGGCCGTCCTGATCATCCCGCTGATCCTGCGCGTCGCGCCGGACACGATTCCCGAGGGCGCGGCGGGCAGAGGGATCGAGGTCAGCGGCAACCGGATCGCCCGACTGCTGGCGTCCGACCTGCGCCGGAGCACCCTGCTGTTCTGGGCGGCGATGTTTCTGGGCATGGTGCTCATCTACGCCTCGACCACCTGGCTGCCCTCGATCATGGTGAAGTCCGGCTACGACCTGCGCTCGTCGCTGGAGTTCCTGGTCGCGTTCACCCTGGGAGCCAGCCTGGGCACGATGCTGGTCGCGCTGGTCGCCGACCGGGGTCATCTGCGGCTGGTGACGAGCGCGGCGTTCCTGGTCGCCGTGGGGACCCTGTTCATGCTGAGCACCCCGCAGCCCAGGGTGCTGCTGCTGGTGATGTCGGGGCTCGCGGGCCTCGGCTCGCTCGGCACGCAGAGCCTGATCACCGCGGCGATGGCCACGTGCTACCCGCCGAGGCTGCGCGGCACCGGATTCGGCTTCGGGTTGGCCGTCGGCCGGATCGGCGCGATCATCGGCCCCAGCTACCTGGCCGCGGTGACCGTGCTCATCGCGTCGCCGAAGGCAGGGTTCTACGCGCTGATGGTCCCGGCGCTGCTGGCCGCGGTCACTGTCTGGCTGCTCCCCCGCGACCGCGCCGCCAAGGCCACGCCGGAGGTGGCCGCCGCCGCGTGAGCGGTGGCCTGCGGTGCCATTCGACGTCGACTGGCACCGCAGGCCACCAACTCGGCCCGGCAGCGGTAACTGATCCCCGCCGCGCGCAGGATTCCCTGTTAGCGAGCGGTCTCCAGTGCCTGTCCCAAATTCGACGGCAGATCGTGGCGGGCGAGGAGGACACGACGCACAACCCACCGACTCCAAGCCGCGCCGGGGACTTGATCGAAGACGGCTGTCGATGCGATCAGGATCACTGCCACGGACGGCGAGAATGAAGTCTACTGCTGTTCCACAACGGAAAGTAAGACCACACCGATGACCGGCGCCGGGATATGGGCGACCAGCGCCCAACCGTCCCGGCGAATCACCGAAAGCGGGTCCGGTGTCTCTCCGTCGGCCACCGGTTCGGTGAGGCTCCCCACGCGACCGCACCAAACAAGGCGGCGACAAGGCCTATGACGCCAACAGGGACGCCGAGGCCCGTCCTTCATCACTCGACCGCCCGACAGGAGCTCTGGTCGACTCTTGACCAGCGGGTTCTTCTCACGGCTGGGACAACGGCAATGGCGAGGCGATCGCAACTCGCCGAGAAGCGTCACAAGCCACCACCACAAGGGAATGAAACTCCGAACTACACGAAGGCGTAAATCCCACGTCACCACTTGCTACGCCGGTAAGCCGCGCCAATCAACGCTCCGCATCGGCCAACGGCTTCCGACGCTCCATCACCAACGGCACCCGAGCCGAGATGACCAACGGCTTCACGTCCAAAGACGCGCAACCTGAACGAGCCACTCCGGCACCCCGAATCAGACCCGGCTCAGTGTGCATCCAGCGCAAGCCGCCCCGGAGACACGAACGCACACTTCACCGCTCGAGGAGTTGCAGGTCAGCCGCGTAAACTAGGTTGGGGATACGGTTCAAGTCCCCCCTCGGACACGTGCCATAACCCCAATCGTGCGGGTCGAGATTCGTCTCGACCCGCACGATTTGTTTCCGGGTTAGTAGATCAGCCGGAGTCCGAGTTGGACTCGGCTTATCCGCTTCCCGCTGACCGCCGGTGACCGCGCCGCAGCCTCCGCGGGCGGGCCTGGGTGTCGACCATCCACCGGGCGACCAGCACCGGCTTCCAGCTCCGCGCGGTGACGGGCAAGCTTCTGGTCGCACTCCTCATTCACACCAGCGGCAACCAGTACGGCGGCGTCGATGTCGAATCGGGCTGGGCGTCGTAGAGCGCGGTGACCGTCTCGTCCAACCTTGGTCTCAACTGGTCGGTGCGACGCTGTGGGAAGCTAGGGCCGTCACTATTCCGGCTCCCACAGTAAATTGGCCGACGGCTACGCGAGCCAGC
>NZ_JBVJIN010000011.1:0-111479 GCF_055586285.1 Actinokineospora sp. NPDC051303
CCGCACGTGTGAGGCCGAAGGCATCCCACCCGTCTTTCACACGGCGATCTTCCTTCGTAGGGGCCCCGAAGAAACCACTCCACCCCATCGAGCAAGACAGCAACAGCAACCAGCAGACAAGCAGAAGCATCACCGACGCCGAACAGCCCCCACCCGATCACCACCACGCCGACGCCCACCGGAATGCCATTCACTATGAAGGCTGATATCGCCGACCAAAACGCCGCACCGCCTGCAAGTAGCAGGCCGGTCCCCGAACGGCAATCCCGACGACGGCAAGCCCTGAGCCAACGCACCGTCATCGACCACAGGCAAAGCGCCGCCCTTACGCGCTCCCATCATCCACAAGTATTTCCACTCCCCGTTGATCGCCACCTCAGGAACGCCGAACTCCTGTAACAGCGCCCGGCTCATCGGCCACTTCGGGAACTGCTTGCCGTTGAGCACCCGGCCGAGCGACGTGGGCGACGAGCCGAGTGCGAGGTGGTCGCTGTGTTCGCGGAGTCTGCGTTCCAACTCCCGCAATGATGGCTTTCCCGCTTTCAGGTACTCCTGGGCCAAGCGGTCGTGGAACCGCTCCCGGGCTTCCGTGCGCGTGAGGGCGCCGGGCGCCGGGGAACTGACGGGAGATCGAGGTTCGCTGGCCTCGGCCATGACATCCTCCTCTGGTGGGCTCTGCGATCGGAAGGACCCGCGGCGGCGGGTGATCCGAACGTCAGAAAAGCCCCTGCGGGCGCGGAGTCGGCGAGCCGGTGCGCGAGGCGCCGAGCGCGCGGCCGGTGAGGCCGCTGGCTAGCAGCACGGCCGCGCTCTCGGCGGCGTGTCCCAGGAAAAGCAGCACGAGGATGTAACACAGGACTACCCCGATGACGACGCTCCGCATGGCGGCGCCGGTGCTCCTTCGAGTCGCGGCCGCCGTGCGGCAGGCGCGGCGGGCACGCGGTAGGTCGCGCGGGTACAGCAGGGTCATCAACAGTCACCTTCCGATTGGCCTTGGGCCAACCTTCGTACTCGCCCAGCCGCTGATCGACTGGGCCTTCGTTGATCTGGGCGTGCCGGGGCGCTGGCGTAGGACTGATTCCGATTGGCGATCGGACCTTCGGAAGCATCCCGGGTCGCGTTGGGCACATCTTTCCCTCGCTCTCAATCCGCTGCCAACACGGCGCGGCTGGGCGGCACGGGTTGGCACAGCCCACGCCAAGCCGGTTACTGATTAGTAGTCAGCATTGGCCGCGGCGGGTGAACCGGGCGGGAAAAATAGTTGCGAGGACAATTTACTAATCGGGCAGGCGAACGATCTTGCGGGCGCTCGGCGTTCCGGACGACGTCTTCCCGGGAAACCGAAGAGGACCTCCCGGTGCCAGCGGGAGGCCCTCTTCGTCATCGCTTCTGGCTCGCCCAGATCAGTGACCGTGCCGTAGCGCGCCTTATCGAGCGACCATGCTCCACAAGGCTATCGAGGGGGAAACTGCGACGCAGTTGTGCCGGCGGTTATCCTGCACGCGTTCGGACTTTCCGGCCAGTGTTATGGAAAGTTTTGAGACAAAGTGGCACGAAACGTTACGGCATCCGTCGACCGTACGCGGTAATACGCGACGGATCGCGACATTTCGCGGCAAGACTGTCACGGTTCAGACGAGTGGCGGCGGTCACAGCAGCGCGCCACCCCCGGCGGTGGCCACGGAGTTTTTCCGGCGCCGCCAATCATGCGGTTTGACATTTGTTGAGTCCGGGCCGCGAATCCGGTTTTCGTTCGGAACGACCGCCGTGGTAGTACGTCCATACTGCTGTCCACTCCCCGCGGACGAAACTTCGGTTTCGATTCGAGCGCCATGCCGGGAGGAGGGGCGCGACGGGGATGCCCGCGGGGTCGCGCCGCGTACGGTTTGCCCTGCCGTTTCCGTTCAAACGTCCAGCCCCCTTTCGGCTGCGATCAAACGGCGTAACGCGGCCCCCAAAGTGACATAGGTCACTCCATCGTGGCGCGTTTGCGTTGTTCGAGCCGCCCGTAGGCCACGGTTGGTCTACTACCGAGCGGAGTGACTCATCACGGTTGGTAGTCGCGCGGTCCGCGGTGTGGGCTTCGTCTACGGCCTGGCCACCAACTTTGTGCACACGTTCACAAGCGGTACCGTGGTGGCAGACCCGGAGACGAAATCTGCCGAGGAGTAGCAGCGTGGCGGCACAGCGAGGCCAGCGGAACGGGGTCGGCGACACCCCGCCCGCCCCAACCGCCGCCGAGATCACGACGCCGATCCCGAGGGTCGCGGAGGTGCCCGCCGCACGTGACCGGGCCCGCGCGATCCCCGAGGCCGCGGTGGCCCGGCTCGCGGTCTACCTGCGGGTGTTGTCCGGAATGCAGGAGCAGGGCGCGGGCACCGTGTCCAGCGAGGAACTCGCCGCCGCGGCCGGGGTCAACTCGGCGAAGCTGCGCAAGGACCTGTCCTACATCGGCTCGTACGGCACCCGGGGCGTGGGCTACGAGGTCGTGGTGCTCATCGAGGAGATCGAGCGGATCCTCGGGTTGACCCGGAAACACAGCGTCGCGGTCGTCGGAATCGGTAACCTCGGACATGCCCTCGCCAACTACGGCGGGTTTCCTGGACGAGGTTTCCCCGTGACAGCTTTGTTCGATGTCGATCCCGACCTCGTCGGCGTGCCCGTCGGCGGGATCCCGGTCGACCACATCGATGACATCCCGAGGGTCTGCGCCGAGCGCGAGGTGTCCATCGGGGTGATCGCGACGCCGCCGCCCGCCGCCCAGACTGTATGCGACCGTTTGGTCGAAGCGGGAGTTCAGTGCATTCTGAACTTCGCTCCCGTCGTCCTGCAGGTGCCCGACCACGTCGAGGTCCGCAAGGTCGACCTGGCGGTCGAGTTGCAGGTCCTGTCGTTCCACGTGGCGCGACGGGCCGACGACGCCGCGCAGGATGGCGGGGTCGCTGGGATGGGTCCGGATCTGCAGGTCAACGGGATGGTGGTGTCGTGAGCGTTCTCGCTGTCGGGATGTCGCACCGCACCGCGGAGGTGCGCGTCCTCGAACGCGTCACCGTCTCGGCCGTCGACGTGCCCAAGGTCCTGCACGACCTGCAGGCGTGCGCCAACGTCTCCGAAGCCGTGTTGGTCACCACGTGCAACCGGGTCGAGGTCTACGCGGTCGTCGAGGCGTTCCACGCCGGGCTGGCCGACATCGTGGGCGTGCTCGCGCGGCACTCCGGCGAGGACGTCTCCGCCCTTTACGACCACCTCTACGTGCACTATGCCGCCGCGGCGGCCCAGCACCTGTTCACCGTCGCCGCGGGCCTGGACTCCATGGTCGTGGGCGAGTCGCAGATCCTGGGCCAGGTCCGGCTGGCCTACGGCGCCGCCCGCGAGGCGGGCACCGTCGGCCGCACCCTGCACGAGCTGGTGCAGCAGGCGCTGCGCATCGGCAAGCGGGTGCAGACCGACACCGGGCTGGGCCAGGCGGGCGGGTCGGTCGTGTCCGAGGCGCTGTCCGACGCCGAGGAAGCCCTCGCCGGGCTGGCGGGCCGCAAGGCGCTGATCGTGGGCGCCGGGTCGATGGGCGGCCTGGCCGCCGCCGCGCTGCGCCGGGCCGCGATCGGTGAGGTCGTCGTCGCCAACCGCTCGCAGGCCAACGGCGAGCGCCTGGCCGCGTCGCTGCGCGAGCAGGGCGTGCCCGCCGCCGCCGTCGCGCTCGACGGGCTGCGCGAGCGGATCGCCGACGCCGACGTGGTGATCTCCTGCACCGGGGCCATGGGCGCGGTCGTGCGCGTCGAGCAGGTCGACGCCCGCCCGGCCGACCGGCCGCTGGTCATCTGCGACCTTGGCCTGCCGCGCGACGTCGAGGACGGCGTCGCCGACCTCGCTGGCGTGCGCGTGGTCGACCTGGAAAGCCTCCAGCGCAGGCTCGCCGAGGCCCCCAGCGGCATCGACACCCGCCGCGCTGGCGAGATCGTCGCCGAGGAGGTGCGCGCCTACCTGGCCGCGCAGCGCTCCGCCGAGGTCACCCCGACCGTCACGGCGCTACGCAAGCGGGCCGCCGAGGTGGTCGACGCCGAGCTGCTGCGGCTGGACGCGCGGCTGCCCGAGCTGGACGACCCGGTCCGCGCCGAGCTGGCCCGCACGGTCCGCCGCGTGGTCGACAAGCTGCTGCACACCCCGACGGTCCGGGTCAAGGAACTCGCCTCCGGGCCGGAGGGCACGGGCTACGCCGAGGCGCTGCGCGAGCTGTTCCAGCTCGACCCGCAGGCGCCCGCCGCCGTGGCCGCCCCCTTCGAGACGCCCGTGGACGGTGGTCGCTGATGGAACGCGTGATCAGAATCGGCACGCGCGGCAGCGCGCTCGCCCTGGCGCAGACCGGCACGGTCGCCGACGCGCTGGAGAAAGCGGGCGCGAAGACCGAGATCGTCGTCGTGTCCACCCCCGGCGACCGCTCGTCCGCGCCGATCGCCGAAATCGGCATCGGCGTGTTCACCTCCGCGCTGCGCGACGCGCTCGCCGACGGCACGGTCGACGTGGCCGTGCACTCGTACAAGGACCTGCCGACCGCCCCGGACCCGCGACTGTCGCTCGCAGGTGTTCCTCCTCGGGAGGACCCGCGCGACGCGCTGGTCGCCCGCGACGGGCTGACCCTGGGCGAGCTGCCGCCGGGCGCGCGCATCGGCACCGGCTCGCCGCGCCGCGCCGCGCAGCTGCACGCGCTGGGCTTCGGCCACGAGATCGTGCCGATCCGGGGCAACGTGGACACCCGGATCGCGATGGTGCGCGACGGCGAGGTCGACGCGGTCGTGCTCGCCCGCGCGGGCCTGGCCCGGCTGGGCAGGCTGGCCGAGATCACCGAGACCCTGGACCCGATCCAGATGCTGCCCGCCCCGGCGCAGGGCGCTCTGGCGATCGAGTGCCGGGTGAACGACGTCGACGTCGAGCACCTACTCCAGTCCACTGTAGACGATGAAGCCACCCGGGCCGCGGTGGCCGCTGAGCGCGCCATGCTGGCCGCGCTGGAAGCGGGCTGCAGCGCGCCGGTTGGCGCATTGGCCGATGTCGTGGAAGACCTCGACAGCGACGACCAGGTGGTCTACCGCCTGTCGCTGCGCGGGGTAGCCGCCGCGTACCTGGCCGACGGCGACCCCACCGGGCCCGTCGAGATCATGCGCGCCTCGGCCACCGGTGACCTGACCGCAGGAGAGCAGCTCGGTCGTGCGCTGGCCGCCGAGCTGCTGGAACTCGGGGCCGGGGTGCTCTCCGGTCCCGAGGCGTAGTTGATGAGGAAGTGGCCTGACATGACCACCCGTGCACGCAAGTCCCCCGGTCGCGTCGCCTTCGTGGGTTCCGGCCCCGGCGACGCCGGGCTGCTCACCGTTCGAGCCAAAGAGCTGCTCGAACGCGCGGAGCTCGTGGTTACCGACCCGGACGTGCCCTCCGGGGTGCTGGCGTTCGCCTGCCCCGGCGCCGAAGTCCGCCCCGCCGTGGGGCAACCAGCCGACGTCGCCAAGGACCTCGCTGGCGAGGCCAAATCCGGCCGCGTCGTCGTGCGCCTGGTCGCGGGCGATCCGCTGACGCATTCGGCGGTCGTCGCCGAGGCGCAAGCCGTCGCGCGGACCAGCGCGGTGTTCGACGTGGTGCCCGGCGTCTCCGCCGCCACCGCCGTCCCCGCCTACGCGGGCATCGCGCTCGGCTCCACGCACACCGAGGTCGACGTGCGCGGCGACATCGACTGGGCGGGCCTGGCCGGTGTGCCCGGCCCGATCGTGCTGCACGCCAGCGCCAGCCACCTCGCCGAGGCGGCCTCGTCGCTGGTCGAGCACGGCATCGCGGCGCAGACCCCGGTCGCGGTGACCGCCGACGGCACCGGCTCCAGCCAGCGCACCATCGACACCACGCTGGCCTCGCTGGCCGCCGACGCTGGCGAGATCTCCGGGCACCTGGTGGTGACCGTGGGCGCGGCCGTGTCGCAGCGCTCGAAGCTGTCGTGGTGGGAGTCGCGCGCGCTCTACGGGTGGCGGGTGCTGGTGCCGCGCACCAAGGACCAGGCTGGCGAGATGAGCGAGCGCCTGCACCTGCACGGGGCCATCCCCTCGGAGGTGCCGACGATCTCCGTCGAGCCGCCGCGCAGCCCGGCGCAGATGGAGCGCTCGGTCAAGGGCCTGGTCGACGGCCGGTACCAGTGGGTCATCTTCACCTCGACCAACGCCGTGCGCGCGGTCTGGGAGAAGTTCGCCGAGTTCGGCCTCGACGCCCGCGCGTTCTCCGGCGTGAAGATCGCCTGCGTCGGCGAGGCCACCGCGGCGAAGGTCCGCTCGTTCGGCATCAACCCGGAGCTGGTGCCCTCGGGCGAGCAGTCCAGCGAGGGCCTGCTGGCCGACTTCCCGCCGTACGACGACATCCTCGACCCGGTGGAGCGGGTGCTGCTGCCGCGCGCGGACATCGCCACCGAGACCCTCGCCGCCGGTCTGCGCGACCGCGGCTGGGAGATCGATGACGTGACCGCGTACCGCACCGTCCGCGCCGCGCCGCCGCCCGCCGAGACCCGCGAGATGATCAAGACCGGCGGGTTCGACGCGGTGTGCTTCACCTCGTCGTCCACCGTGCGGAACCTGGTCGGCATCGCGGGCAAGCCGCACGCGCGGACCCTGGTGGCCTGTATCGGCCCCAAGACCGCGGAGACCGCGCGGGAGTTCGGCCTGCGCGTCGACGTCCAGCCCGAGCACGCCACCGTGCCCGCCCTGGTCGACGCGCTCGCCGAGCACGCGGCGCGGCTGCGCGCGGAGGGCGCCCTGCCCCCGCCGCGCAAGACCAAGCGCGCGAGGCGCTAGTACCACCCGCGGGCGGTGTGCAGGGGCACGCCGCCCGCGGCCTTTTGGGGAGGGCCCGATGTTTCCGAACCACCGGCCGCGCAGGCTGCGCGGCACACCGGCGCTGCGACGCATGGTCTCCGAGACCGCCGTCGAGCCGCGGCAGCTCGTGCTGCCCATGTTCGTCAAGGAGGGCGCGACCGAGCCGACGCCCATCGGCAGCATGCCCGGGGTCGTCCAGCACACCCGGGACACGCTGCGCAAGGCCGCCGTCGACGCGGTGCGGGCCGGGGTCGGCGGGATCATGCTCTTCGGCGTCCCCGAGACCCGTGACGCGGTGGGCTCCGGCGGCGTCGACCCGAACGGCGTCCTCAACGTCGCGCTGCGCGACCTGCGGGCGGAACTGGGCGACGAGACGGTCCTAATGGCCGACCTGTGCCTGGACGAGTTCACCGACCACGGCCACTGCGGCGTCCTTGACGCGCACGGCGACGTCGACAACGACGCGACCCTCGCCGTCTACGCCGACATGGCCCTGGCGCAGGCCGAGGCGGGCGCGCACCTGCTCGGCCCCAGCGGCATGATGGACGGCCAGGTCGGCGTTGTCCGCGAGGCGTTGGACGCCGCGGGCCGCCACGACGTCGGCATCTTGGCGTACTCGGCCAAGTTCGCTTCCGCCTTGTTCGGCCCTTTCCGTGAGGCCGTCGACTCGCAGCTAACCGGCGACCGTAAGACCTACCAGCAGGACCCGGCCAACGTCCGCGAGGCGCTGCGGGAGGTCACGCTCGACCTCACCGAGGGCGCCGACCTGGTCATGGTCAAGCCTGCCCTGGCCTACCTCGACGTCATCCGCGCCGTCCGCGAGCTTTCCGACGTCCCGGTAGCCGCTTACCAGGTCTCCGGTGAGTACGCGATGGTCGAGGCCGCCGCCGCCAACGGCTGGCTCGACCGCAGGCGCACCATCCTGGAGACCCTGACCTCGATCCGCCGCGCGGGCGCCGATGTGATCTTGACCTACTGGGCGACCGAGGCCGCGGGCTGGCTGCGCGAGCGCTGACACCGGCGGAACACCCGGCGGGTATGTTCGGGCCGTGCGCACACCAGACGAATCGGACCCGGGGCCGCGCGACGACGAGCCGGTCATGCCGACCGCCGCCGAGGCGGCCGACGCGGGCCAGGCCCGGACGGACGCGCCGCGAGTCGTGCGGGCCGCGTTCTGGGTCTGGGTCGCCGCGGGGCTGATCGGCCTGGTCGGCGCGATCCTCTTCTTCATCTTGCGCGAAGAGTGGGCCGAGAACCAGAAGCGCGTGACGCCCGAGATGCGGTCAGTCGACACCATGCAGGTCGCGGTGGGCCTGTCCTGGTGGCTGTTGCTGGGCTCGCTGATGTTCCTCGGGTTCTTCCTGCTGCTGGCCCACCACGCGCGCCGCGGCGTGCGCAAGGCCCGGACGCTGCTGCTCGTCGTTGGCGTGA
Source organism: Actinokineospora sp. NPDC051303 (assembly GCF_055586285.1). Lineage (NCBI taxonomy): Bacteria > Bacillati > Actinomycetota > Actinomycetes > Pseudonocardiales > Pseudonocardiaceae > Actinokineospora > Actinokineospora sp. NPDC051303. The sequence continues at coordinate 8,271 of NZ_JBVJIN010000011.1, forward strand.
TCGCCTGCCTGTTCGAGTACTCGGTCGGCCGGGTCACGATCTACGGCTTGATCAGCGCGCTGCTGGTGGTCGTCGGGCTGGGGATGCTCTACATGCCCACGGCGCGGCGGTTCTTCGCCGAGAGCGACGAACGGTGAGCGGGCAGCCCGAGGAGCCGATTCACTACCTGGAGCCGGGGTCGAGTTGGTGGCCGGTGCTGTGGGGGCCGCTGTTCTGCGCTGTCGGCGCGGGTCTTGAGGCCACTACCGGTGTGGTGCACGGACTTACCTGGCTGCTGGTAGGCGCGGTGTTGGCGCTGATGACCGCGGGCTGGGTAAACGCCAGGCGAAAGGTCTGCGCGGTCACGTTGACCGCCACCTCGTTGCGGCAGGGGGAGGAAGTGCTGCCGGTCGAGCGCATCGCCAAGGTCACCGGAGTGCAGGCCCCCGACGGAGCCAAACCGCTCGGTGGCGGTTTCACCGTGCCGCGCAAGACAACCGAGGTGCCGGTGGAGTTGGACGACGGGTCGGTGGTGCTGGCCTGGGCGCGGTACCCGGAGGACCTGACCGAGGCGCTGAAACCGCTGGTCGAGCGCAAAACGTGACCGTCGATCCCGCTAAGTCGCTGTGCATTCGACCAGGCAACCTAATAGTTTCTCAGCTATGACAACGAGTGGACCCGGACCCCAATCCAACGACCCCTACGAGCCACTGCCCAGCGCGCCGCCGGTCGACCCGCGATCCCTGCCGCAGGCGCCCGCCCGGCCCAAGCAGGTCGACACCGCCTTCACCCTGTGGCTGGTCAGCGCCGGACTGAGCCTGCTCGGGTTCGTCCTCACCCTCGCGTTCGGCCAGGACGCGACCCGTGACGCGGCCAGGAAAGCGCTGGAGGACTCGGGCACGTCGTTCACCGAAGCCGATCTCGACACCGCGGTCTCGGCCGCGCTCGTCCTCACCGGGGTCGTCGCGATCCTGTTCTTCGGCCTCTACCTGCTGTTCGCGTTCAAGATGCGCGCGGGCCGCAACTGGGCGCGGCTGACCCTGGCGATCCTGGGCGGCATCGGCCTGCTCTTCGGCATCTTCGGCCTGGTTTCCGGCGAGCAGGGCCCGCTCGACATGGTCGTCGGCATCGCGCAGATCGCCCTGGTCGGCACCGCGATCTACCTCATGTACACCAAGGAGTCCTCGGCGTACTTCGACGCGGCCAAGCGCGCGAGCTGACCGCGTTCGACGGCGGGCGGGGCGGTTCGGGACGCGCGAACGACCGTTAAATACACCTCGTAACACGGGTGTGTCCGGGGACTACATAGTTCGCATGACCGCCTCCCCGCCCGATTCGCCCCGTTCCAGACCCGGCGCGGTGACCGCGGCCTGCTACGGCTCGCTGGCCGCCGCCGCGCTCGCGGGCGCCCTGCTGCTGCTGTCCGACCGGCCCCTGGGCTACCTCGGACTCGGCGCGGGCCTGTCCGCCGTCCTCGCCGTCGTCCTCGTGCTGCCGTTGCGCGCGGGGCGGGGCTGGGCGCGCTACGCGTTCCTGGTCACCGCGCTGGTCGGGGCGCTGTGCGCGCCAGCGGCGGCCAACGCGCTCTGCCACGGCGCCGCCGTCTACGTCGGCGCGCTGCTGATCACGCTCTGGGTCGCCGTGGTCGTCCTGCTGCTGCGGGTCGACGTCCGCGAGCACTTCGCGGGCACCGCGCCCGAGGCGACGCGGCCATGAGAGGCTGACCCTGTGACAGCAGGGACGAGTCAGCCCGAGGCGCCCGACCTGGCCTGGCCGGTGGGCACCGAAGGGCTCAACCAGCCGAAGCGGGCGCTGGTCGCGGCGGCCGAGCTGGTCGCGGCCGCCCTGCTGGTGTGGCTCGCGGTGTGGCTGTGGTCGCGCGGAACCGTGCCGCTGACCCCGATCGCCGAGCGCCCCGACCTCGCCTTCGAGCGCTACGCGGGCAACTGGATCGGCGCCTCGGTCGCCGCGGGCACCGGCGCGCTGATCGTCGTCCTCGACGCCGTGCGGCAGATCGCGCTGGCCGTGCGGGCCCGCTCCCGCCGTACGTGAGCGCGGACACTCGACCCGATTTGGGAGACTGGCCCCGTGGAAGCTGAGACCCAGGCGCACGTGCGCGGTTCGGCCACGCTGTTCGACCGCGCGAAAGCGGTCACCCCTGGCGGAGTGAACTCCCCGGTGCGGGCGTTCTCCGCGGTGGGCGGCACCCCCCGGTTCATGGTGCGCGGCCAGGGCCCGCACCTGTGGGACGCCGACGGCAACCGCTACGTCGACCTGGTCTCGTCGTGGGGCCCGATGATCCTCGGGCACGCGCACCCGGCCGTGGTCGACGCGGTGCGCGCGGCGGCGGGCAACGGGCTGTCGTTCGGCGCGCCGACGGCGGGGGAGATCGACCTCGCCGAGGAGATCATCGGCCGGGTCTCCCCGGTCAACCAGGTCCGGCTGGTCAACTCCGGCACCGAGGCCACGATGAGCGCGATCCGGCTGGCCCGAGGCTTCACCGGCCGCCCCCGGATCGTGAAGTTCGCAGGCTGCTACCACGGCCACGTCGACGCGCTGCTCGCCGAAGCGGGCTCCGGCGTGGCGACCCTGGGCCTGCCCACGACGCCGGGCGTCACCGGCGCGCAGGCCGAGGACACCATCGTGCTGCCCTACAACGACCTCGACGCGGTCCGCGCCGCCTTCGCCGAGCACGGCCAGACGATCGCCGCGGTGATCACCGAGGCCGCCGCGGGCAACATGGGCGCGATCGCCCCGGTCCCCGGCTTCAACGAGGGCCTGCGCGAGATCACCGCCGCCAACGGCGCGCTGCTGATCATGGACGAGGTGATGACCGGCTTCCGCGTGTCCGCGGCGGGCTGGTTCGGCATCGAGGGCGTCGTCGCCGACCTCTACACCTTCGGCAAGGTCATGTCCGGCGGCCTGCCCGCCGCCGCGTTCGGCGGGCGCGCCGAGGTCATGGCCGCGCTCGCCCCGTCCGGCCCGGTCTACCAGGCGGGCACCCTGTCCGGGAACCCGGTCGCGGTCGCCGCGGGCCTGGCCACGCTGCGCGCCGCCGACGAGACCGTCTACCGCGCCTTGGACGCCAACGCCACCCAGCTCGGCGCGCTGCTCACCACCGCGCTGACCGAGGCGGGCGTGCCGCACCGGGTGCAGTTCGCGGGCAACCTGGTCAGCGTCTTCTTCACCGAAGACCCCGTGGTCGACTACGCGGGCGCCAAGGCCGCGCAGACCTGGCGGTTCCCGCCGTTCTTCCACGCCCTGCTCGACCGCGGCGTCTACGCCCCGCCCAGCGCGTTCGAGGCGTGGTTCGTCAACGCGGCGCTCGACGACGACGCGTTCACCCAGATCGCCGACGCCCTCCCGCACGCGGCGGCGGCGGCAGCGGCGAAGGAGCCGGTGTGAGCAAGACGATCGTCCACCTGCTGCGCCACGGCGAAGTCCACAACCCCACCGGCGTCCTCTACGGCAGGCTCCCCAACTTCCGCCTGTCCGACACCGGCAAACGCCAGGCCCTCACCGTCGCCGAGCACCTCAGCGACCGCGACATCACCCACGTCGTGGCGTCCCCCCTGCAACGCGCGCAGGAGACCGCCGCCCCCATCGCGGGCTCCCACCGCCTGGAGATCGCCACCGACGACCGCCTCATCGAGTCGGCCAACGTCTTCGAGGGCCAGAAGGTCTCGGTGGGCGACGGCGCGCTGCGCTCCCCCCGCAACTGGCCCCATCTGCGCGACCCGTTCACCCCGTCCTGGGGGGAGCCGTATTTGGAGATCGCGCACCGGATGCTCGGCGCCGTCCACCGCGCCCGCGAAGCGGCGAACGGCCACGAGGCGGTGTGCGTGTCCCACCAGCTGCCGGTGTGGACCATCCGCCGCTACCTGGAGGGCAAACGCCTCTGGCACAACCCCTCCCGCCGCGAGTGCTCCCTGGCCTCCCTCACCACCCTCGTCTTCGACGACGAGCAGCTAGTGGAAATCCGCTACTCGGAACCCGCGGGCTCCAGCGACCCCAGGAAAACGGGCGCGTGACCGTGCGCGCCCTCCTGGCGGCCGCTTCGGCCCTAGTCCTGGCCCTAGCGGGCTGCGCCACCGGGGAGAACACGAACAATTCGGAGTTCGTCTTCGTCTCCCCCGGCGGCAAAACGGAAATCTTCTACGACGGCCCCGACCGCAAACCGCTCCCCGACCTCTCCGGCGCGGACCTGATGGACGACACCAAACGCCGCTCCCTGGCCGACTACCGAGGCAAAGTAGTAATCCTCAACGTCTGGGGCCAATGGTGCGCCCCCTGCCGCACCGAAGCGGCCCAACTCCAGAAAATCCAGGACGCCTACCCCGACCGGGCCCAAGTCCTGGGCATCAACTTCCGCGACAACCAACGCGAAGTCCCCCAAGATTTCGTCCGCGACCGCGGCCTGACCTACCCCTCCATCTACGACCCCTCCGGCCGCACCCTGCTCGCCCTCAAGGGCTACCCCCGCACGGTCGTCCCGGCCACTTTCGTCATAGACAAACAGGGCAACGTAGCCGCCGCCTACCTCCGCGAACTCCTAGCCGAAGACCTCACCCCGGTAGTCGACCGCCTCACAGCCGAGTAACACCACCCGTCCCCTCCCCCGCTCGACCCTGTGAGCGGTGTCACTACTGTTCGATTGTGGCACAGCTGTGCGCGGAGGTGGTTAACCTCCGCACAGGCAAGTCGTTTCACCGCGACATGGGCAGTCGACTTACATGGCACAATGACTGAAAGCCAGCGACACCTCGTTCATATTGTAAGCGAATTCCGCGACAAATTGCAGCAATCCAATGCCGCCTACATGCAGCAGGAGGCTGATACCGCGCGTTCGTTTAGTCATCTTGCCGAGAATCTGGAAGCGAGGTTGAACCCCGATGGCCCCACCGGACAGACACCCTGATCCTTACCACTCGGCGACCACGGGCATCGACAGTGAATTTGGACACGAAGGCGAGATAGCCGCATGGGTCGAGTGGCTTCTCCACCCGGAAGAACACCACTATGACCGGATGGTCATCCTGGGTGACGGCACAAAGGTGGAGTCGCGAGGTGATCTTCCCATCAAGAGGAATGATCTGGACCCCAATGGTCCGTTGATTCCAGATCCGGCCGAGCCAACAGAGTACTATCCGTTCGAATCGGTAATCGAAGGTTGCTACATCGAGCAGTTTTTCGATCCAGCCCTCGCCCTCTCCGGACAACTGCTTGAAAGCGAGTATTGCGACTTGAGCAAGGTGTTCAAGGGGTTATGCGATACTTCGTGGCAGAATGACGACTGGATCGGTAGGCTTAGCGGGGAATTCGAGGATCTCCGGCAAGAATGGGAGGGCTCTGCCGCGCTCCATGCTGGCGCATTCCTGGGCGCCATCGACGACTTTCTGAAGGATTTCAATCGAATTGCCGCCGAGTTGGCCGCACTCGTGTTGCAGTACGGTGCCATAATCAAACTTGCCCGCAGAAGTCTGAATAATGCCATGGGCAAGCTCGTGGACGCGTTTCACCGAAAATTCTACGCAAATGAGAACCCGTTGGAGAAGGTGCTGATCAAGGCGCTGGTCGCGGTTTCAGGCGCGACACTCATCCTACATGTCCGGGGGAACGGCTGCGGCAGCTTGGGCGGCTGGGTTATCCACAGTGGTCGACAAGACGCTCGACAGCGAGGGCCCGGAGATCGGTGGCACAACGTGGCGCAAGATCGTAGATGATTACTTTGTCGCCCAAGCGGAGATCCTGCGACTTGCGCGTGCGGAGATTGACAGGTTGCACGACGACATCACGAGGCTGGCCGGACGACTGGTGAACATGCCAAAGTTGCCAGGATAGATCGGTTGATCATGCGTGGGATTGGGCCAATGAACCGAGCTGGGATTCTCCTATTGGTCATAGCTGCGGCTATGGCCGGGTGTTCGTCGGACTCGACGGAACCGGAGCGGCCTCGGCCGGTTCAGGCGGCGTACCCGAAGGCCGAGGTCCCGCGGGATCGGAATGAGGGCGCCGTGGTCGCGGAGCTGCGTGCGCTCGATCCGTGTGCCCTGCTCGCCCCGGACGCCGTCGGAGCCCCGGCGGGGACCGCGCCCAGGCCGGTCGCCGCGCACAGGTGCATGGTGTCGGCGGGTGACGGAGGCGGTCGGTTCACCATCGATGTCGATGACCGGTTCGACCGGATGCAGAAGTACTGGGCGGCGCCTCTCGTGCTCGACGGGGCCACCGCCTATCTGACTTCGGGGCCGGGGGAAGGACGGTGTCAGGTCGCGATTCCGGTGACCTTCGAGGTCGCCGTGACCATCGTGGGCCGTGACGGGCCGAAATCCTTAAGCGACCTCTGCGCCCAGGCCAAGGCCGCAGGCGAGGTCGCGGTCACCAGGCTGGGCGCGCTGGTGTTCCGGAACGAGCCCGACATGGCACTGGCCGGGGCCTGCGTCGACTTCCCCTACGGCACGACCTGTCAGCCCAGCACCGCTGCCCCGGTCCCGACCGGCCCGGAAGCCGCGTTCGTCGCCGCGGCGGGGGACGCACGGGTCGTCTGTGAGATCGCGGGCAATGCCTTCGGCGCGTTCTCCGCGGACTTCGCGCCCGTCCTGGCCAGCCTCGGCAATGAGCCGCCGCGGTGTCATCTCGTGGAACCGACCCACACCGTGATGATCGAACTCGTCGTGCACTACGACCGCGATCTCGCCGACAGCACGCCCACCGCCGGTGGACGAAGCGCCACGGTGGCGGGTCGGCAGGCCATGATCACAGGCGTGCAGGGGCAGCAGCGGGTGTGCCTGCTGCCGGTTCCCGGCTCCAAGGTCGGGGCGCTGTGCGTCGTTGCCTATTTCCTGCCCGGCCGTGGCGTGGCATCCGCGCAGAAGGTCGACTCCAGCAAGGCTCCCGAGTTGGAACGAGCCGTGGCTGAGATCGTGGCCAAGCACTTCTCCTGAGCGGGTTGTGAGCTACGCCCCTCACCAGGCCACCGCCCAACGGCTCTCAGCAGGCGTTCCTTACCCTGATCGGGTGGACCCGACGGAGCTCGCCATATCCGGACCGCTGCTGCTTGCCAGTGGTGTGGCCATGCTCGCCGGGTTGATCTCCTTCGCTTCCCCCTGTGTTGTTCCTCTTGTCCCCGGTTATCTCGCTTACCTGGCCGCTCTAGTCGGTGCCGAAGCCCCTGCCGTTGACACTGACGAGGACCGTAAGAAGGGCCGTTACCGCGTCTTGGGCGCGGTAACCCTGTTCATCCTCGGCTTCACCGTCGTGTTCGCCGCCACTGTGGGCAGTCTGGTCTGGCTGGCTGACGGATTGCTGCTCAACTCCGAGGCCCTCCAACGGTTCGGCGGGGTGCTCACCATCGCCATGTCGTTGGTGTTCATCGGGCTCGTCCCCGGGATGCAGCGGGACATCCGCATTCACAAGACTCCCCGCTTCGGTCTCGCGAGCGCCCCCGTGCTCGGCGGCATCTTCGCGCTCGGTTGGACGCCCTGTCTGGGGCCGACGCTTTCCGGTGTCATGACAATCGCCGCGTCGACCGGCAGCAACGCCGCGCGCGGGTATCTGCTGGTGGTCGTCTACTGCCTCGGCCTCGGGGTGCCGTTCCTGCTGATCGCGCTCGGCGCGCGGTGGGCGGTGCGCGCCACGACCTGGCTGCGCACCCACGGCAGGCTGATCCAGATCGTCGGCGGGGCGATGTTGTTCGTCGTGGGGGTGCTGCTGGTCACCGGGCTGTGGGCCGAGTTGGTCTCCTGGCTGCGCAACACCGTGGTCACCGACGTGAAGCTGCCCCTGTGAGGCGCGCCCTCGCGTTCCTGCGCAACACCTGGCGCGGCCTGACGTCCATGCGCACCGCCCTGGTGCTGCTGTTCCTGCTCGCCCTCGCCGCGATGCCCGGCGCGCTGCTGCCGCAGCGGTCGCTGAACTCGGGCAAGACGCAGGAGTACATCGCCGAGCACGGCTGGTGGGGGACGCTGCTCGACCGGCTCCAGTTCTTCGATGTCTACGGCAGCGTCTGGTTCTCCGCGATCTACCTGCTGCTGTTCATCTCTCTCGTCGGCTGCCTTGTCCCGCGCACCGTCGAGTACGCCAAGGCGCTGCGCGCCAAGCCGGTCCTGACCCCGCGCAACCTGGCTCGCCTCCCGCACCACGCGACGGTGACCGCCGACGCCACGCCCGAGCAGGTCATGGCCGACGCGCGCGCCCAGTTGCGCGGGTGGCGGCTGGTCGAGCGCGACGAGGCGGACGGCGCGCGCGGCCTCAGCGCCGAGCGCGGCTACCTGCGCGAGGCGGGCAACCTGGTCTTCCACTTCGCCATGCTCGGCCTGATCGTCGCGCTGGCCCTGGGCAAGATGTTCAACTACGAGGGCCAGGTCATCGTGCTCGCCGACGGCTCGGGGGAGCACTGCAACGCCGCCCCGGCCAACTACGACTCGTTCCGGCCCGGCCTGACCGTCGACGGCACCGACCTGCACCCGTTCTGCGTGCGGGTGGACGACTTCACCGTCGGCTACCTGCCCAACGGCCAGGTGGACCAGTTCCTGGTGAAGATCCGCTACCAGGCGGGCGACGACCTCGCCTCGGGCCGCTGGCACCCTTACGACCTGCGCGTCAACGAGCCGCTGCGGCTCGCGGGCGACCGGGTCTACCTGCTCGGCCAAGGCTACGCGCCCACCTTCACCGTGACCTTCCCGGACGGGCAGCGCCGCACCCAGACCATGCAGTGGCGCCCCGTCGACACGCTGACGCTGCTTTCCGAGGGCGCCACCAAGTTCGACCCGCCCGGCGTCACCGACTCCGCCCAGCGCCGCACACGGCAGTTGGCGGTCACCGGCCTGTTCGCGCCGACCGCCCTCATCCACGACAAGGTCCTCACCTCCAGCTTCCCCGACCTGACCGACCCGGCCGTCGCCGTGGACGTCCTGCGCGGCGACACCGGCCTCGACTCCGGCCGCAGCCAGTCGATCTTCGAGGTGGACCAGTCGCTGGTCGACAGCGGCAGGCTCACCCGCGTCGCCCGGCAGAACCTCAAACCCGGCGGCGAGATCACCCTCGACGACGGCACGAAAGTCCGCTTCGACGGCGTCGAGCGGTGGGTGAACCTGCAGGTCTCCCACGACCCGACGCAACTGTGGGTGCTGGTGTCGGCCGTCGTGATGATCCTCGGCCTGGGCACGTCGCTGGTCGTCAAGCGGCGCAGGCTCTGGGTGCGCGCGACCCCGGACGGCGAGGGTCGTACGGTAGTGGCAGTCGGCGGTCTCGCTCGCACCGACCAGGCGGGTTACGGCGAGGAGTTCAGCAGGATCGCAGCGACGCTGCTCAGTCCCCGGAGGGATACCTGATGCCCGTCATGCCCGTCAACGAGACGCTGGCCAGCTACAGCGACTGGAGCTTCGGCGCGGCCGCCCTGGTCTACGTGTTCGCGATGATCTTCTACACCGTCGAGCAGGCGTTCGGCCGCGCGGCGAAGAAGTCCGAAGCCGCCCGCGAACTGGTCTACGCGGGCGCGCCCGCCACCCCGCAGACGCCGCAGATCGGCCTGATCACCGAGGCGCCGACGCGGAGCAGGCCCGAGCGGTTCGGCCGGATGGCCGTCGCCCTGACCGTGCTCGGCGCGGTTCTGCACCTGGCGTCGCTGGTGCTGCGCGGCCTGGCCACCGAGCGGGCCCCCTGGGGCAACATGTACGAGTACGGGGCGGCGGCCATGCTGGTCGCGGTCGTCACCTGGCTCGTGCTGATGCGCAAGTTCGACGTGCGCAGGCTCGGCGCGTTCGTGCTCACCCCGATCGTGATCCTGATGTTCCTCGGCGGGACCGTCCTCTACACCGAGGCCGCCCCCGTCCAGCCAGCCCTCCAGTCGTACTGGCTGGTCATCCACGTCTCCGCCGCGGCGGCCTCCAGCGGCCTGTTCCTCGTGCCCGGCGTCGTCAGCCTGCTTTACCTGGTGAAGGTCAAGCACGACGCCGACCCGACGAAGTTCGCCCGGCTGGGCCCGCGCCTGTCCGACGCCGACACCCTCGACCGGCTCGCCTACCGCACCACGATCTTCGCGTTCCCGATCTACACGTTCGGGATCATCTGCGGCGCCATCTGGGCCGAGGCCGCCTGGGGCCGGTTCTGGGGCTGGGACCCGAAGGAGACCGTGGCCTTCGTGGCGTGGGTCGTCTACGCCGGTTACCTGCACTCCCGCGCCACCGCGGGCTGGCGCGGGAGCCGCGCGGCCGTGATTAACACGATCGGGTTCGCCATGGTCGTGTTCAACCTGTTCTTCATCAACCTCGTCATCACCGGCCTGCACTCTTACGCCTAGCCCGACCTGCGGTTGCTCGTGCGAACCGCATCACCCCCCTTTCTGTGCCGCCCGCGGCAAGCGACTACCGTCGCAAGAGATCGGGGAACTCCCCGCTCGACGCTTGCAGGAGGGGTCGCAGGGGTGACTGGACGGCAAGATGAGTCCGAGGTGGCCTGGCGGCCGCAGGCGGCGTCCGAGGGTGCGGACGCCCAGGAGTTCGGCCCCAACCCCGAACTCGGCGACACCCGCCCCGCCGAGAGCCACCTTGACGACGACGCCACCACCGATTCCACGGCGCACCCGGGCCAGGTGGACCCCGCGGCAGGCCACGCCCCCAAGCACCAGGTGGCGTCCGGCCAGTCCGGCCCGTACGAGGTCGGCGCGCACCCGATCGATGAGACGCTGTCCGGCGCGCACTACGCGCACAATCAGGCAAGCACGGGCGCGCACTATGCGGCGGCAGGTCAGTCCGGTCCGCACCAGGTAAGCGCGACGCCCGACTCAGGCGCCGCGCAGACGGGCGCGCACTACGCGGCCAACCAGCCCGGTTTCCAGGCGGGCGCGCACGGTCAGTCCGGCTTCCCGGTAAGCGGACAATCCGGCCAGCAGGTAAGCGGTCAGTCCGGCGCGCAGGTAAGCGGCGGTCAGTCTGGTCCGCATCCGGTAAGCGCCACCCAGTCCGGCCCGCACCAGGTCGCGTCCGGACCGTACGACGTCGGCTCCGGCCCGTACCCGGTGAACCCGGCGGCGTCGGGCCCGCACCAGGTCAACCCCCAGTACCCGGGCGTGTCCGGCCCGCACCCGGTCAACCCGACGCAGTCCGGCCCGTACCCGGTGAACCCCGGCCAGTCCGGCCCCTACCCGGTCAACCCCGGCTACTACGTCGAGGCCACCCCGTCCGGCCCGCAGCACCAGCAGCAGCGCCACAGCGCGCCGCACGGCGACGAGCTGTCCTCGGCCCGCCTGCTCAAGCAGGCCAAGCGCGCCCCCCAGTCCGGCTGGCGCAAGGCCGTCTACGTCGCCAGCGGCCACCTGATCAACCCCGGCGAGAGCCCGGCTGACATCCTCCGCCGCCAGCTGATCGCCCGGGTCAACCAGCCCCTGCGCGGCTGCTACAAGATCGCGATGCTCAGCCTCAAGGGCGGCGTCGGCAAGACCACCACCACGACCACCCTCGGCTCGACGTTCTCCTCGCTGCGCGGCGACCGCGTCATCGCCGTGGACGCCAACCCCGACCGCGGCACGCTGAGCCAGAAGATCCCGCTAGAGACCACGGCCACCGTCCGCCACCTGCTGCGCGACGCCGACCGCATCCGCCGCTACAGCGACATCCGCGCCTACACCTCCCAGGGCCCCAGCCGCCTGGAAGTCCTCGCCAGCGAACAGGACCCGGCTGTCTCGGAGGCGTTCAGCGAGGACGACTACCGCCGCACGGTCGCCCTGCTTGAGCACTTCTACAACATCGTCCTCACCGACTGCGGCACCGGGCTGATGCACTCGGCCATGAAGGGCGTCCTGGAGATCGCCGACTCACTGGTCATCGTCTCCTCCGGTTCGGTGGACGGCGCCCGCAGCGCCTCGGCGACCCTCGACTGGCTGGACGCGCACGGCTACCGCGACCTGGTCTCCCGGTCCGTCGCGGTGATCAACTCCGTCCGCCCCCGCTCCGGCTCGGTCGACCTGGACAAGCTGGCCCAGCACTTCGGCTCCCGCTGCCGCGCCGTCTGCCGCATCCCCTTCGACCCGCACCTCGAAGAAGGAGCGGAGATCGAGTTGGACCGTCTGGCCCCCGAAACCCGGCTGGCGCTGCTGGAAATGGCCGCCACGGTCGCCGACGACTTCCCCAACGAACTCGGCCGCGCCCGCTGAACGGGAACCGCCCGCGCATGCGGTCTTGACGGCATGGGCGGGCGGTTGATCGTTATCCGGTGATGTCTTAGGCCACGCGTTCCGGCCCTCTCGCGCCGTCGGTTAGCGGCGGGTTCAAGACCCGTTGGGCGGCAGGCCGTCCTCGTCCCGCTTGCGGAACTTGTCGAGGCCGCGCAGGAACTCAGGGTCGTCATCCGGGGCGATCGGCGCGGCGCGGCGCGGGGACACACTGGCTGTCTGCACCCCGAACGCCCGCCACAGCAGGACAGCGATGGTCAGCGCGCCGACCGCGGCGAGGACATACAACATGCGAAGCCACCTCCCGAACCGATTAGGTGTTCGAGGTTAACCCCTTTGTCTGTTTCGTGGGTGTGTGCCTCGTCAACAGATCAGCCGCGCTCGGCCTGCTCGGTGGCCTCGGTGGTCAGTTCGGCGAGCAGGGACTTGACCTCCGACTCACGGAAGCGACGGTGGCCGCCGGGGGTGCGGATCGAGCCGATGCGGCCCGCGGTCGCCCACCGGGTCACCGTCTTCGGGTCGACCCGGAACAGCGCGGCGACCTCGCCGGGGGTCAGCAGCCGCTCTCCGACGTGCGCAACTGTCATTGCCGTCTCCTTGCTCGCTCCGCGTGGTCGGGTAAACCAGGATCATCGTGGCACTTCGCCCGTCAGGTACTCGAACGGTTGGCTGATAGTAAAGAGGTAGTAAGGGACAAATCGGCCGGTTCGGACACCGACCGCCCACGCCGTACGCTGCCCGCGTGGACACTGTCGATCGCCGCATCATCGCGGCGCTGCGCACCAACGGCCGCGCCACCTACGCCGAACTGGGCCGCCAGGTCGGCCTCTCCGCGTCCGCCGTGCACGAGCGGGTGGGCAAGCTGGAGGCGTCCGGCGTGATCATCGGGTACCACGCCGTGGTCGACCCGCGCGCGGTCGGCCTCGGGGTCACCGCGCTCGTCGGCATTCACCCGACCGACACCGCCGACGACGAAGAGGTCGCCGACGCCCTCGGCGAACTGCCCGAGGTCGAGTCCTGCTACCGGGTGGCGGGCGACGAGGCGTTCGTGGTCAAGGTCCGGGTCGCCACCGTGGACGAGCTGGAGCACACCCTGGGCAGGCTCCGCCGGATCAAGGGCGTGGCCCGCACCCGGTCCACGGTAGTGCTGTCGACCCGGTTCGAGGGCAGGCCCAACACCGCCGACTTGGCCGCCGAGTAGCCTCCAAGACGTGCAAGAGGAGCAGGGTAAACCGGACGCGCACTTGGGCCGCGACATCGCGCTCTACACCGTGCTGCGACTGGTCCTCGTGGCCGTCGTCGCTGGCGTGCTGCTGCTGTTCGACGTCCCGCTGCTGGTCAGCCTGGCCATCGCCGTTGTCGTCGGCTTCCCGCTCGGCCTGCTGCTGTTCCGCGGCCTGAACAACCGCGTCACCGCGGGCCTGGCCGAACGCCACGCCGACCGCGACGCCGAACGCGACCGCCTCCGCGCGGAACTCCGCGGCGAAACCGATCCGGACGCGAACTGAATCCGCAGTTCAGCGACCGGTCCTAGGTCCAAGGTCTTAGCTCGTTCGATGGATCTTGCTGGACGATCCCCGCATTCCTGGCAGAATGAACACGAGAGCAAGAGTTAAGAACGTGGCCAGGACGCTCCAGTTCGTCAAATAGGCTCACGGCAACCCGTCTCTCCGTCTCAGGCTTACCTTCCCGACTCAGACCGGGAAGGCAAGCCTCCAGAGGCAATCCCGTCGAAGAATGCATGGGTGGAAAGGCACGTGGGTGGCCGGGCAACGAAAGTCGTCACAGGCGCGCGATCGGACGATCGGCGCGCAACTCAGGATCATCAGGCAAGAACAGACAACGCTCAGTTTGGAGGCAGCCGCGGCGGCCATGGGCTGGTCACCAGCGACGCTCAGTCGCACCGAGACCGGCAAGCGGCACATCACCAGCGAGGACACGGCCGCCTTGCTAGCCATCTACGGCATCCCCGCCGACCAACGGAACGAGCTGGTCACCGCCGCCCGCACCACGAACGGCCAAGCAGGCTGGTGGTCCCGACCCCTCCCCGGCGTTTTACCCGACGCGGGCGCCTTGGCGAGCTACGAGGCATCAGCACGAGCACTGACCGACTGGGCGATAGGCGTGCTCCCCGACATGGTGCAAACAGAGGATTATGCGATCGGCTTCCTGATCGCCGACGGCGCAACCCCAGAAGAGGCGCGAAGGAGATGGGAGGCACGCATGCGCAGACAACGCGTCTTGCCTCTGGTCGACTACGTGGCCTACATCCACGAGAGCGCACTCCGCGTGCCCTTTGGCGGCGCCGCCGCACTCAAAGCCCAACTTCAGCACCTGCACGACGCACCCACCAGGGGCCACACCATCCGCCTGGTTCGCGCGCACGCGCAGGCTCGCGCACTGCTGCATTCGTGGCTGCTGTTGGAGTTCCCCCAAGACCCGCCCATCGTCCATGTCGAGCTGACAAGGAGCAGCCTCTACCTCCACGACACCGAGGTCGCCATCTACGAGACTTTGCGCGCGGAACTGGATCGCATCGCCCTCTCCGGCCCGGAAAGCCGCAATGTCATCGAACAACTCGCGAAAGGCTGTGATTAGGGAATGACATAAGACTTCCCGCTCCGGCAACGCGCACAACCGTGTCGAGCGTCGCCAGGACCGAAGAGTTCCTAACTGTGGCGTGTTATCGACCGGGCATGGCCCACTCGTGGGCCGAGCCGGGCCGCCCGCACATGCGAGGAATCGATCACCGCCCGATCCCAATCCAGCGTGCCCGCCGCGTGCAGCTCAGTGAGCAGCACCTCGTGCAAGCGCTGCCACACCCCGGCCTCACTCCACTCCGCCAACCGCCGCCAACACGTCATCCCCGACCCGAACCCCAACTCCCGGGCAAAACTCCCGCCGGATCCCGGTATGCAGCACGAACAGGAGGCCCCGCAAGACCTGCCGGTCCGGCAACCACCTCCGCCCCGGATGAACAGACCGACGCTCCACCACCGGCAACAACGGCTCCACCCGCGCCCACAACTCATCCGACACCACCCACGGCGGCGACTGCCCCCTCCTCACACACCATGACGGGAACTACTTGGGTCCGGCAGCCAGGCGGCCGTCGAAAGGCGATCTCGAATGCGCGCAGCGCGGGTTTCCAGCAACATCGTCCAGCGCTGCGCCAGCGCCGGTCGGGTCCAGGCTCATGATGCGCCGTGCGGCACACCTGAGAGTTCGTGCCGTTCCTGGCGTCCGATCCGGAGATCCGGCGGGTAACCGGTCGGCGCGGTGTAGACAGCCTTGCGCGCCTTGGCGATGGCTCCCAATGCTGGTGGAACGGATTGAGAAGCTGGTTCTCCCCACTCGACCATGCCCTCCACCACCTTGCCCTCAGCGTTTCCACGCTGGACATCAGGCGCACCTCCATGATCAGGAGTTACACCGCTCGTTTTGCGGTCCCGTGCCGCGCCGCAAGACGCGAACAGAGACACCGCACGAGTAAGTCGTCCTGGTCGGGTGAGGTGGGTGAACTTGTTGAGGTGCGCCGGGTCTGGGGTGGTGGGAGAGACGTCGCTGGTCGGTGGTCTGGTGCGCTTATGCTCGCGGGCATGACCGCCGTCGATCGATGCTGTGACAAGACTCGGGCGTGGGTGTGTGAGGCCGTGCGCATCATCGAGGCGGATGCCAACCGCAGCGCCGACACGCATCTGCTGCCCTTTCCGCTCCCGTCGGAGTGGAACGTCCGGCTTTACCTCAAGGACGAGTCGACGCATCCGACCGGCTCGCTCAAGCACCGGTTGGCTCGGTCGCTGTTCCTGTACGCGCTGTGCAACGGCTGGATAGTCGAAGGCACGCCGGTCATCGAGGCGTCCTCGGGGTCGACGGCGGTGTCCGAGGCGTACTTCGCGCGGATGCTGGGGTTGCCGTTCATCGCGGTCATGCCGCGCACGACCAGCCAGGAGAAGGTCGAGCTGATCGAACGCCAAGGCGGCCGCTGCCACTTCGTGGACGAGCCGGGTCAGCTCTACACCGAGTCCCACCGCCTCGCCGACGAACTGGGCGGTCACTTCATCGATCAGTTCACCCACGCCGAACGCGCCACCGACTGGCGCGGCAACAACAACATCGCCGAGTCGATCTTCGAGCAGATGGCCCTCGAACCGCACCCCGAGCCCACCTGGGTCGTCGTGGGCGCCGGAACCGGCGGAACCAGCGCCACCATCGGCCGCTACATCCGCTACCGCAAACTCGACACCCGCCTGGCCGTCGTGGACCCGGAGAACTCCGTCTTCTTCGACGCCTGGCGGGACAACACCCCCGACCTCACCGCCACCCACGGCTCCCGCATCGAGGGCATCGGCCGCCCCCGCGTCGAGCCGTCGTTCCTCGGCCAGGTCATCGACCGCATGATCAAGGTACCCGACGCGGGCTCGATAGCCGCTATCCGCCTGGCGGAGGACGTCCTCGGCAGGCGCGTCGGCGGCTCCACCGGCACCAACCTCTGGGGCGCCTTCCAGATCGTCGCCGAACTGGTGGCCGCGGGCCGCTCCGGCAGCGTCGTCACCCTCCTCTGCGACGGCGGCGAACGCTACACCCACACCTACTACGACGACTCCTGGCTGTCCGCCCAGTCCATCGACATCGCCCCCCACCGCCGTTTCCTCGGCGAGTTCCTGTCCACCGGCCACTGGCCCACCGCGCCCTAGCCACCACCACCACCGCACCGAGATCGGGAACCGCAACCGGCGGTCCTGGGGCAAGCCCTTGGCATAACCGGAGCCGATGCCCGCCGAATATGTGCCCCACGAATACGCCGCGCCACTGACCGCCGCGCCGCAGGGCGTCGGCCGGGCCCGATTTCGACCTGGCGAGCCCGTCGCCGATCCGCGCGCCGGGACCACCACGGATATCGGTAGTGCCGCCACCGGTAGGGCGTTCCCACTGCCGACAGGGCGTGCGAAACGCCGCCTGAGACTCGTCGAGCTGCCGCCCCACAGGCGTCAGTCGGGCCGATACGCGCCCCGCTGATATCCGTCGCGCGAAGTGCGGCGCGTTCGGTTCGTGCCCGCCGCCCACCGCGCGGACGGGCGGAAGCCGGGGTCAGACGAAGCCGAGGGCGGCGCCGGTCACCACGGCCCAGGCGAGCATGGCCAGGCCGGTCTCCTTCAGGACCGGGATCAGGCCCAGCCCCGTCTGCCCGCCACCCACCCGCCGCACGGCAGGCACGACCAGAAGCCCGGCCACCAGCCCCAGCAGCGCCCACGGGGTCACGAACGCCGCCGCCGCCGTCACCGCGAAGGGGACGGCCACCAGCACCTCGTACAGCACCCGGGTGCGGGCCTCGCCGAGGCGCACGGCCAGGGTGTTCTTGCCCGCGACCCGGTCGGTCGGGACGTCGCGCAGGTTGTTCGCCACCAGTACCGCCGCCGAGAACGAGCCCATCGCGACCGCGCCCGCGACCCCGAGCCAGGTGACCCGGCCCGCCTGCACGTACTGGGTTCCCAGGACCGCGGTGAGCCCGAAGAACAGGAACACCGCCGCCTCGCCCCAGCCCGAATACCCGTAGGGCCGCTTGCCGCCGGTGTAGAACCACGCCCCCGCGATGGACACCGCGCCTACCGCCAGCAGCCACCAGTAGCCCGACACCGCCACCAGCACGAGCCCGGCCAGCGCGCCGACAGCGAAGCACGCGAACGCCGCCGCCTTCACCGCCCCCGGGGCCGCGACCCCGGACCCGACCAGCCGCAGCGGGCCGACCCGCTCCGCGTCGGTGCCGCGGACGCCGTCGGAGTAGTCGTTGGCGTAGTTCACGCCCACCTGCAGGGCGAGCGCCACCACCAGGGCCAGCAGCGACCGCACCCAGGAGAACGCGCCCACCGCGCCAGCGGCGCCCGCCCCCACGAGCACGGGCGCGACCGAGTTCGGCAGGGTGCGCACGCGTGCGCCCTCGATCCACTCCGCGACTGTCGCCATAGGTCCATCTTCACCGATCCCCGGCCGCCCGCGACGAGTGGCTCGTCACGTCCCCGTCACCTGACGGTCCTATGGACGACGCGCGACCGCGACCGCCCGCTCTAGATCCGGTGTCGCACCCAGACGTTCGGCTCCACATAGACCGCGTAGTCGTGCGCGGCGTCGCAGTGCACGGGTGTCAGCGCGCCCGGCACCAGCACCGGCCCGCTCTCGGCGAACGGCAGGCCCGTCCACTCCCGCCACTCCGCGAGCGTTCCGGGGATCGTCATCGACCGGGCCGCCACCGACTCGATCACGCCGCCCGCCCGCGCGTGCACCCGCAGCCAGGGGTCTTCCGGCAGCCCGTCCGCGCGGGTGCCCGCGGCGTACGTCGGCATCGGGACGGTCGGGTCGGACTTGCCGTTGGGGCGGACCGGGGCGACCAGGGTGTCGAAGCCGAGCCCGCGGACGTTGGCGCGCAACGCGTCCAGCAGGACCTTCGCCAAACCCGTGCCGCGCAGGTCGGTCTGGATGTTGATCTCCAGGGCGGACACCATGGTCGGCTCGGCCCCGCTGAGCCGGTCCAGCGTCGCGCGCTGGACCACCCAGTCCCAGCCGCCGTCGGGCAGCGGGTCGTCCGACCACCGCAGCGGGGCGCTGTGCGCCTTCGCGACGGCCCGCTCCGGGTGGTCGCGGTCGTAGGCGATCAGCACGTGCTCGGCGTAGTGCTCGGCCGCGACCGCGTAGTACAGCGGCGACATCGGGTCGTGCCGCATGAACTCCGGCCACGCGCCGGGGAAGTCGTGGAGCCAGGGATCGAGGTCCGGCCGGTCGGCCAGCGTCACCACAGCGAGGTCCATGATCCGGCGACGCTACCTGCGGGGCCGAGGTCAGCGCACCGGAGTTTCGGCGCGCGCGGGCTCGTAGTCGGGCAGTGAGAAACCGTTCGCCGCCGCCTGCAACGCCTCGTGCGGCGCGGGCTCGCCCGCGTAGTCGGTCGCCAACCGCTGGCACGCCTCGACGTACGGCCGCATCTTCGCCTCATACGCGGCGAACGCGGTCCAGTAGTCGGCCTGGGCGAGTTCTCCGGCGAGGACATAGGCGCCGACCAGCGCCGTGCTCGTGCCCTGCCCGGAAAGCGGTGAGGCGCAGTAGCCCGCGTCGCCGAGCAGCGCGACTCGGCCCGCGCTCCACCGGTCCATGACGATCTGGCTCATCGAGTCGAAGTGGAAGTCTGGAGCCGTCCACATCGCCCTGAGCAGCGCGGGCGTCTCCCAGCCGACCCCCGCGAACCGCTCGGCGACGATCCGCCGCTGCGTGTGCGGGTCGCGGTGGTCGAACTCCAGCGGCGGCGACTCGAACCCGAGCATTCCGCGTGCCTCGGTGTTGGCGCGGGCGCTGTAGACGCCCGCCATCGCGCCGTCGGTGCGGTGGAAGGTTTGCCAGTGGTCGAGGCCCAGGTGATTGTCGAGGGTGAACACGGCCAGGTAGACGCCCAGGTGCCGGATGAACCGCGACTCGTCGCCAAAGGCCAGGTCCCGCACCCGTGAGTGCAGCCCGTCAGCCCCGACGACGAGGTCGAACCGGCGTGGGGCGGAGCGCTCGAAGGTGACGTGCACGCCGTCGACGCGCTGGTCGAGGCTGGTCACAGTGTCGGAGAACAGGTACTCGGTGTGCTCGGTGTGCCGGTGCAGGACGGCGGCGAGGTCGTCGCGCAGGATCTCGATGTCCGGGCTGTCGATCGGCCCACCGGTGAACGTCTCGGCGGTGGTGCTCATGATCTCCCCGCCGTCCGCGTCCACGAACGACACGCCGCGCATCCGGGTCCGCAGGTTGCGGACCTCCTCCAACAGCCCCATCCGCCGCACGACGTCGAGCGCGACCCCGCGGATGTCGACGGCCTGCCCGCCGCCGCGCACCCCCGGTGCCCGTTCCACGACGGTCGTTGTGCAGCCGTGCCTGTGCAACCAGTAGGCGAGGGCGGGTCCGGCGATGCCTGCGCCGGAGATCAGCACGGTCTGCATGGAAGCTCCTCTTGTGTACCGGGTATGCGTTCTGCGTACAAGGTACACGCTGATCTAGCCAGAGCAATGGTAGATTCTTTCGGAGCTGTACTAGTACAGGGAGTTGTCTGATGGAGCCGCCGTACCTCCGGATCGCCGCCGAGATCCGCCGCCGCGTCGAAACCGGCGAACTGTCCCCGGGCGACCGGGCGCCCTCGACCCGGCAAATCACCAGGGACTGGGGCGTCGCCCTGGCCACGGCGACCAAGGCCCTCCAAGTCCTCACCCACGAGGGCGTGCTGCGGGCGGTCCCGCGCGTCGGCACCGTCGTCGCGGCCCCGGAGCCGCCGCAGGCCCACCGGCGCGACGCGGCGCTGAGCCGTGACCGGATCGTCCGCGCCGCCGTGGAAATCGCCGACGTGGAAGGCATGGCCGCCCTGTCCATGCGCGGCGTCGCCGCGAAACTCGGCGTCGCCACCATGGCCCCCTACCGGCACGTGGCGGGCAAAGACGAGTTGATCCTGCTGATGATCGACGCGACCATGGGCGAAGACCCGCTGCCCGTCGAGCCGTCCGATGGCTGGCGGGCGCGCCTGGAGGCGGCGGCCTGGCTGCAATGGCGGCTCTACCGCAGGCACCCGTGGCTCGCGCAGACCCTGTCGCTGACCCGGCCGCAGATCCTGCCCAACGCCCTCAAGCACGCCGAATGGATGCTGACCGCCCTGGACGCCGCCGGAATCCCCCAGGCGATGGCCATCCACTCGTACATCACGGTGTTCAACTATGTGCGCGGGACGGCCGTGAACCTGGAATGGGAGCGCGAGGCGGAAAGCGCCACCGGGTTGACGGGTGAGGAGTGGATGAGCACCCAGGAGGAAGTCCTCCGGGAAGTCCTGGCCAGCGACGACTACCCGGTCTTCGCCAGGATGAACGCCGACGGCGACGGCTTCGACCTGGTCCTGGACGACTTGTTCGAGTTCGGCCTGCTCCGACTGCTGGACGGTATGGAAGCCTTCCTGGCCACTCGCCCTCAGTCCTGATCTGAAGCGTTCCTTCCGCCGGTTCTTTGGTCAGGGTGATTCGCGCGCCAGAAGTTTCGTGACGGCGGCCCGGTCGACTTTGCCGGGCCCGCACAATGGCAACGCCGCCACGACGAGCAGAGTGCGGGGGGTCGCCGCCGGGCCGAGTTCGGCGCGCACGGCCGCGCGAGCGGCTTCGGCTACCGCTTGGGGCGGTCGGCTCGTCGTCCGGTTGGAGGTGACGACCGCCGCCGCGACGCGCTGGCCCCATTCCGGGTCGGGGAGTCCGACCACGCACGCGTCGGCGATCCCCGGTTGGCCGGTCAGGACCCGTTCGACGGCGGCAGCCGCGATCTTCACGCCGCCAGTGTTGATCATGTCGTCGGCGCGGCCCAGGACCTCCAGCGTGCCGTCGCGCAGGCGGCCCAGGTCGGAGGTGCGGAACCAGCCGTCGGCGAAAGCGTTTGCGGTGGCGGTCGGGTCCAGGCGGTAGCCGAGCGCCAGCGTGGGCCCGCCCAGGTGGACCAGCCCATCGACTATCCGCACCCGCACACCGTCCAGCGGCGTCCCGTCGTAGACGCATCCTCCCGCCGTCTCGCTCATCCCGTACGTCGTCACCACGCGCACCCCGGCTTCCCGAGCGCGCGCCAACGTCGCGGCGGGCGTCGCGGCGCCGCCGACCAGCACGGCGTCGAACGCGCGCAGGGCGGCCAGCGCGTCGCCCCCCTCGTCAAGCAACCGCGTGAGCTGCGTTGGCACCAAGGACGTGTAGCGCGGCCCGGTCGCCGCCAGCACATCCGACGCCGCTTCGACAAACGCGCGCCCCCGGAACCCGCCCGCAGCCAGCACCGACAGGTCGGTGCCAGCCAGGATCGACCGCACCACCACCTGCGCCCCCGCGATGTGGTGCGCGGGCAGCGCCAGCAGCCACGTCCCCGGTCCCCCCAGCCGCCGATGCGTCGCCTCCGCCGACGCCCGCAGCGCCGCGGCCGAGAGCAGCACCCCTTTGGGCGTGCCCGTCGACCCCGAGGTCCGCACCACCAGCGCGGTCCCGCGCTCGACCGCGACGTCCGGGCGCGCGAAATCCCCCGACTCCCCCGGCCCGATCGGCAGTACAGCGGCGGCTGAGCCCGCCAGCGCGTCGCACAGGGCGCGCCGCAGGACGTGAACCGCGGCTGGGGTGCCGTCGATGGGGATCAGGCGCATGGCCCCATCCTCGCAGCGGGTGTCGGGGCCCGCCCCTACGCTCGGGCGGGAACGGTCCCGAGAGGAGTGGCAGCCCATGCCGACAGCGCCGCAGAAGGTCACGACCTTCCTGATGTTCCAGGGCCAGGCCGAGGAAGCGATGACCTTCTACACGTCCCTGTTCGACGACGCGGAAGTCCTCACCGTCGACCGGTGGGGCGCGAACAGCGCCGGGGCGGAAGGCTCGGTGCGCGTCGCCACCTTCTCCCTGGGCGGGCAGCAGGTGATGTGCATCGACAGCACAGTCCAGCACGCGTTCACCTTCACCCCGTCGATCTCCCTGTACGTCCAGTGCGACACCGAAGCCGAAATCGACCGCCTCTACGCGGCCCTCTCCGAAGGCGGCCACCCCCTGATGCCGCTGGCCGACTACGGCTTCAGCACCAAGTTCGGCTGGACCAACGACCGCTTCGGCGTGTCCTGGCAACTCAACCTCGCCTGACCACCGATGCCCGATCGCAACGAGTTCGCCCAGCCCCCACCAACCCCCAACACCCCCGAGCGAATCGCCCCTGCCGGGCCCGTGCCCAACCCCAGCACGCCCAACCAAGGCACGCTGGACCAGAGCGCACCCGACCGGCAACCGCCCGACCGCAGCCAACCTGAGCCAGGCATGCCCCACGCACAACCACCTGATCAGGCCCCCCTGCCCCAAGGCGCGCCGAATCAGCAGTCGCCCGAGCAGGGCTCGCCCGACCACGGCCCACCTGACCAGCGATTACGAGACCAGCGTTGGTCTGGTCGCCGCTCGCCAGTCCACGGCCCACCAAGCCGCACCTCGGCAGACCAGGTCTCGCCAGGCCAAGCCGCACACAGCCAAGCCGTGGCTGTCCAAGCCCCGCCAGGCCAAGCCCTGGCAGACCAAGCCCCGCTGGGCCAAGCCCCGCCGGGCCGCCAAGGTTCGCCGGGCCAGACCGCACCCGGCCCAGCCATGGCGAACCAAGCCCCACCAGGCCAAGCCCCGCCGGACCAAACCCCGCCAGGCCAGACCCCACCCGACCCAGCCATGGCGAACCAAGCCCCACCAGGCCAAGGTTCGGCGGAGCAAGCCCCGCCGGGCCAGAGTTTGGCGAACCTAGACCCACCAAGCCCAGCTTTGACGAACCAGGCCGCGCCGGGCCAAGCCCCGCTGAACCAAGCCTTGGCAGACCAGGCTTTGCCGCGCCAAGGCGCGCTCAGCCAAGCCGCCCCTAGCCAAACTGTGGCGAACCAGGCCTCGCCTGACCCAGGCTCGACTGACCCAGGCCCAGCTGACCGAGGCTCGACTGACCAAGGTTCGGCTGACCGCGGCCCGGCTGACCGCGGCTCGACTGATCAAGGTTCAGCTGACCACGGCACGCCGGACCAAGGCTCGACTGGCCGAGGCTCGCCTGACCACGGCACGCCGGACCAGAGTTCGCCTGGCCGAGGTTCGGTGAACCGTGGCTTGGCGGGGTGTGGCCGGGACGGTCGGCATTGGCGTAGGCCGGTCGATGAGTCGCTGCGCGATGGTTACCTTGCCAGGCTGGGGTGGGCGGAGCCGCCGCCGCCGACCGTGGAGACGTTGGCTGCTCTGCACCGGGCGCAGGTCGAGCGGGTGCCCTATGAGGTGGTGTGGATCGCCCTTGGTGAGACGCGCACCATTGAGCCGCTGGACTCGATGGCGCACCTCGTCTCGGGCCGCGGCGGCTACTGCTACCACCTCAACGGCGCCCTTGGCTGCCTGCTGGACTGGCTCGGCTTCGACGTGCGGTGGCGGGCTGGCGGCGTGCAGGGGCGCGCCGACCCCGTCCCCGTGGGAGCGAACGGGACGCACCTGGCCCTGGAGGTCCACGGCCTGCCCACGGCCGAGTGCCCCGACGGCCGGTGGCTCGTCGACACGGGGTTGGGCGACGCTCTCTACGAGCCGCTGCCCCTGGCGCCGGGCACGTACCCGCAGACGCCGTCCACCTTCGCGCTGCGACCGTCGGAGGTCGTCTCCGGCGGGTGGCGCTTCGACCACGACCCGCGTGGTTCCTTTTTTGGCATGGACTTCACTCCCTTCGATGCCACCATGGCACAACTGGAGGAGCGGCATCTGGAGTTATCCACAGGCCCGGATTCAGGCTTCGTGCGGGTCGTCACCGTGTCCATCCGCGCGGCGGCGCACATCAGCACGCTGCGCGGGTTGGTGCTCGAACACCTCGACTCAAGCGGTAAGAGCAAGACCGAGATTGGCGCCAAGGCCGACTACTTCGCCCTCTTGGCCGACGTCTTCGCCCTCCCGTTGCGCGACGTGGACGAACCCCGCCGCGCCGCGCTGTGGAACCGGCTCAAAGCCGACCACGAGCGCTTTTTGACGGCGCCCCAGCCCACCACCGACGCGGGGACGCCGCCGAAACCCCACTAGCCGAAATCTCAGTAGTAGTAAGGGAATCCCGACCAGTCCGGGTCGCGCTTCTCCAGGAAGGCGTCGCGGCCCTCGACGGCCTCGTCGGTCATGTACGCGAGCCGCGTCGTCTCGCCCGCGAAGATCTGCTGGCCGACCAGGCCGTCGTCGATGGCGTTGAACGCGTACTTGAGCATCCGCTGGGCCGTGGGCGACTTGCCGTTGATCTCCCTGGCCCACTGGAGCGCGGTCGCCTCCAGCTCGGCGTGCGGCACGGCCGCGTTGACCGCGCCCATGCGGACCATGTCGTCGGCGGTGTAGGTCCGACCGAGGAAGAAGATCTCGCGGGCGTACTTCTGCCCGACCTGCCGGGCCAGGTACGCCGAGCCGAAGCCGCCGTCGAAGCTGCCGACGTCGGCGTCGGTCTGCTTGAACCGGGCGTGCTCGGCGCTGGCCAGGGTGAGGTCGCAGGTCACGTGCAGGCTGTGTCCGCCGCCCGCCGCCCAGCCGGGGACGACGGCGATGACGACCTTCGGCATGAACCGGATCAGCCGCTGGCACTCCAGGATGTGCAGGCGGCCCGCGCGGGCCGGGTCGACCGTCTCTGCGGTCTCACCGGAGGCGTACTGGTAGCCGGTGCGCCCGCGGATCCGCTGGTCGCCGCCGGAGCAGAACGCCCAGCCGCCGTCCTTGGCGGACGGGCCGTTGCCGGTGAGCAGGACGCAGCCCACGTCCGAGCTCATCCTGGCGTGGTCAAGGGCGCGGTACAGCTCGTCCACCGTGTGCGGGCGGAACGCGTTGCGCACCTCCGGCCGGTCGAACGCGATGCGCACGGCCCCGGTGTCCACGGCGCGGTGGTAGGTGATGTCGGTGAAGTCGAACCCGTCGATCTCGCGCCACTGCGCCGGGTCGAACAGCTCGGAAACCTCGCGATCAGCCACGTCGGGGAGCATGCCGGCGAGGCTGTGGACAGTCGTTCGCGGGGTTCGGGGTCGGCGTGTAAAGCTAAGTCCGTGCACGACCTGGATTCGGCCTTGGAGGTCATTCGCGCGCGGGACGACACCGCGGCGAAGCACGCGCACGCTCTGTGGCACGTGATGCGCTCGACGGCCGCCCATCCGACCAAGGTCACCCGCTACGACGTGCAGCAGATGGTGTGGAGCACGCTCCCGCAGGCGCACGCCAGCCCGGCGGGCGAGGGCGCGTTCGACGACCTGCACGAGACCTGCGAGTCCTTCGCCGAGCTGCTCGACCTGCTCGGCCACACCGCGTACGCCCAGCTCTGCCGCGCGCGGACCACGCACGAGATCCTCGACGCGGCTGGCGACGAGCGGCGGCACCGGGAGCTGGTGGCCGCGGCGTGGCGCGCGTCGGGGGTGCTGCCGCCGGACACCCCGCTGCTGACCTGGTCCGATCGCGGCGGGCCGGTGGAGTCCGCGCTGCACGCCGCGGCGGGCAGGCTGCTGGAGGAGGCCGTCGAGGCCGGGACGCTGCCCGCGGACGGCAGCGGCGAGGAGCTGCGGGTCGGCCTGGTGATGCGGCTGCTGACCAGCCCGGAGACCGAGGGCGACGACACCTGGTTCGTCAAGCTCCTTGACGAACGCCTCGACGCCTGGACCCGCGGCCAGGGCAGCCAGACCCGGCGTGAGCTGATGGTGCGGCTGCGCCCCGAGGTGCGGCGCGCGCCGGAACGCGACGGGGCCGAACTGCCCGCGTTGACTTTCCTGCTGTCGGAGTGCCGGGGCGCGGGCGCGCGGCTGACCGGCAGCGGCTACCTGCCCACGGCGCTGGTCACGGCGCTGGCCGAGCTGATGCCCACGTGCCGTGAGCTGGTCATCATGGGCCGCAGCGAGTCGCAGTGGCCGCCGGTCAAGCTGCTGCGCGAGATGGCCACCGACTTCGGCCTCACCGTGCGCAACGGCACCCGGCTCCAGCTGACCAGCCGGGGCGCGACCCTGGTGGACGACCCGGATTCGCTGCTGATGACCGTCGGGGAGCGGCTGGTGTCGCTGGACCGCACGGCGCTGGGCGTCATCGAGGAGGTCGTGCTGGCGGCGCTGCTGCTGGAGGACCGGATGGCGCCGAGCCGGATCTTCGAGAAGGTCGCCTACGTCTTGGCCGAGGAGGGCTGGTCCAGCACCGACGGCACCGACTACGGCCCCACGCACGCCGCCGAGGTGGGTAGCTGGTTCCTGCGCCGCCTGCGCGTCCTCGACGCCCTGGACGCCGACTGGACCGCCCGCCGCGTCGGCCTCACCCCGGCGGGCCAGTCGATCGCCCGCTGGGGGTTGCGCGCCCGCGTCCTGTTCCGCCACCGCCCCGACGATTCGTCGCCCCGGCCGTTCACACCGTGACCGGCTTACTCCCGCGCGGCCCCGGCAGCCAGCCCCAGGTCAGCAACCCGCCTGACTTCCTCGCGCGCGCGTCAACAACATCCCCCACCCTCTCCGGGGGGCAGCCCCGCTCCAGTCTATCGGCTCTGGGGGTGCGGGGAAGGGGGGCGCGAAATCTGTGGATAACTTCGGCCTATGTGGACTACCCGCGACCTCATCGCCTCCGGTTCCGGGATGATGGTCCGCCGCTAGGCGGGTGTGCGCCGGGGTTCGGGCCTGGCCGGGCGGGTGGGTCTCGCCGTGTGCGGGGTCACTCATTGCCGGTCCGCGAGAGTGGGCAGTCCTGGTGGGGCGCGCGAGTGCGGGCCCGGGAAGTGGGAGCGCTGTGAACCCGTCCACCGCGATGGCCACGGTGGTGGTCGACGAATTGGTCCGCAACGACGTGCGGCATGTGGTCCTGTGCCCGGGGTCGCGGGACGCGCCGTTGGCGTTCGCGCTGCACGCGGCGTCCGAGGCGGGGCGGGTGGAGTTGCACGTGCGGGTCGATGAGCGGTCGGCGGGGTTTTTCGCGTTGGGGCTGGGGCGGGCCTCGGGGCGGCCCGCCGCGGTGGTGTGCACCTCCGGCACGGCCGTGGCGAACCTGCACCCGAGTGTCCTGGAGGCGCACCACTCCGGGGTCGGGCTGCTGCTGATCACCGCAGACCGGCCGCCGGAGCTGCACGGGACGGGGGCGAACCAGACGATCGACCAGCGCAACATCTTCGGCAGCGCCGCGGTCGCGGTGGACTTCCCGGTGGCCGAGCGGCGGACGGGGCTGAACCCGGTGTGGCGCGGCCTGGTCTGCCGGGGCGTCGCCCGCGCGGAGACGGGGCGGCCGGTGCAGCTCAACATTCCTTTCCGTGAGCCGTTAGTGCCGACGTTCGCCGACCAGTGGCCGGACACGCTCGACGGTAGGGCTAACGGTTTGCGTTGGACGACGTCCTCGGCCGCTCGGTCAGTGCCGGGCAACCGGGTCGACTTTCCGCTGCCCGCGCGGACGCTGATGGTCGTCGGCAGCGGTGACGCCGCCCGCGCGGCGTCGGCAGCGGGGGTGGCGGCGAAGGCCGGGTGGCCGGTGATCGCCGAGCCGGTTGGCGCGGCGTCGGCCATCGCGGGCGGGGCACGGGTGCTGCGGTGCGGGCCGCTGCTGCTCGGCGGCGGGGCGCTGCCCGACCGGCTCCGGCCGGACGCCGTGGTCGTCGTGGGCCGTCCGACGCTCTCGCGGGGGGTGCGCGGCCTGATGGACCGGGTGCCGGTTTACGGCATCGGCGACCACCCGCAGTGGACCGACCCGCAGTACGTCGCCACGCACGTGCGCGGCTGGCTCGACCAGGACGACCTCGCCCACGTCGAAGGCCACGACCCGGATTGGCTCACGCGGTGGCACGACGCGGAGGACGCCGCGGTGGGCGCGGTGGAGGGGCTGCTCGCCCGCGAGCCGTGGCCGACCGGCCTGCACGTGGCCCGTGAGCTGCTGGCGGCGCTGCCGTCGCACGCCACGCTGTTCCTCGGCTCGTCCAACCCGGTGCGCGACGTCGACCTGGTCGCCCAGCACCGCGCCGACGTCGCGATCCACGCCAACCGGGGGGTCGCGGGCATCGACGGCAACCTGTCGACCGCCTCGGGGGTCGCGGTCGGCGGCGTGGCTCCGACGTACGCGCTGATCGGCGACCTGACGTTCCTGCACGACGCGAACGCCATGCTCATCGGCCCGGGCGAGCGGCGGCCGGACCTCACCGCGGTCGTGCTCAACGACGACGGCGGCGGCATCTTCTCGCTGTTGGAGCAGGGCGCGGCCGAGCACAAGGCGGGGTTCGAGCGGGTGTTCGGCACCCCGCACGGCGTCGATCTCGGCGCGCTGTGCGCCGCTTACCGCGTTCCGCATACCCGCGCGGATTCCGCGGGCGAGCTGCGCGCCGCCCTCGCCCCGGCCCCCGGTTTGCGGGTGGTGGAGGTCCGGGCCGACCGGGCTGGTCTGCGCGATCTGCACGCCCGGCTGCGCGGCGCGGTCGCCGACGCCGTGCGCTGACCGAAGTCGCCCAATCACCGCTGGTGATGCGGATAGGCTCCCGGTGTGGACGAGCACAGGCTTGGCCGCTCGGAGCGGGCGCGCAGTGTCACGGCCCTGGTGTCGATCGGGGTGGCCGCCGTGCTGACGGCGCTGGGCG
Source organism: Actinokineospora sp. NPDC051303 (assembly GCF_055586285.1). Classification (NCBI taxonomy): domain Bacteria; kingdom Bacillati; phylum Actinomycetota; class Actinomycetes; order Pseudonocardiales; family Pseudonocardiaceae; genus Actinokineospora; species Actinokineospora sp. NPDC051303. Next base: position 37,513 of record NZ_JBVJIN010000011.1, read on the forward strand.
TGCTGCTCGTCGTGGCCGCGTTCACCGAGGACACCGCCATCGAGGAGCACACCGGCCGCGCTGACGCCGACGTGGTGAGCGTGTCGTTCAACCGGACGCTGGTCCGCTTCCAGACTCCAGACGGCGCCGAGCACGTGCCGTCGGTCGGCGTGCTGTACCCGGAAGCGCTGGAAGAGGGGCAGGTCGTGCGGGTCGAGTACGACCAGCGCAACCCGGATCTGGTGCGGGTCGCCGGGCGGGGGGCCGCGCTCACGATCCTGCCGGTCAGCACGGCTCTGCTCGCCGTTTGGGCCGTTGTCGCCGTGCTCGTGTACGCGCTGCGCAGGCGCGGCCCGCTGCATCTGCGCCGCTGGCGGCCGCGCAGGCTCCAGGTGTGACACTTCCCGGCGAAAATGGCGTTCAGGTGTAACATCGAGGGGTGGACACCGAGCGCGAGTTCGAGCGTGTCGTCGCCGCCGACCACCGGATCGAGCCGCGCGACTGGATGCCCGACGGCTACCGCAAGACGCTGGTCCGCCAGATCGCGCAGCACGCGCACTCGGAGATCATCGGGATGCAGCCGGAGGGCGCCTGGATCAGCCGCGCCCCGTCGCTGCGGCGCAAGGCGATCCTGTTGGCCAAGGTGCAGGACGAGGCAGGCCACGGCCTCTACCTCTACGCCGCCGCCGAGACGCTGGGCGCGGACCGCGACGACCTCACCGCCCGGCTGATCGAGGGCCGCCAGAAGTACTCCTCGATCTTCAATTACCCCACGCTGACCTTCGCCGACGTCGGCGTCATCGGCTGGCTGGTCGACGGGGCGGCCATCTGCAACCAGGTCCCGCTCTGCCGCACCTCCTACGGCCCGTACGCGCGCGCGATGATCCGGATCTGCAAGGAGGAGTCGTTCCACCAGCGGCAGGGCTACGAGCTGCTGATGACCATGATGCGCGGCACGCCCGCGCAGCGGGACATGGTGCAAGACGCGGTTGACCGCTGGTGGTGGCCCGCGCTGATGATGTTCGGCCCGCCTGACGCGGAGTCGGCCAACACTGAGCGGTCCCTGGCGTGGCGGATCAAGCGGCACACCAACGACGAGTTGCGGCAGCGGTTCGTGGACATGTCCGTGCCGCAGGCCGAGAAGCTGGGCGTCACCCTGCCCGACCCGGAACTAGCCTGGAACGCCGAGCGCGGCCACTACGACTTCGGCGAGATCGACTGGGCCGAGTTCTGGCGGGTCGTGCAGGGTGACGGGCCGTGCAACGCGCAGCGCGTCGCGCACCGCCGCGAGGCGCACGAGGACGGCGCGTGGGTGCGGGAGGCGGCGGCCGCGTACGCGGCGAAGCGGGAGCGGGCGGCATGAGCAGGTCTTCTTGGCCCCTGTACGAGGTTTTCGTGCGCGGCAAGCGCGGTCTCAACCACGTGCATGTCGGCTCGCTGCACGCGCCCGACGACGAGATGGCGCTGCGCAACGCGCGCGACCTCTACACCCGGCGCAACGAGGGTGTGAGCATCTGGGTGGTCCGGGCGTCGGCGATCACCGCGTCGAGCCCGGACGAGAAGGACCCGTTTTTCGCCCCCAGCGGCGACAAGGTGTACCGGCACCCCACGTTCTACGAGATTCCCGAGGACGTGCCGCACCTATGAGCAACCCCTACGACGGCTTGGCGGACACCGGCGAGGAGAAGCACTGGGCGTTCGGCACCGGCTTCACCACCGCACTGTCCGATGTGGACCGTGCCGTTCCGTCCTCTGTGGACTGTGACGACCTCGCCGCCTACTGCCTCATGCTTGGCGACGACGCGCTCGTCTACGCCCAGCGTCTCGCCGAGTGGTGCGCCCGCGCGCCCGAGCTTGAGGAAGACGTGGCCCTGGCCAACATCGCGCTCGACCTGCTCGGCCAGGCGCGCCTGCTGCTGACCCGCGCGGGCGAGGTCGAGGGCGCGGGCCGCGACGAGGACGCGCTGGCGTACCTGCGTGACGAACACGAGTTCCGCAACGTGCGCCTGGTCGAGATCGACTGCGGCCCAGGCGAAGGCGGCGACTTCGCCGCCACGATCGCGCGGCTGCTGGTCTTCTCGACGTGGCGGCTCGCGGTGTTCGGGCGGCTGACCGAGTCCGTCGACCCGGTGCTGGCCGCGGTCGCCGCGAAGGGCGGCAAAGAGCTGGCCTACCACCGTGATCACGCCGCGCAGTGGACGCTGCGACTCGCGGGCGGCACGGCGTACTCGCGCGAGCGCATGATCGCCGGGCTGGCGCGGGTGTGGCCGTACGTGGCCGAACTGTTCACCCCGCACCCCGTCGAGACCCGGCTCGCCGCCGCGGTCGACCCGGCCACCGTTCGGTCCGAAGTGGACGATGTGCTCGACACGGTGTTCGAGGCGGCGGGCCTGGAACGGCCTGACGTCAAGCAAATCGGCGGGAAAGCGGGCCGCGACGGCGTGCACACCGACGCCATGGGACACCTGCTCGCCGAGATGCAGCACGTGGCCCGGTCGATGCCGGGAGCGCTGTGGTGAGCGCGCGGCGGATCGCCGAGCAGGTGCCCGACCCCGAGTTGCCGGTGCTGACGCTGGCCGATCTCGGCATCCTGCGCGAGGTCCGCGAAGACGGCGGCAAGGTCACTGTGACGATCACGCCCACCTATTCCGGTTGCCCCGCGCTGGACGAGATGCGCGCCGACCTGCTGGCGCGCCTAAGTGACGCGGGCTACGCGGACGTCGAGGTGCGCACCGTGCTGCACCCGGCGTGGACCACGGACTGGATCAGCGCCGAGGGCCTGCGCAAGCTCGCCGACCACGGAATCGCGCCACCGCGGCGGGTCGGGCCGATCCGGTTGAACCTGGAGCCGCCCGCGCGGCGCGTGCCGTGCCCGCGCTGCGGCTCGCCCCGCACGACCGAGCTGTCCCGGTTCGGCTCCACCGCGTGCAAAGCGCTGCGCCGCTGCGCGGATTGCCGCGAGCCGTTCGAGCAGTTCAAGGAGCACTGACGTGCCGCGCCCGGTGTTCCACCCGCTCCCGGTCGCCCGCGTCGACCGGCTCTGCGAAGACGCGGTCGCGGTCACCTTCGCCGTTCCGGAGGAACTGGCCGGGGAGTACGAGTTCCGCGCCGGACAGTACCTGACGCTGCGCCAGGACGTCGACGGCCACGAGGAACGCCGCTCGTACTCGATCTGCGCGCCGGTCGGCGCCGCCCCGCGCATCGGCGTCCGCCGCGTCGAGGGCGGCCTGTTCTCCACCTGGATCGTCGACACGCTCAAACCCGGCGACACACTGGAAGTCCTTACCCCGCAGGGGAACTTCACCCCCGAGCGGGCACCAGGGCGGCACCACTGCTTCATCGCCGCCGGGTCCGGGATCACGCCCGTGCTCTCCATCGCCGCCACGGTGCTGGCCGAGCCGGACACCCGCGTCACCCTGCTCTACGGCAACCGCCGCTCGGACACCGTGATGTTCGCCGAGGACCTGGCCGACCTCAAGGACCGCCACCCGGCCCGCCTGCACCTGGTCCACGTCCTGTCCCGCGAGCCAAGCGAGGTCGACCTGTTCTCCGGCCGCCTCGACGCCGCCCGCCTCGCCGCCCTGTTCGACCGCGTGGTGCCCGCGGCCGAGATCGACCAGTGGTGGCTGTGCGGCCCGTTCGGCCTGATCCAGGACGCCAACGCCCTGCTGGTCGAACGCGGCGTGCCCCCGGAGAACGTGCACCGCGAGCTGTTCTACGTGGCCGAGCCCCCACCCGAGCCCAAACGCCCGGACAACACCCTGGTCGACGGCCCCACCGCCGCCGTCACCATCCACCTCGACGGCCGTGCGACCACCCTGGCCCTCCCCGTCGACCAACCCATCCTCGACGCCGCCCAGCGCGTCCGCGCCGACCTCCCGTTCGCCTGCAAGGGCGGCGTCTGCGGCACCTGCCGCGCCAAGGTGACCGAGGGCCGCGTCGCCATGCGCCGCAACTACGCCCTGGAACCGGACGAGGTCGCCGCCGGGTTCGTCCTCACCTGCCAGGGCCTCCCGGCCACGGACACGGTCACCGTCGACTTCGACGCCTGACTCCGGGCCCGCTCCGGACAGCCACCCGAACGGGTTCACTTAGCTCGATGCCTGAACTTCCTTCGCCGGGCGGAGCACGCTGGGTGCCGCGACAGAAAGTCGCACGGCGAAAGGGAGGACGCACAAGATGATGAAGAAGATCCTGGGAACACTGGCAAGCGTTGTCCTGGCGGTGGCCAGCCTGGCTCCCGCGGCATCAGCGACGCCGACGGCCGCGCCGAACTGCCAGTTCGGCAGCACCTACGGCACCATCGTGGCTTCCGGCGCGGTGAAGACCCTGGCGAACGGCACCACCATCGGGCGAGTCCAACTCTGCCGCGACGGCAGCTACAACTACTGGGGTTTCCTCCTGCTCAACGCCCCTCTCACGGCCAGCCAATGGGGCCAGGGCCACCTCGACCGCTACCGCGACGGCTTCCTGGAGGCCCAGCTCACCTGTGACAGCTCCGGCGGCAACGGCAACATCAGACCCGGGCAGACTCGGTGCTGGACGCCGAAGGCAGGTGGAGTCAGCGGCCGCTACACGTTCCAGGCGTGGGGTGAGGTGCACAGCAGCCACACCGGCCAGGTCATCGCGCAAGGCTGGACCTCCATCACCCGCTGACCGGAACCGAACCCGCCAAGCAGACTCAGGACGACGGGTCAGCTTGGCGGGTTCGCCACGTCAGGAGAGGGCACAGTCTCCCCCGTTCGACTGTCCGCCGAGAATCCTTCACGCTCCCGGCCCGCCTCAACGGGTTGACAAACCCCGAAAATGAGGAACCGAGTTCACAAAAAAAGGAAACGAAAGACCGGATAGAGCGCCCCATAAACACAAGACATACCGACAGTATGTAGACTGAGAATGATTCTTTCACTTGCCATCAGGTGCTATCCGGTGGCTGAGGTGTCACTCTCTCGCCCCCGCCGGGTCGTATGCTCAGCGGGTGGAGCCGAGCGGGACGAGGGCGGTGCTGACGACACCGGCGCGAGGGAGTACTCCGCCGAGGGGGAAATGCCAACACGACAGCGCGGCGAGGACAAGGGTGGATGCGTTTCACGCTGTTTCATCCCGTTTCACGCCGTTCCGTCTCGTCCCAATTTCCCGCCGCGGCTTGCGTGGGGGACACGACACGGCTTCCATGGCTTACGTGGCGGTGCCACCGGTCTCGCGGCCAGAGTCCTCTCTGACGACGTGCCGGGGGAGCCAGGGTAGCCTGAGATATGCCTGTGGTGGGATGCGGCGGCAAAGGGGGGAAGCATGATTGCGCTGGTCTGGTGCGTCGTGCGCACCGCCCTGGGGACCCACCCGCGAAGCCCGCTGGGGGCGGGCGCACATCTGGTGCGGTCGTCCCCGCTGGCGCCGAGAACCTCCCGATCCCAGCGATGGCGGGCGCACCCCTTCGCGGCGGCCGGGGCGCGGGTCATCCGGTTGCCCGGCGTGGGCCACTCCCAACTCGGCGTGACGTCGTCGCAGCTCAGCGCCTGTTCCGCCGTTTCGGTCGCCGGTAGTTCGGCCCGCCGGGGCCGTGGTCGGGCCGCTCGGACAACTCTCGTCGGCGCCGGTCGGGCGCCAGGCGCCGGACTCGTCGCCGCGCGCCGCCGCCCCGCCAGGCGGCCAGCCGCGCCCGCGGCCCGCGCCCGTCGACGATGTGCTCATGACTAGCCACCGCGCCCGGAGCCTGCCTTCCGACCGGCTCCGAGGCAGGCCGTGGCGCGCCTCCCGCGGTTCAGCGGATTCTCCTCATTCCCCCTAGTTTCCCGAAACTCCGCTCATTTTGCGCTGGGTGTGTGGTATCGGGATCAGGAAGGCTCCTCGTCTGGCAGCGGGGAGCCTTTCGCTATTCCGCCACCAGCGCGGCGCGGTAGCGGTTCACATTCTCCCCGACCGGCCGTTACCCATTCCAATTTCCGCCGTCACCATCCTTCTTCGGTGACCAAAAAAGGAAATTCCCCGCCGAGTTCTTGTCCATAGTGGACGTTTTCGGCGATGCGAGGCGCACGACGTGGTAGCGCGGAGGGCGCACGCTCTGGCATTCTGGGCAGTGGTCGCGTTCCATGCCAGTGGGCGCGTCCGGTGGAAACCCTCGAAAGTCCACACACCCAGCGCAAATGGGTACGAGTGAGAGTGGGTGCGACGTTGGGTAACAAGCTCAAGGCATTCCTTGTCATCGTCGAGGCCATTGGCAGCACTCCGCCGTTCGTGCGGGCTCACCTGTAGGGCAAGTCAAGCCTCGTGGGGTCCCTTTGCGGGACCCCACGGGGCGGACAGGGAGGACTGCCGATGTCACACCCCAACCAGGACTTGGCCGCCGCCATCGCCGACTTCGCCTACCAGCTGCGTCGCGCCCGCCGCGACGCGGGCGACCTGCCGCTGCGTCAACTGGTCCGCAGGATGGACCACAGCACGTCGTTCTCGACCCTGCACCGAGCTTTCGAGGGCAAGGCGCTGCCGTCCTGGACGGTCGCCGAGGCCCTGCTCGTCCAGGGCTGCCGACTGCCCGAGGACACCGTCCGCGGCGAGTGGCTGCCCCGCTGGGTCGCCGTCAAAGACTTGGTCGACCCCCTCGAACCACCCGGGGGCGGCCACACCGCGCCGCAGGCGTCGGTGGGCGCGTGCCCGGACTGCGGTCTCCTGGTCGTGGACGCGGACATCCACCGGGAGTTCCACGCCAGGCACATCCCCGTGTCCGACCAGCGACCGACCGGCATCGCGGGCAAGCGCAAGAAGCGGCGGCTGCGGCTGGCCTGACGCGACCGGCACACGGGGCAGGCCCAGCACTCCCGGTGATGGGCCTGCCCCGTGTCACGCGTGCCCGGCCTAGTCGGGCAGCCGGTCCAGGATCCACTCGGCGATGGCGGCAGTGATCTTGGTGTGCGGCTCGTTCTTCTCCGCGACGAAGAAGTCGTCCAGCTCGCTCTCCTCCGGGAACAGTTCGTCCACGACCGTGTAGGGGTCGTGGAGGTCGCGGACCGCCACCGCGCTCACGGTGGGCACGAAGCCGACCGCGCGGTGGCCGACCGTCACCTTGCCGGTGACCTTGAGCCGGTCGCCCGCGATGCCGAACGTCTCCAGCGTGCCGGGCTTCCTCGTGCGCGTCGGCGACCGGGAGCTGCGCGCCCGGCGGCTGCTGGTCACGACCGGGCTGGTGGACGGACGGTGGCCGTGGTGGACGCGGGCGAGCCCCGCAACGCCCCGGCGACGGATTCCGAAGTGTTCGACGTGGTGATCGTGGGCGGCGCACCCGCCGGGCTGAACGCGGCCCTGGTGCTGGGCCGGGCCCGGCGAGCGGGCGACCAGGCCGCCCATGCTGAAGCCGCCGACCAGCAGGCGGGCGTCGCCGAGTTGCTCGGCGATCGTCCGCATGACCGCGGCCGTCACATTGTGGTGCGACCCGTACACCCATTGGAACCCCGCGTCACCTGACTACCGAAGGTAGTTCACGCGCGAAGGTGAACGAGACACACATTGGGTCGGACCGGCGGCCGGGGCGTCACTCATCAGCGTGGCTCCCCCGCTGAGTTTACCCATTGGTAACCCTTGACTCCACCGAAACAAAGACGTACAAAGGTGAAACCACAGTGAAACGAAGGGAATCTCACGCCATGTACGCGCCGGAACGTCAGCAGCTCATCGCGGAGCGGGCCCGGGAGGCGGGGCGGGTGGAGGTTGCCGTGCTGGCCGAAGACCTGGGGGTCACCACCGAAACCGTGCGCCGGGATCTGGACGCCCTGGAGAAGCGGGGGGTGTTGCGGCGGGTGCACGGGGGTGCGATTCCCATTGAGCGGTTGCGGTTCGAGCCGGAGTTGGCCGCCCGGGACGCCGAGGCGACGGCGGAGAAGCAGCGGATCGCGAAGGCCGCGTTGGCGGAGTTGCCCGCGGAGGGCGTGATTCTGCTGGACGCGGGCAGCACCACCGCGCGGCTGGCCGATCTGCTTCCCGCCGACCGCGACCTCACGGTGGTCACCAACGCTCTCCCCATCGCCATCACGCTCGCGACCCGAGGGGTCAACGTCCTCGTGCTGGGTGGCCGGGTGCGCGGCAAGACCCTCGCCGGGGTCGACGTCTGGGCCCTCGACATCCTGCGCGACCTCTACGTCGACGTCGCCTTCCTCGGCGCCAACGGGCTGAGCGGGCGCGGGTTGAGCACCCCGGACCAGGCCGAGGCCGCCGTCAAGCGGGCCATGGTCGCCGCGGGCCGCCGGGTGGTGGCGCTGGTCGACTCGTCCAAGGTCGGGACCGAGTGCTTCGCCCGCTTCGCCACGCTGGACCAGATCGACACCATCGTCACCGACGACGGTCTGGACGCGGAGGAAGCCGCCGAGTTCATCGCGGCCGGGCCGACGGTGGTGCGGGCATGATCGTCACCGTCACCGCCAACCCGAGCGTCGACCGGACCGTCGAGATCGACGGCCTGCGCCGGGGCGCGGTCCTGCGGGCCCGGTCCGCGCTGCTCGACGCGGGCGGCAAGGGGGTCAACGTGGCCCGCGCGCTCGCCGCCAACGGGCACCGGGCCACCGCCGTCCTGCCGACCGGCGGCGCGGAAGGCGTGCAGCTCACCGCGCTGCTGGCCACCGCGGGCATCACCGTGGTCGAGGTGCCGATCGCGGGGGCGGTGCGGTCCAACATCACCATCGCCGAGGCGGACGGCACCACGACCAAGCTCAACGAGCCCGGCCCCCGGCTCACTCCCGCCGAGTCCGCCCGCCTCGCCGCGGCGACCCTCGACGCCGCGGAAGGCGCCGACTGGGTGGTGCTCTGCGGCAGCCTCCCGCCCGGGGTCCCGGTCGACTTCTACGCCGAACTGACCGCCCGCCTGCGCGCGAAGGGCGTCCGGGTCGCCGTCGACAGCAGCGGCGACGCCCTGCGCGCCGCCCTCCCCGCCCGCCCTGACCTGCTCAAACCCAACCGCGAGGAACTAGCCGACCTGACCGGCCGCGCGGTGCGCACCCTCGGCGACGTCCTCGCCGCCGCCCGCCAGGTCCTCGACGGCGGCGTTCCCGCCGTGGTCGCCAGCGTCGGAGCCGAGGGCGCGCTGCTGGTCACCGCCGAGTGCGCCTGGCACGCCCACGGCGCCGTCGCCGAGACCCGCAGCACCGTCGGCGCGGGCGACGCCCTGCTCGCGGGCTTCCTCGCCGCGGGCGGCGCGGGCCCCGACGCGCTGGCCGCCGCCGTCGCCTGGGGCGCCGCCGCCGCGAGCCTGCCCGGCAGCCGGATGCCCACCCCAGCCGAACTCGACCGCGCCGCCGTGCGCTGCTCGCCCGCCTTCGACCCCGCCACCGCCCTCAGCGACACCTAACCGACCCCTGACCGGAAACCGGAGATGCCAATGCCGCTCATCACCGAAGACCTCGTTCTGCTCGACCTGGCCGCGAACGACCGCGCCGAGGTCACCCGCGCGCTCGCCGAACGGCTCGCCGCCGCCGGTCGGGTCACCGACGTCGAGGCGTTCCTCGCCGACGTCACCGCCCGCGAGGCGCAGATGCCCACCGGGCTCGAAGGCGGCATCGGCATCCCGCACGCCCGCTCCGCCGCCGTCGCCGAGCCGTCGCTCGCCTTCGCCCGCAGCGCCAATGGCGTGGACTGGGGCGCGCCGGACGGGCCCGCGCGGCTGATCTTCCTGATCGCCGCGCCGGACGGGGCGGGCGGTGAGCACATGAAGATCCTCGCCGCGCTCGCCCGCAGGCTCGTCCACCAGTCCTTCAAGGACGCTCTCGCCACCGCGGCCGACGCCGCCGCGGTCGTCAAGCTTGTCACCGAGGAAGTGATCGACCGATGAAGCTCGTAGCCGTCACCTCGTGCCCGACCGGCATCGCGCACACCTACATGGCCGCCGAGTCCCTTGAGCAGGCCGCCAAAGCCGCCGGACATGAGTTACTGGTGGAAACCCAGGGGTCCGCTGGCATGGACCCGTTGTCCCCGCAGGACATCGCCGACGCCCGCGCGGTGATCTTCGCCGCCGACGTCGAGGTCCGCGACCGCGACCGGTTCGCGGGCAAGCCGTTGGTGCAGGCCGGGGTCAAGCAGGCCATCAACAATCCGGCCGACCTGATCGCGCAGGCCGTGGACCGGGCCGACACGGACTCCGCGCCCGCTCCGGTGCTGGTGTCCAAAGTGGATGAGTCGGCCGGGGTCGGCACGCGGCTGCGGCAGTGGCTGATGACCGGCGTGAGCTACATGATCCCGTTCGTCGCCGCGGGCGGGCTGCTGATCGCGCTGGCATTCCTGTTCGGCGGAGCCGAAGTCGCCTCGAAGGTCAACGGCGGCACGTTCGGCGGCGTCACCTACGCAGGCGTGACCGACCTGTCGCAGCTGCTGGCCACCGCGGGTGTGCCGGGGGTGCTGTTCAAGATCGGCGCGGTCGCGTTCTCCATGCTGGTCCCGATCCTGGCCGGGTTCATCGCCTTCGCGATCGCCGACCGGCCCGGCCTGGTGCCCGGTGTCGTCGGCGGCCTGCTCGCCACCGCGACCGGCGCGGGCTTCCTCGGCGGCCTGCTCGCGGGCCTGCTCGCCGGTGCCGTCGCCTACGCCCTGACCCGGGTCACCCTGCCGCGCGCGCTGCAGGCCGTGATGCCCGTGGTGATCATCCCGCTGGTGTCCACCGCGGTGGTCGGCGTGATCATGCTGCTGGTCATCGGCTCCCCGGTCGCCGCCGCGCAGACCGGCCTGACGAACTGGCTCACCAGCATGACCGGCGCGGGCGCGGTCGGCCTCGGGCTGCTGCTGGGCGCGATGATGGCCTTCGACATGGGCGGCCCGGTCAACAAGGTCGCCTACACCTTCGCCGTCGGCACCCTGGCTTCCGGCACGCCGTCCGCGGCGATGGCGGCGGTGATGGCGGCGGGCATGGTCCCGCCGCTGGGCCTGGCGCTCGCGACCACGGTGCGGCGCAAGCTGTTCACCGACGCCGAGCGCAAGGCAGGCGAGGCCGGTTGGCTGCTCGGCGCGTCGTTCATCACCGAGGGCGCCATCCCGTTCGCCGCGGCCGATCCGCTGCGGGTCATCCCGTCGATCATGCTCGGCAGCGCCGCCACCGGCGGCCTGACCATGGCCGTCGGCGCGACTTCCCTTGCCCCGCACGGCGGAATCTGGGTCGTCGGCCTGATCGGCAAGCCGCTGCTGGTGTTGCTGGCCATCGCCGTCGGCACGGTCATCGCCGCGGTCAGCGTGCTGGCCGCCAAGTCCATCGGCCGCACCGAGAACCCGACCGCCCCCGTCCCCACGACGGCCACCCCGGCCGCCGCCTAGCCCACCAGAAAGGCCACCAGCCATGTCCGAGCGCCGAGTGAAGATCGCGTCCGCGGTGGGCCTGCACGCGCGGCCCGCGGGACTGTTCGTGCGGGCCGCGGCCGAGCAGCCGGTCCCGGTGACCATCGCCAAGGACGGCCGCGACCCGGTGGACGCCCGCAGCATCCTGTCCGTGCTCGGCCTCGACGCCCGCGGCGGCGACGAGGTCGTGCTGGCCGCCGAGGGCGAGGGCGCCGAAGCCGCCCTGGCCGAACTCGCGGCCCTGCTGGAAGTGGACCACGACGCATGAGCGAGCTGGCAGCACGGACCCAGCGCGCGGGAAGGCGCGACGTTTGCGGGGTGGCGGCATGAGCAGGAACGCGCACACCGCCACCCACCGCGGCATCGGCGTCAGCCCCGGCGTGGCGACCGGCCCGGCCGCCCGCCTGGGGCAGCCGCCCCGCCTCCCCGCCACGGTCCCCCCGGTCGGCGCGGACGACCGCGACCGCGCCCGCACCGCCCTGGAGGAAACCGCCGCCGAACTGGAGCGGCGCGCGAAACTGGTGGGCCCGGAAGCCGCGGACGTGCTGACCGCCGCCGCCATGATGGCCCGCGACCCAGCCCTCGCCGGGAACGTCAGAGACTTGGTCGACGCGGGCGTGCCCGCGGCTTGGGCCGTGGACCGCGCCATCGCCGGGTACCGCGAGCTACTCGCCAACGCCGGGCCCTACATGGCCGAACGCGTCGCCGACCTGGACGACATCCGCGACCGCGCGGTGGCCTACCTGCTCGGCCTCCCCATGCCCGGTCTACCCGCCCCCGGTCACCCATACGTGCTGGTCGCCGAGGACCTGGCCCCCGCCGACACGGCGCTGCTGGACCCGACCGTGGTCCTGGCCGTCGTCACCGAACGCGGCGGCCCCACCAGCCACACCGCGATCCTGGCCAAGTCCCTGGGCATCCCCGCCGTGGTGGCCTGCCCCGTAGCATGCTCCTTTGTGGACGGTCAGCCCCTGGTCGTCGACGGCAGCAACGGCACGGTGGTCACCGACCCAACCCAAGCAGAGGTGGACGACGTGGCGGCCCGCCGCGCCGCCCGAGCCGCCCGCGCCACCCAACGCGGCCCCGGCCGCACTGCCGACGGCCACCCCATAGCCCTCCTGGCAAATGTAGGCGGCCCAGCCGACGCGGAGACCGCCGCGTCTTTGGACCTGGAAGGCGTGGGCCTGTTCCGCACCGAGTTCCTGTTCCTCGACCGCGCCGAAGCCCCCACCATCGAAGAACAACGCCGCGTCTACCGCCGTGTCCTGGAACCCTTGCACGGCAGGAAAGTAGTCGTCCGCACCCTTGACGCGGGCGCGGACAAACCCGTCCCCTACGCCTGCCCCGACCCGGAGGACAACCCGGCCCTGGGCATCCGCGGCCTACGCACCTCATGGCGCCGCCCAGACCTCCTCCGCGACCAACTGGAGGCCCTGGCCCTAGCTGCGGCAGACGCAGGCGCCACCCCCTGGGTGATGGCCCCCATGGTCGCCACCGCCACCGAAGCGGCCGACTTCGCCGCCACCGCAAGGGATCACGGCATCACCAAGGTAGGCGTGATGATCGAAATCCCCGCCGCAGCCCTCCGCGCGGCAGCCATCCTGTCCGAAGTGGACTTCGTCAGCCTGGGCACAAACGACCTGGCCCAATACACTTTCGCCGCAGACCGCCAACTAGGCGCCCTGGCCCCCCTGCTGGACCCCTGGCAACCGGCCCTCCTGGACCTGATCGCCTTCACCGCCCGAGCAGGCCAAGCAACCGCCAAACCAATAGGCGTCTGCGGAGAAGCAGCCAGCGACCCCCTGTTGGCCCTGGTCCTAGCGGGCCTGGGCATCGACTCCCTATCCATGGCCCCCGTGAGCGTCCCCGACGTCCGCACGGCCCTGGCCACCCACACCATCGACACCTGCCGAGAAATAGCAGCAGCAGTCCTCCGAGCCGATACAGCGGCCGAAGCCCGAGCCACCGCCACCCACCTGGCCCACACCCCCTAACAGCAAAGAGAAAGAGAAAAGCTGCCAGGCACTCGATGGGAGCGGCGACAGCGAACCCGCCCGACTGCCAACCGCACCTAACGCTGCTAGGTGCTCGATGGGGTGGAGTGGTTTCTTCGGGGGAGAAGGAAGATCGCTAAGCTGGCTGCGCGTGTGAGGCCGCAGGCTTCCCACCCGTCTTTCACACGGCGATCTTCCTTCGTAGGGGCCCCGAAGAAACCACTCCACCCCATCGAGCAGACACCACGAGCAACCAATCAGCCAAAGAACCCAGCCAACACAGGCGCAAGCACACCAACATCCACGTTATGCGTCTGCCCCACCAACCCCACCAACTCAGCATCAGGCAACGCACCCACAACAGCCAGCGCCGCAGCCCGCATCGAAGCAGGACTAGCCGCCCCATCAACCACCAGCACCGGCACCAAAACCCCACTCAAATCCGGCACAGCCCCACTCCCCACAATCGCCGCCTCATAAGGCAGCGTATGCGCCAACCCCACCAGATGCTCCCACCCCAGCCCATCCCGAATCGTGCCGATCACCTCAGCCGACATATCCAGCGCGTACGGAGCGGTGTCCCCACTCCCACCCCGCCCCCGCCGGTCATAAATATGCACCGAAAAGCGCGAAGCAAGCAGCCCAGCCAACAAACGAGCCGACTCACGATCACTGAACGCACCGCCAACCAGCACCAACGCGGGCCCCGAGCCCAAGCACTCGTACGCGATCACCGTGCCGTCAGCCGAGCGAGTGGTCCCATGACGCCTCCGTCGAGATCCGGGCAAAAGAACAGCATCCCGAATCCGACGCCAGCATGAGCTTAGGTCGCGGTTTCTTGCCACCATCCGAGTACCTGCTCAGCCACCCCCGGCGCCGCGACCAGCAGCCCGTCCACCGGCAGCGGCGCGTCCTCGCCCCGTCTGTCCAGCACCGCAGCCCCCGACTCCAGGGCCAGCGCGACGGCCCCAGCGACATCCCACTCGTGGTAGCTGTGCAGCACCGCCGCCGCCGCGTGCCCGAGGGCGACCTGAGCGACCGACAGCGCGGCCGACCCCAGCACCCGCACGCCCGCCTGCGCGGCGGCGGCCCGCTCGATGAAGCCGCCCATTCCCGGCCACGGGCCATTGCGCGCGAGTTCGGTGCACACGATCGCGCCCGCTGTCGTCGTGCGGTCGGTGAGTGACATCCGCACGCCGTTGGCCCGCGCGCCGCGGTCGCGGGCGGCGGCGTAGATCTGGGAGCGGTACGGGTCGGCGACCACGCCGACGACCGGGCCTTCCGCGTCGACCAGCGCGAGGCTGTAGGCGCACCAGGGGACGCCCGCGACGTAGTTGGCGGAGCCGTCCACCGGGTCCACCACCCAGCGGTACTCGGAGTCGTCCGAGCCGACGTCGGCGCCGAACTCCTCGCCGACGACCGGGATGCCGGGGAACTCGGCGGTCAGCACGCGGCGCGTGTGGCGCTCCAGGGTGCGGTCGGTGTCGGTGACCCAGTCGAAGGGGGAGTCGGTGACCCCCGGCCTCGCCCCGCGCCCCGCGGTCGCGGTGATCACATCGGTCGCGTCATTGGCCAGGCGGCCCGCGACCTCCAGGGCCCGGGACAGCAGTCCAGGCTCCACCGGCTTTCGGGAACGGGAGGACAAGAGCGTCATACCAACCTAGAGTGACCACACCGCGTGGCCGTTGCGCGACACCAAGGTGACTTTCGGAGACACGTACGGCCAAGGTTGGTCACTGGTTGGTCACTTCGGCGGTACCCACCCGGGAGTTCCGGTGTCGTTCGCCGCCTTGTCACACAGCGGTCCACCGGAGGGCAGGACTGGGGTGCGACGGTCCTGGTGTGCGCGTCGCGATCGTCACCGAGAGCTTCCTGCCGCAGGTGAACGGCGTCACCAACTCCGTCCTGCGGGTCCTCGAACACCTTAACCAGCGCGGGCACCAGGCGATGGTCATCGCCCCCGGTGCCGGGCCCGACCGCTACCTCGACGCGGAAGTCCGCCGCGTGCGGGCGGTCGACGTGCCCGTGATCACATCCCTGCCCATCGGCGTGCCGACGCCGAAGATCCTCACCGACCTCGCCGATTTCGACCCGGACGTGGTGCACCTGGCCTCGCCGTTCGTGCTCGGCGCTGGCGGGCTGTGGGCGGCCAGACGCCTGGGCGTGCCGACGGTCGCGGTGTACCAGACCGACGTGGCCGGGTTCGCCGCGAGCTATGGGCTCAGCCGGGGCGCCCGCGCGGCGTGGCGGTGGATCCGCAGGCTGCACGCGAACGCCGACCGGACCCTGGCCCCGTCGACGGCGGCGGTGCGCGACCTGACCGAGCGCGGCATCCCCCGGGTGCACCGCTGGGGCCGGGGGGTGGACACCCGCCGGTTCGCCCCCGAGCACGTCGACCGGGACCTGCGGGCCCGGCTCGCGCCCAACGGCGAACTGCTCGTCGGCTATGTCGGCCGCCTGGCCCCGGAGAAACGCGTCGGGCACCTGGCCGCGCTCAACGGCCTGCCCGGGGTGCGGGTGGTCGTCGTCGGCGACGGCCCGGACACTGACGCGCTGCGCGCGCGGCTGCCCGGCGCGGCGTTCCTCGGCTTCCGCGGCGGCGCCGACCTGGCCGCGGCCTACGCGAGCCTCGACGTGTTCGTGCACACCGGCCCGCATGAGACGTTCTGCCAGGCCGTGCAGGAGGCCATGGCGTCCGGGGTGCCGGTGATCGCGCCGGACGCCGGCGGCCCGCGCGATCTGGTCGACCACGGCCGCACCGGGTTCCTGCTCGACCCGGACCAGTTCGCCGCGCAGCTTCGCCCGACCGTCGACCGGCTCACCGACGCGCTGCTGCGCCGCCGGATGGGCGCGGCCGGGCGGGCGGACGTGCTCAGCCGCACCTGGGGCGCGGTGTGCGAGGAGCTGCTCGGCCATTACCACGAGGTCACCGTGGGAAGAAGGTCGAAGGCGGCCTGAGCCATGCGCATCGTGCAGCTCGCCAACTTCTACGGCCCGCGGTCGGGGGGACTGCGCACCGCGCTGCACCACTTGGGCGCGGGCTATGTCGCGTGCGGCCACGAGGTGACCTTGGTCGTGCCGGGGCGCGGGTCCGACGACGAGCTTCTGCCCAGCGGCGTGCGGCGGATCACGCTGCCCGCGCCGCGTATCCCGGGCACCGGCGGCTACCGGGCGGTCGACCCGCTGCGGGTGGCCGCGCTGCTGCCGAAGCTGGCGCCGGACCGCCTGGAGGTTTCCGACCGGCTCACTCTGCGCGGCATGGGCCGGTGGGCGCGCGCCCACAACGTGCCCAGTGTCGTCATCTCGCATGAGCGCCTCGACCGGCTGCTGGAGCAGTTCCTGCTGCCCTCGGCGCTGGCCAGGCGCGCGGCCGACGCGGCGAACCGGCGGATGGCCGCGAACTACGACACGGTCGTGTGCACCACCGGGTTCGCGGGCGCGGAGTTCGACCGGATCGGCGCGACCAACGTCCGCCGCGTGCCGCTGGGCGTCGACCTGACCACGTTCACCCCGGCCCGGCATGACGGCTCGCTGCGCGCCGAGCTGGCCGAGGGCGCGGACATGCTGCTGGTCCACTGCGGCCGGTTGTCCCCGGAGAAGCACGTCGAACGCAGCGTGGACGCTCTCGCCGAGTTGCGCGCGGCGGGCAACCGGGCGCGGCTGGTCGTCGCCGGGGACGGCCCGAGGATGTCCGCGCTGCGCCGCCGCGCCGCTGGCCTGCCGGTGACGTTCCTCGGCTATGTCGCCGACCGCTCCGACGTGGCCCGGCTGCTAGCCACCGCGGACGTGTCGCTCGCCCCCGGCCCGCATGAGACGTTCGGCTTGGCCGCGCTGGAGGCCTTGGCGTCGGGCACCCCGGTGGTCGTGTCCGCGTCGTCGGCGCTGCGCGAGATCGTCCGCCCCGACTGCGGCCTGGCCGTCCCCGACGACGCGCCCGCGTTCGCCGGGGCGGTCGAGGGCCTGCTCTCCCTGCCCGAACCCGACCGCAGGGCGGCGGCGCGGGCGCGTGCGGAGGAGTTCGACTGGCCGACGTCGGTGCGCGGGATGCTGACCGCGTTGAGTGTGTCGTGAGCCTGTCCTGAGCCCCTCTCGGCGCAGGTCTTACGCTTCGGCCATGGCGCGTGCAGGCTTGGACAAGGATCCCCACGACATCGCCGAGATGTTCGACGAGGTCGCCAAGGGCTACGACCGCACCAACTCGGTCATGACCCTCGGCTTCGACCGCCGCTGGCGCGAGATGACCCGCCAGGTCCTAGACGCGTCCCCCGGCGAAAAGGTCCTAGACCTAGCCGCGGGCACCGCCGTGTCCACTGTGGAACACGCCCGCTCCGGCGCGTGGTGCGTAGCAGCCGACTTCTCCCTGGAAATGCTCAAGGGCGGTGCCGGACGCGGCGTCCCCCGCGTGGCGGCGGACGCCTTCCACCTCCCCTTCGCCACCGGCGCCTTCGACGCGGTCACCGTCGCCTTCGGCCTACGCAACATGAACGACACCGTCGCCGCCCTAACCGAGATGCGCCGCGTAGTCCGCCCAGGCGGCCGCTTGGTCATCTGCGAGGTCTCCCAACCCCCCCTCAAGCCGCTGCGCTGGCTCTACCACAACACAATCCTGCGCGGCCTCCCCCTGGCAACTCGCCCCTTCTCCTCCAACAGCGAGGCCTACAGCTACCTAGCCGAGTCCATGCGCGACTGGCACAACCAACGCACCGTCGCAGAACTAATAGCCCAAGCAGGCTGGCGCGACGTAGAGTGGCTGAACCTCACCTTCGGCGTAGTAGCCCTACACCGAGCCACCAACCCCTGACCCACCACCACCCCACGCACCAGACGGGGTGGAACAGATGGGGTGGACCAGATAGGGGTGGAGCGAACAGGACCCCCACCGAAACGAAACCGACGCCCGCCCAGTGCTCGATGGGGTGGAGTGGTTTCTTTGGGGGTGAAGGAAGATCCCTAAACTCGCCGTGGTCGTGGGGCCGAAGGCTCCCCACCCGTCTTTCCCACGACGGGATCTTCCTTCGTAGGGGCCCCAAAGAAACCACTCCACCCCATCGAGCAGACCCCCGAAGCGAGAACCACGGAAGCCGAGAGATCACCCCAAAAACGGATTCCCCCGCTGATTCAACATCCGATACAGCGTCTGCTGAATCGTCTCCCGCACCTGGTCAGTCAGGTTGAACACCAGCATCGGATCTTCCTCAGCCGCAGGCCCAAACCCCTCCGTGCCAATCGGCTCCCCAAACCGAATATGCCACTTCGACGGAAGCGGAACCACCCCCAACGGCCCCAACAACGGAAACGTCGGCGTAATCGGAAAGTACGGCAGCCCCAACAACCGCGCCACCGCCTTCAAATCCCCGATCTTGGGATAAATCTCTTCCGCCCCCACAATCGAGCACGGAATAATCGGCACCCCAGTACGCAAAGCGGCGGACACAAACCCACCCCGACCAAACCGCTGCAACTTGTACCGGTCGGCGAACGGCTTCCCAACCCCCTTGAAACCTTCCGGCCACACCCCCACCAACTCCCCCGAGCGCAGCAGCCGCTCCGCGTCCGGATTGCAGGCCAGCGTCTGCCCGGACTTGCGCGCGAGCGCGCCGAGCAGCGGGACCTGGAACACCAGGTCGGCGCCCAGCATCCGCAGGTAGCGCTGGTCGGGGTGGTTGTCGTGGACGGCGACGGCGGTCATCAGCGCGTCGATCGGCAGGGTGCCGGAGTGGTTGCTGACGATCAGGGCCCCGCCGTCGACCGGCAGGTTTGCCACGCCGCTGACTTCGACGCGGAACCAGTTGCGGTAGAGCGCGCGCAGGGGTGGGAGCAGCAGGGTCTCGGTGAGGTCCTGGTCGAAGCCGAACTGGTCGACGGTGTAGTCGCCGGTGAATCTGCGGCGGGCGAAGGCGAGGGCGTCGGCGACGGCTCGGCGGAGGGTGGACGGCTCGGTCGGCGTGGGGGCGGGCCGCAGCGGGGTCGGTTCGACGGGTGGGCGGTCGGGGTGCGGCAGGGGTGGGAGCTGCCTGCGGCGCTCCGTCCGCTGGAGGGGGATGACTCTGGCTTCCCGCATACCTGCCGCCACCTTCTTACCGATACGTCACCGGGTGCCGAGCACGCGGTGTTCGAGGCCATCGAACAGTTCTGGACTGATCACCGGACGCAGGGCGTTGCCGTGCACGTAGTCGTCGAACGCCTGCCGGGTCGTCCAGCGGGGGGTGAAGCCGAACACCGTGCGCAGCCGGGTGGTGTCCACGACCCGGCCGTAGTTGAGGTACCGGACGTGGTCCGGGGAGAAGTCGACCAGGCGGGCGCCGCGCAGGATGCGGCCCGCCGCGGGGATCGCCGAGCGCAGCACGGGCAGCGGGATGCGGCCCGCGCGGCGGATGGCCTGCGAGAGCATCAGCACGCCGTCGCCGCCCGCGTTGAACACCCCGGGGGCGCCGCGCACCGCGGCCTGTTCCAGGACGGCCAGCGCGTCCTCGGAGTGCAGGAGCTGGATGCGGGCGTCGTAGCCCAGCACGGTGGGCACGACCGGCAGCGCGAAGTAGCGGGTGAGGACGGTGTCGACGCGGGGGCCGATGAGGTTCGTGAGCCGGATCAGGGTGACGTCGACGTCGGGGCGCCTGCGGCTGAAGCCGCGCACGTAGGACTCGACTTCGACGGCGTCCTTGGCGTAGCCGCTGGAGGAGATGTCCTTGGGGGCGTCGTCCTCGGTGAACACCGCTGGTGAGCGGGCGCCTGCCCCGTAGACCGCCGCCGTCGACTTGACCACCAGCTTGCGCACCGACGGGGCGCGCTGGCAGGCGGCCAGCAGCTGCATGGTGCCGATGACGTTCATTTCCTTGATCGGCGTGCGGCGTGACGGGCCGGGCGGGTTCGCCGTCAGGGAGGCGTGCACGACGGTGTCGACTTCGGCCGCGGTGATCACCTTGGCGATCAGCGGGTTGCGGATGTCGGCGCGGACGAACTCCGCGCGGCCCAGCCTGCGGACGACGTCGCGGTGCGGCGCGGTGGTGTCGACGCCGAGCACACGGTCGATGTCCGGGTTCGCCGCGAGCCGGGCGGCCAGGTTGCCGCCGAGGTAGCCGCCGACACCGGTGACCAAGACGACTTTGGGTGTCACGGGTTTCCCTGGGGAGTTGGCGTTGGAAACCCGACACTACTCGGCCGCGGAGATCGATCGGAACGCGGCAACGGACTCTTAACGCAGGTCACACGGGTTGTTGGGGTAAACCACCCGATCCGGCTCACCCACGGCCAGCGCCCGCCCCCGATGCGGGTGCGGGCGCGGGCCGTGGGCGAGGGAAGAAGCTACTTCTTGAGCTTGCGACGCTGGACGCGAGTCTTGCGCAGCAGCTTGCGGTGCTTCTTCTTCGACATGCGCTTGCGGCGCTTCTTGATGACCGAGCCCATAAGGATCCCTAGCTCTCGACGGTGAGTCGTTCCGGTGTCCGGCGCTCCGGTGCGGCGACGTCACGGACGCGCGCCAAGACACCAGGCACAACGGCTGACCAGAGTACCCGCTCGTCCGCGCGCGCCTGCCGGCGGCCTGGTCAGCCCGCGTCGAAGTAGGCGTTCTGCAGATAGTCGTGCACGGCCTTCTCGGGCACCCGGAAGGACTTGCCTACCCGCACCGCAGGTAGTTCGCCGCTGTGCACGAGCCGGTAGACGGTCATCTTCGAGACTCGCATCAGGGTCGCCACCTCGGCCACCGTCAGGAACTGCACCTGGGAGAGCCCGGGCGGGTCTGGGTCGCGCTTGTTCGCAGGCATGGCTCACCGCGTCCTTAAACACGCGTCGCGCCGCCGGCTTCCCCACCGACGGATTCGACACGCACGTGCTCTATCGAGAGTAGCGGGACAGGTGTGACTGATGCGACGTCACAGTCGCCGAATCGCCTCAACGCGGCTCGTGCGCCGCCCCCAGTTCCCGGGAGCGGTCCCGGGCGGCCTCGATGGCGGCGATCAGCGCGGCCCGCACGCCGTGTTTCTCCAGCTCACGGATAGCGCTGATGGTCGTGCCCGCGGGCGAGGTGACGGCCTCGCGGAGGATGACGGGGTGCTCGCCGGTCTGGGCGAGCATGGCGGCCGCGCCGACAGCGGACTGGATGATCAGCGCCTCGGCGACCGCCCGCGGCAGGCCGAGCAGGATACCCGCGTCGATCATGGCCTCGACCAGGAAGAAGAAGTACGCCGGGCCGGACCCGGACAGCGCGGTCACCGCGTCCTGCTGCGCCTCGGGCACCCGCACGACCTTCCCGACCGTGGACAGCATCTCCTCCACCGTCGCCAGGTGCTCGGCCTCGGCGTGCCTGCCCGGCGAGATCGCGCTCATGGCCTCGCCGACCAGCATCGGCGTGTTCGGCATGACCCGCACGACCGGCACCCCGGCGGGCAGCCGCCGCTCGAACAGCGACGTCGGCAGTCCCGCGCACAGCGACACGACCAGGGTCTCGGCGTCGATGACGGGGGCGAGTTCGTCCAGCAGCGGCTCGATGTCCTGCGGCTTCACCGCGACGACCAACACGTCGGCGGTCTTGGCCGCGGTGGGCACGTCGGTGGCGCGGATGCCGTAGGCGCTGGTCAGCTGCGCGGACCGCTCCGGGTAGCGCTCGGTGAACAGCAGCTCGTCCGCCTGCCTGCCGCCGTTCAGCAGCCCGGACAGCAGCGCCTCGCCGATCTTGCCCGCGCCGAGCACGGCGATCGTGGGACGCCCTTTCTCGTCAGTCATGTCCGTCAGGCTAACCACTGGGTCCGAGGGGGTCCCGCCCAATAACGTGGTGCGGCACATCCCGACCTTGTGAGGTGGCCCGGTGAGTTGGCAGGACGATCTGCGCGCGCTCGACACGGAGTTGGCGCGCGGCGACATCACCGCCGCGGCCTATCGCGAACGGCGGGACCAGATCCTGGGCAGCGCGACGAGTTCGCAGACGCCGGTCCCCACGCTCCAGCCCGGCGGCGCGTACGGCGGCACCCCGCAGCAGGTCTGGCCACCGCTGTCCTGGGATGCCACGGCGACGCAGGCACCGCCGTGGACGAGCGGGGAGTGGCCGGAGTCGTCGTCGGGTTGGGGTCAGGCGGAGCCGGTCGAGCTGGACAACCTGGAGTCGCTGGAGTCCTACGCCGAGTCGGCGAGCGCGAAGCTCAGCCCGGAGGAGCTGGAGACCGAGCTGCTGGCCGAGGTAATCGAGGGGGCGCTGCGGCTCCCGGAGATCACCACCGGCTTGGCCCGCGCGGGCCTGGACGCCGAGATCCTGGTGGAAGCGGTGCACGCCGAGCGCGCCGCGATCCTGAGCCGGGCAGCGGCCGAGCGGGACCGGCTGGTCCGGGCGCGCAGCGCCGCGGCCAACGCGGACAACCCGCGCCCCGGCGCCGTGTCGAACCGGACCGTGTCCATCGGCATGATCGTTTTGGGGTTGATTCTGCTCGTCCCGGTCTGGCTGGCGACCGGGCTCGGGGACGGCGTGCACGCGGTCTGGCAGGTGCTCGCCTGGGTCTTCGCCGGGCTCTCCGGGCTGTTCGGGCTGGTCCTGCTGATCGTCGCGGCCATGGACCTGACCGGGAAGCTGGGGTCCTCGACGGTGCCGCAGCGGCGAGCGGCCGAGCAGGTCGAGGCCGCGCGGGCGGAGTGGCTGAAAACGGTGCTGGACGACGGGGTGCTGCCCGTCATGCGCCGCGTCCTCAACGCGCACCTGGCCCCGATCCGCCGGACCAGCCTAGAGCTGACCCCGGAGTCGGCTCCGGGCCTCGGCGGCGACCGGGCGGCGTCGATGGCCCAGGTCACCGGGTCGGTGCGGCGGTTCCTGGACGCGGCCCGGCGTTCGCGCAGCGGGTCGATCGGGCTGGCTGGCCCACGCGGGGTCGGCAAGACCACGCTGATCGACTTCTTCGCGGGCCGGGTCGGGCCGGACACCGGTCCGCTCAAGATCGTCGTGTCCGCGCCGGTGCAGTACGAGGCGCGGGAGTTCGTGCTGCACCTGTTCGCGAAGGTGTGCCACGCGGTCATCGCCCGCGAAGGCGAGCGCGTCGCGCTGGGCGAGGTCCGGGTGAGCAGGCGCGGCCGGGCGGGCCGGTTCGCGATCCTGACGGTGCTTTCCGCCGCGCTGGCGGTGGCCGCCGCGCTGCCGCTGGTCGGGCCGGGTGGCGTGTTCGGCAGGCCGATGTGGGACAAGATCCGCGCGTACGACCTCTGGCTGATTCCGTCAGCGGTGTTCGTCCTCGCCGCGCTGGTCTCGCTCGGGATGCTGCTGTGGACGCTCGCGCCGAGCGTCGGCCGGGCGGTGGTCGCGGCGCTGCGCTGGCTCGCCGGTCTCGGGCGGACGGTCCGCGACCAGCCGGTGGCGCTGGCCGCGCGGGCGCGGGACCAGCTCGTGCAGATCCGCTACCTGCAAACCCACACCAGCGGCTGGTCGGGCAAGTTCACCGTGGGCACGGCCGAGGGGAACTGGAACAAGACCGCGCAGCTCGCCGAGCACCCGCTGACCTACCCGGAGATCATCGACGCGTTCGAGCGGTTCCTGGCCGCGACCGTCCGCGCGTACCCCGGCGACCCGGCGGTCGTGATCGCCATCGATGAGCTGGACAAGATCGAGTCGGCCGAGGCGGCGCAGCGGTTCATCAACGAGATCAAGGGCATCTTCGCCGCGCCGCGCACCCAGTTCATCGTGTCGGTGTCCAGCGACGCCCTGGCCGCGTTCGAGCGGCGCGGGCTGCCCGTGCGCGACGCGTTCGACAGCGCGTTCCAGGAGATCGTCCCGGTGAACAACCTGGACCTGGCCGACACGAGCCTGCTGCTGCGGAGCTGGGTCCTCGGCCTGCCCGAGCCGTTCGTGCGGCTGGCGCACTGCCTCGCGGGCGGCCTGCCGCGCGACGTGCGCCGGGTGGCCAGGGCGATGGTCGCGGTCGCGGTGGACGCGGCCGAGCCGCCGGTGCTGGACACCGTCTGCGCCCGCCTGGTCGGCGACGACATGGACCGCAAGGCGCACGCCATCCAGATCGCCCTCGGCCAGCTCGACCCCGAGGACGATCCGACCGACTTCCTGCGCGTCATCCGCACCCTGCGCCCGACCGCAGCCAGTGTCCACGGGGTGGTGGCCCAGCTTGGCCAGATCCGGCAGGCCGACCACTCGGCCGCGTTCATCCGCCTCGTCCGGCAGACCGGGACCTACCTCTACCACTGCGCGACGGTCCTGGAGGTGTTCACCCGCGAAACCGACGAATACCTGGAATCGGCCCCGGACGGTGTCACCGCCGCCCAGATCGCGTCCTTCGAGCTGCTGGCCACCGCGAAGCAGTCGCTGGCCGTGCACCCCCGGCTGGCCTGGGTGCAGATCGATGAGTTCCGCGAGGTGTGGGGCCTGGCCCAGTCCCCACCGCTCTAGCATCTAGCAGTCGGCGCCCGCGATGAGGTGGACGAGGGTTTCCACCGCGGGCGCGACGTCGGGGGCCGCGGTGCAGGTGACCACGCGCGGCTCGTCAACGGCCAGCACGATCCCCCAGGTGATCCCGGCCGCCGCGACCAGCGCCGCGACGATGACGGCGAGCAGGCGCCGCGCGCGGCGGCGGTCCGGCGGGGGCTCGTCCCCCGCCGGGCGCAGCCACTCCGGGATGCTCATCCGATCGCGGACAGGGCCAGCTGCCGGGCCTGGCAAACCAGCCTGCCGGTCGAGTCGACCACGGTGGCGTCCGCGTCGAACCACATGCCGTGGACCGCCTTGGACTCGACCTGGATGCGCAGCCAGCCCGGCGCGGGCCGGGAGCGCAGGTGCGCGGTGAGCTGGACCGTGGGCGACCAGCCGAGCCTGCCCAGGTTGAACGTCACCGGCATCGAGATGTCCCCGGCGACCAAGGCGAACAGCGCGTCCGCCGGTTCGCCGCGCGGGCGGGCCCACAGCCGCAGCCGCAGCGGGTCGCCGACGTGGCCGTGCAGGAAGCCCGCGCCGTTGGGGTCGAGCCGGACGTCGCAGGACTCGCTGAGCCGGAACACCGCGGCCGAGGGCATCGCGGCCAAATCGATCGCGTTGCCCGGCGGTTCGGCGGGCTGGTTGGGCAGGTCGGCCCAGGCGGCGCGTTCCCTGGGGAGCCTGCCGGTGGTGACCACGCCCTCGACGCAGCTGTGCCCGCTCTGCTCCAGGTGCACGGACACGACTGTCGTGCGGCGCCCGGACTTGCGCACGTCGGTGCGCAGCAGCACCGGTCCCACGCCGGGCGGGCGCAGGAACTGCGCGCTCACCGACAGCGGGTCGATCAGGGGCGCCCCCGCCCCGTTGTGCGTGGCGACCCCGGCCTTGGCCAGCAACGCCATCAGGAATCCCCCGTGCGGACGCCCCCCGACGGTCCAGGCGGCCGGGAGGTCGGCGGCGAAGGTGCCGTCCCCCAGCGGTCGCACCCTGACGGCCGCGGCGAACGCCCCACCCGCGGGCGCCGGGCCGCCCGCCCGAACGTCGCCGTGCCCAGCAGCACTACTCATGGGCGATAGCCTGCCACGCCAGGCCGGACGATTTTACGCTGCGCCACGGATCAACGACCGTTCACGACCGGGACATCACGGCGCGGAGGAAGAACATCGTGTTCGCGGGACGCTCGGCCATTCTGCGCATCAGATACCCGTACCACTCTCCGCCATACGGCACATAGACCCGGACAGTATTGCCCAACCGCGCCAATCTGAGTTGTTCTTCCGGCCGAATCCCGAAGAGCATCTGATATTCGAAGCCGCCGGGTTCGCGGCCGTTGGCCCGGGCGCGCTCGCCGATGATCCGGATCAGGCGCGGGTCGTGGGTGGCGAACATGGGGTAGCCCGCGCCCGCGAGCAGCGCGTTGACGCAGCGGACGTAGCTCTTGTCGACCTCGGCGGTGTCCGGGTAGGCCACCGTCTCGGGCTCGGCGTAGGCCCCTTTGCACAGCCGCACGCGGGAGCCCTCGGTGGCGAGCCGGGTGGCGTCGTCCAGGGTGCGGCGCAGGTAGGACTGGAGCACGGCGCCCACCCACGGCCAGGTCCGCCGCAGCTCGCCGAGCACGCGCAGGGTCGAGTCGGTGGTGGTGTGGTCCTCCATGTCGAGGGTGACCGTGGTGCCCGCCGCCGCGGCGGCCCGGCAGATGCGGGCGGCGTTGTCGAGCGCCAGGTTCTCGTCAAGCAGCTGACCGACGGCGGAGAGCTTCACGCTTACCTCGGCGCGGTCAGCGAGGTTCTCCGCGCTCAGACAGTTCAAGAGTTCGACGTAGGCGTCGACGGTGTGCGCGGCGTGGGTGGCGTCAGTGGTGTCCTCGCCGAGGTAGTCGAGGGTGACGGCGAGGCCGGAGTCGACCAGTCGCCGGGTCACGGCGACGGCGTCGGCGGTGGTCTCGCCCGCGACGAAGCGGCTGACCACGTCCCGGCTGACCGGAGCGGTGGCCACCAGGGAACGGATCTTGTCGTTCCGGGCCGCGGCCAAGATCATCGAGCGCAACGGGTTCACGCGGCAGACTTTACGGCCCGGACGCCGGTCGCCAGCCAGGCATCCGGTCGTCCTACCTTCCGGGCGCGCTCAGGTGCCAGCGGGCGAACAGCAGCGCCTCGGCCAGTTCCTTGGCCCGCTCGCCCGGACCCTTCGCCCGCCGCGTGTTGATCTCCAGCACCACCTGCCCGGCGAACCCGCGCGCGGCCAGCGACTCGCACAGCCGCGCGCACGGCTGGTCGCCGCGCCCGGGGACCAGGTGCTCGTCCTTGGGCAGGCCGGTGCCATCGGCGAGGTGCACGTGCGCGAGGCCGTCGCCCATCCGCTCGGCCAGCGCCATCGCGTCGACGTGCGCGGCCGCGGTGTGCGACAGGTCGAGGGTGTAGTGCCGGTGCCCGACGTCGGTCGGGTCGATCGAGGGCCGAAACGCCGACATCTCCACCGACCGGGCCCCCAGGCCGCGCCGCACCGGGAACATGTTCTCCACCGCCACGGCCACGCCGCTGCCGTCCTCAAGCTCCGCGACCAGGTCGGCGAAGCCGTCGGCGTAGCGGCGCTGCCAGCGAAACGGCGGGTGCACCACGACGGTGGGCGCCCCGAGGTCCTGGGCGACCTCGACCGAGCGGCGCAGCCGGGTCTCCGGGTCCGGCGACCACACCCGCTGGGTGATGAGCAGGCACGGCGCGTGCACGGCCAGCACCGGCGTGCCGGTCTCCCGCGCGCGGCGGCGCAGGCCGCTCACGTTCTGGCTGAGCGGATCGGCCCAGACCATCACCTCGACGCCGTCGTAGCCGAGTTCGGCCGCCAGCGCGAAGGCGGTGGCCGCGCTCTGCGGCCACACAGACGCGGTGGACAGGCCGACCGGGATCGCGGTCAACGTCCCAGGAGGAGCAGGACGGCCGGGGACACCGTCGCGACCAGGCCGACCAGCACCGCGAGCACCGTGGTCTGCAGGTCTTCCGCGCGGCGGATCTTGCGGACGAGCAGCACCAGCCCGACGATCACGGCCAGCGCGCCGACCAGCGCCGCCGCGGGCAGCACCCGCCACAGCCAGTTGAACAGCAGCCAGACCACCGCGCCGCCGACCACGCCGAGGGCGAGCTGCCCGGCCATGATCAGCCACTCGCGGCCGGGCGAGGTCTCGTCGTCCAGGTCATCGAGACCCCGGTCGCGCTCGTCATCGAGGTCGCGCTCGTCGTCATCGTCCAAGCCGTCTAGGTCGCCCAGGTCGGCGCTGTCGTCATCGGCGTCCCGGTCGCGGCCGCCGCCCGGGAACTCGTCGTGGGCCTGGTAGTCGGTGAACCGGGTGGCGGCCTTCTCATCGAAGCCCTCGTGCTCCTCCAGGAACTCCGGCGGCGCGCCCTGCGGGTCGATCTCGGTTTGGGACGCGTCGCCGGGGAAGTCCGCTGGCCGCCGAGGCGGGAAGCCCGGTTTGGGCAGCGCCTGCGAGGGCTGCGGCTTGGGCAGCGCCTGCGACGGCTGCGGGCCGATCGGCGGCCGGGGAAGCTGCTGGGACGGCTGCGGCCCCATCGGCGGCTTCTGCAGCGGCTGCGGCCCCACGGGCGGCTTGGGCAGCTGTTGCGACGGCTGCGGGCTCACCGGCGGCTTCTGGAGCTGCTGGGACGGCTGCGGGCCCACGGGCGGCTTCTGCAGCGGCTGCGAGGGCTGCGGGCCGACCGGCGGCTTGGGCAGCGCTTGCGACGGCTGCGGCTGCCCTGGCCGCCGGGACGTGCCCGGCGCGCGGCGGGGCAGCAGAGGCGCGCGGCCCGCGGGACCCGGACCGAGACCCGCCGGGGGCTCGGCCGGGTCGGGACCGTCCTCGGGAACCCGGGGCAGCTGCTCGGTGTGCGGGTCCGGCGCGTCGAGCCGGGCGTTGACCGGCGGGCGCTGCGGCCGCGCGGGCTCCCGGACCGGCGGCTCGGCCGCCCGCCGCCGCGACGGCGCGGGCAGCGGCTGCGAATGCGACCCGGGCCGCTCCCCCGGCGCGGGCTGCGCCGGGTGCTGCTGGGTGCGCTCGACCGGGGGCAGCGGCTGCGCGGCCCGCTGCGGGCGCTCGACGGGAGCCGCCGAGCGCTGGCCGCGCTCGGCGTCCGCCTCCCGCGGCGACAGCGGCGGCGGCGCCGGATGCTGCTGGGTCAGCTCAGCGGGCGACGGCGGCGGCAGCGGCTGCTGCGGCTTGGGCTGCGGACCGCGGACCTGCCGGTGCGACGCGCGCTCGTGCGGCTCCTGGTCGTCGCGGATCGGCAGCATCGTGCCGCTGTCGGACAGGACCCGCTCGATGATCGCCTGCGGCGCGGTGTCCGAGGCGTCGTCGGGCCGCCTGCGCCGTCGCCGGGGCGCGCTCTCGCCCGCGTTGCCGCCGTACTTGGCCAGCAACTCCGCCACGGTGCGCTGGGTGCGCTCCGAACCGCCTTCTTGACTCATCCACTCCACCGTGCCCCGTGCAGCCCGATCCGTCCAGTTGCCGCACGCTCCGCGGGCGGCACCGGCGTAGACGTTCGGGTGCGGGCGCCACCGTCGTTGACGTCAATCCGAGGAGACAGTGTGGTCCT
Organism: Actinokineospora sp. NPDC051303; assembly: GCF_055586285.1. NCBI lineage: Bacteria > Bacillati > Actinomycetota > Actinomycetes > Pseudonocardiales > Pseudonocardiaceae > Actinokineospora > Actinokineospora sp. NPDC051303. The sequence continues at coordinate 66,765 of NZ_JBVJIN010000011.1, forward strand.
CACCGTTCGTCTGGTCCAGCCGCCTAAGGATGACGCCCTCGCGCAGCGCCCACGGACCGATTTCCAACTCCGGCAGTGACAACGCTCGCATAGTGGCCTGCGCCACCAGCGCGCCCGCCACCAGCTGGTGCGCCCGGCTGGGGCTGACACCCTCCAGTTCGGCCAGGTCGGTCGCGGACATCCGGGAGATGAACGCGATCAACTGGCGCAGCCCGTCCTCGGTGAGGACCCGGCGCACCCTCGGTCCGGCCGACGACGGCGCCGCCCCGGTCAGCCTGGCCAGGCTCCGGAACGTCTTGGAGGTGGCCACCACCCGGTCCGGCACGCCGAACTTCGCGATCTTCTTCGCCACCGGGGCCAGCTCGTCGGCCAGCCACTCGACGGTCTTGTCGATCTGGTCGCGGCTCGGCGGGTCGCTGGTGAACCGGGTGCGGGTCAGCCTGCCCGCGCCCAACGGGAGCGACCAGGCGAAATCGGGGTCCTCATCGATACCGGCCGCGATCTCCAGCGAGCCGCCGCCGATGTCGAGGACCAGCAGGTTCCCCGCCGACCAGCCGTACCAGCGGCGGGCCGCGAGGAAGGTGTAGCGGGCCTCGTCCTCACCGGATAAGACCCGCAGGTTGACCCCGGTCTCCTTCGCGACCCGACGCAGCACCGCCGCCGAGTTGCTCGCCTCCCGCACCGCCGAGGTCGCGAAGGCCATCAGGTCTTCGCAGCCCAGCCGCACCGAGGACGCCTTGGCCGCGGCCACGGTGCGCACCAGCTCGTCGGCGCCCGCCTTGGACAGCTGCCCCGAGGCGTTGATCCGCTCGGCCAGCCGCAGCACGGTCTTCTCCGACCGCGCGGGCGTGGGGTGCGCGCCACGACGCGCGTCCACCACAAGCAGGTGGACGGTGTTGGAGCCGACGTCTAGCACACCGAGGCGCACGGCTAGAACCGTACAGGCACTCGATCAGGACTCGAACTTGTAACCCAGGCCGCGCACGGTCACCAGGTGCCGAGGCGAGGCCGGGTCGGGCTCGATCTTCGAGCGCAGCCGCTTGACGTGCACGTCCAGGGTCTTGGTGTCGCCCACGTAGTCCGCCCCCCACACCCGGTCGATCAACTGGCCGCGGGTCAGCACCCGGCCCACGTTGCGCAGCAGGTACTCCAGCAGGTCGAACTCCTTGAGCGGCAGCGGGATGTCGGTGCCGTCCACGGTCACCACGTGCCGTTCCACGTCCATCCGGACCGGGCCAGCGGCCAGGACCTGCGGCAGCAGCTCGCCGTCGCCGCCAGCCTCGCCGCCGCGGCGCAGCACCGCGCGCACCCGGGCGATCAGCTCACGCGCGGAGTAGGGCTTGGTCACGTAGTCGTCGGCGCCGAGTTCGAGGCCGACCACCTTGTCGATCTCGCTGTCACGGGCGGTCACCATGATCACCGGCACGGCCGAGCGCTGACGGAGGGCCTTGCAGACGTCGGTGCCGCTCATGCCGGGCAGCATCAGGTCGAGCAGCACGATGTCGGCGCCGTTGCGGTCGAACTCCTCCAGCGCCTGCTGGCCGGTCGCGGCCACCGCGGCGGTGAAGCCCTCCTTGCGCAGCAGGAAGGCAAGCGGGTCGGCGAAGGACTCCTCGTCCTCGACGATCAGCACTCTCGTCATGCCATTCCTCCGTGATCGGTACCGGCGCCGTCGGCTTTCGACGGAGCACTCACGCGGCCGCCCACCCTGCTGAGCTCCACGCTGTTCTGGGGGTCGGCGACCGCGTTGACGTGCGCGGGGATGCGCAGCGTGAACGTCGAGCCGAGGCCGGGCTTGCTCCACAGCTTCACCTGGCCGCCGTGGTTGGCCGCGACGTGCTTGACGATGGCCAGGCCGAGGCCGGTGCCGCCGGTGGCGCGGGAACGGGCCTTGTCGACGCGGTAGAACCGCTCGAACACCCGCTGCTGCTCCTCCTCGGCGATGCCGATGCCGCGGTCGGTCACCGCGATCTCGACAAACCCGTCCACGAGCTGGCGGCTCACCGACACCGGGCTGCCCGGCGACGAGTAAGCCAGGGCGTTCTCCAGCAGGTTCGACAAGGCCGTGACCAGCAGCGTCCGGTCGCCCTCGACAAACAGGTCGCTGTCCTCGTCGGTGGTCACCTCGATGCCGGTGGACTCCATGACCAACCGGGCCCGGCCCATCGCCTCGCGCACCACAGCGTCGACGCTGACGGTGTTCATCTCCGGCAGCCGCTCGGCCCCCTGGAGGCGGGACAACGCGATCAGCTCGGTGACCAGCGTCCCCAGCCGGTTGCCCTCATGCAGGATCTTGGTGGTGAACCGGCGCACCTCGACCGGGTCGTCCGCCGCGTCGAGAACGGCCTCGGCCAGCAGCGCCATCGCGCCCACCGGGGTCTTGAGCTCATGGCTGACGTTGGCCACGAAATCGCGCCGAGTGGCCTCAAGGCGCACCGCGTCGGACTGGTCGTCCGCGTCGACCACGGTGAAACCCTCACCCAGCGGCCGGACCTCGCCCAACACCGCCTCCGGCGACCGCCCCCCGCGCGACTCCAGCGGCGAAAGATCGATCTCGATGGGCTCGCCGGTCTCCAAAACGACCTCGGCGGCCTTGCGGGCACGGTCGTCAACGCGGTGGTCGCGCACCAGGCCAAGAGTCTCGGCGCGCGGATTGTGGATCACCACATCGCCGAAGCGGTTGAGCACGACCACTCCGGTGTGCGAGGAGTGGACGAGACGTTGGACCAGCTCGGCGACGGTGGGGCCGGGCGGCCTGCGGCCAGTTCCGCTGCTCCGGGACCGTCCGGAGAGGAAACCGACATACAGGCCGATCAGCAGGGTGCCGAGCGACAGCGCGAAACAGACCGGGGCGGCCACAGGAGGGATCGTAAACAGGCCGGTGGTCGTTTTGACCAGCCTCGAAACCGCTTTGGTGACCGTGCCGACACCATTAGGCCGCCTTGTTCTCGCAGTGGCCAGCCCTTGTTCACTCGTTCGTGTCCTACTGCGGGGTAGATCACGCCGAAATGCGGAAGGCCACCTTCGCGAAGGTGGCCTCGATGGATGCGTTTGCTCGGGTGGGGCTGGTTCCGGGGGTTGCTCGATGGGGCGGAGTGGTTTCTTCGGGGCCCCTACGAAGGAAGATCGCCGTGTGAAAGACGGGTGGGAAGCCTTCGGCCTCACACGCGCGGAGCCAGCTTAGCGATCTTCCTTCTCCCCCGAAGAAACCACTCCACCCCATCGAGCACCTGGCGGGCGTGGGTGCGGTTGGCAGGTGGGTGGGTCTGCCGACAGACACCGGCACCCACGCCCGAAGGAGTGCGGGGTGATCGTTTGGACCCTGGTTGGTGTTAGCGGCCCTGGTTGGCGACTGCGCTGATGGCGGCTGCGGCTGCTGCTGGGTCGAGGTATTGGCCGCCCAGGGTGAGGGGCTTGAGGGAGTCGTCCAGGTCGTAGCGGAGGGGGATGCCGGTGGGGATGTTCAGGCCTGCGATGGCCTCGTCGGAGATGCCCTCCAGGTGCTTAACCAGGGCTCGGAGGGAGTTGCCGTGGGCGGCGATGAGGACCGTTTTGCCCGCTTGGAGGTCGGGGACGATCTCGGTCTCCCAGTAGGGGACCAGGCGGACCACCACGTCCTTGAGGCACTCGGTGAGGGGGGCCGCGTCGCCCAGGGGGGCGTAGCGGGGGTCGGTGTCCTGGCTGAACTCGCTGCCCTTTTCGATGGGTGGGGGCGGCGTGTCGTAGGAGCGGCGCCAGAGCATGAACTGCTCTTCGCCGTACTGGGCCAGGGTCTCCTTCTTGTTCTTGCCCTGGAGGGCGCCGTAGTGGCGCTCGTTGAGGCGCCAGTCGCGCTTAACCGGGATCCAGTGGCGGTCCGCCGAGTCGAGGGCGAGGTTGGCGGTGGTGATCGCGCGGCGCTGCAAGGAGGTGTGCACGACGTCCGGGAGGAGACCGGCTTCGCGCATCAGGACGCCGCCGCGGACCGCCTCGGCCACACCCTTGTCGGAGAGGGCGACGTCGACCCAGCCGGTGAACAGGTTCTGTGCGTTCCAGACGCTCTCGCCGTGGCGGAGCAGCACCAAGGTTCCGATGGCCATGGGCGGAAGCCTGCCAGACCGGGGAACAGGGCCGCGAAAACCTGCCCGCCGGGCCCTTGACAACCACTGAACCGGGGTGCGGACAGCCGAACCCCGCCGTTCGGCCGCCAAAGTTCGGCCGGATGGACGCAGATCGGTCAACTACACTAGTGGATGTAACCCATTTGGGGGATGTTCAGGCCAGAAAACCGGTGAGTAATGACACATAGTTGTCGGATCACAGATTTTCGTCACCGGAAAGTTACCTACAGACGGCGACATCCACGAATGGGTCACACTGTGGCCTTGTGCGGCCGTCCCGCTTCTGCCAAGTTGACCTAAGCCTCACCGGATCAGCTCCCACGCACTCCCTGGTCCGGGGGGCGACCCGCGCGGCTCGACTCCCCTGCCGAGCCGCACAACCCGCCGGGTCCCAGGTGCCCCCCGCCTGGTCGACCCACGCGGGCAGCCGCGGGGCGGTTCGATATCGCGACTCCCCCCTCGCGCGAACCGCCCCGCGACTCTCACCCCGCTTCGGGCGCGACCGCCGGGGTCGCGACAGCCGGGGTGCGGCGGCGCCGCTTGATCCGCCACACGACGTACGCGGGCACGCCGAGGGCCACCGCGAAGGGCAGCACCGCGCCGACGATCCGCAGCACCAGGTTCCCCGCGTCCAGGAACGCGCCCCAGCCAGCGGCCAGCGCGTCGAGGAAGTCGTCCTCGTCCTTGGCGACCGGCGCGGCGGGGCTGCCGACCTTCGCGATCCGCAGCGTCACCGTGGACATCGCCACGCTGCCCGCCAGCCCCTCGCGCCGCTTGAGCAGCGAGTCCAGGTCGGCTTCGCGGCGGGTCACCTCGCCTTCCAGCTCCACGATCTCGGAGATCCTGGTCGCGCGGTCCAGCAGCGCCCGGACCCGGTTGAGGCTGGCCCGCTGGGTCTCGATCCGGCTCTCCACGTCGATGAGCTGCTCGGTGACGTCCTCCGCGGTCTGGTTGCGGGACCGCACCTCGCCTACCGAGCCGTCGGTCAGCCGCTGGAGGACGGCGTCGAGCTTGTCCGAGGGCACGTGCAGGGTCAGCGTCGCGCTGTGCTCACCGATCTGCTCCTGGCCCGCGTAGCCGCCCGCGGCGATGGCCTCGCCGCGCGCGGTGTCCGCGGCCTCGCCCACCCGAGGCGCGGCGATCTCCAGCGTGGCCGTGCGCACCAGCTTGCGGTTGACGCCGGGCTGGCCCACCTGCTGGTCCTGGCGCGCGGCCTCGCCGCGGCTCCCGCCCTTACCGGCGGAGTCACCGGCGCCCGCGGGGGCCTGCGGGGCCACCGCCGCCCGCTCAGGTGCCGCGCCCGAGGTGGACGACATCTCCGAGGAGTCCACAGCGCACGCCGCCCCGCCGCCCACCGCGGCCAACACCAACGCCAACCCGGCTAACCGACCTCGCATAGTCCCCTCCAACGCTCGCTCTTGTCTTCCCCTCAGACGGGAAAGCGCGGGCGCCGCGTTGCGGGGCGCGGGTCACGAGTCGGACTCGTCCATGCGCGCGGCGCGCTGGGCGGGCTGGAGCAGGTGCTCGAACGCCTTGAGGTTGGCCAGCGGCTCACCGCGCGAGGTGCGCCAGTCCCACTCGCGGCGGATCGCGGTGGCGAAGCCGATCTCCAGCAGGGTGTTGAAGTCGCCGTCCGCGGCTTCGAGGACCTGCCCGAGCAGCCGGTCCAGCTCGTCGGGGGTCACCGAGCCGTGCCCGACTCGGCCGACGAGATAGATGTCACCCAGCCTGTCGACCGTGTAGTGCACGCCGTAGAGGCGCGCGTTGCGGCGCAGCAGGAAGCGGTAGACGTCCTCGTGCGCCTCGTCCGGCTTGCGGCAGACGAACGCCTCGACAACCAGGGCGTGGTTGCCGACGATCAGCCAGCAGTTGGTCTGCTGCTTCTTCGTGCCGGGCAGCGTGACATGGAAGCGGCCCGCCTGCGGGTGCTCGTACGCCAGCTCCCGCTCATCGAGCGTCGCCTTGATGACCTGATCGAGTGATTCCAGTGAACTCACGACGCCACTTCAGCACGCAGCAGCGAGTAGCGCAGCATGTGGCCCGCCTCGACGTAGCCCGCGATGAGCGCGTCGGTCGTGCGGTCCCAGGAGAAGTTCCTGGCATGGCGCACCGCGCCCGCGGCCAACTCGGCGCGCAAGGGGGCGCTGGTGGCGAGCCTGCCGAGCGTGTCGGCCCAGTCGCCGATGGCGTGGCCGTCGACCAGCAGCCCGGAGACCCGGTCGGCGACGGCCACCGGGAGCCCGCCCACGGCCGCGGCCACCACCGGCGTGCCGCACGCCTGCGCCTCCAGGGCGACCAGGCCGAAGCTCTCGTTGTGGCTGGGCACGGCGACCACGTCGGCCGCCCGGTACACCGTGGCCAGGGCGTCGCCGGACTGCGGCGGCAGGAACCGCACGACGTCGGCGATGCCCAGCGCCACCGCCAGGTCCTGCAGGGCGGCGGGCTGGTCGAGGCCGGAGCCGGACGGGCCGCCCGCGACCAGCACGATCAGCCGGTCGCGCGGCACGGTCCCCCGGGCCAGCAGTTCCGCGGTGGCGCGCAGCAGCACGTCCGGGGCCTTGAGCGGCTGGATGCGGCCCACGAAGGCCAGCACCACCGCGTTCTCGGGCAGCCCCAGCCGGGCGCGGGCGGCCCGCCGGTCGCCGGGGCGAAAGCGGTCGAGGTCGACGCCGGGGGCGATGGCGCGGACCTTGGCCGGGGCGGCGCCGTAGAGGTCGACCAGCTCAGCGGCCTCGACGTCGGTGTTGGCGATGAGCTGGTCGGCCTCGTCCACGACCTGCTGCTCGCCGATGACCCGGATGCGCGGCTCGGGGGTGTCGCCCTCGGCGAGCGCGGCGTTCTTGACCTTGGCCAGGGTGTGCGCGGTGTGCACCAGCGGCACCCCCCAGCGCTCCCGGGCCAGCCAGCCGACCTGGCCGGAGAGCCAGTAGTGCGAGTGGATGAGGTCGTAGTGGCCGGGGTCGTGCCTGGCCTCGGCGCGCAGGACACCGGCGGTGAACGCGCAGAGCTGGCCGGGCAGCTCAGCGCGCTCCAGGCCCTCGAACGGGCCCGCGGTGACGTGCCGGACCAGCACCCCGGGGGCCAGTTCGGCGACCGGGGGCAGGTCGGAGGACGTGGCCCGGGTGAAGACCTCGACGGCGATGCCGCGCCGCGCCATCCGGGTGGTCGTCTCGGTGATGTAGACGTTCATCCCGCCCGCGTCGCCGGTGCCGGGTTGCTCCAGCGGGGACGTGTGGACCGAGAGGACGGCTATCCGACGTGGCCGGCGTAGCTGCGTGGGAGTAACCACGTTCACCCCTTCCGGCCCACCGCCGCTTCGCGGAGGGCGCGGTTGAACTCGTCGACGCGTTCGGCGAAAGGCAGATGCCCCACCCGCTGGAACCAACGCGCCGTCGCACCGGGAATCTTCCCGAGCGCGTACGCCGCGGCGGCCGGGTCGACCACCCGGTCCTCGGTCCCGTGCGCGACCAGCGTGGGCACGGTGATGCCCGCCAGCGTGTCCGCGCTGCCGGTGTCCCGCGTGAACAGCGCTTTTCGGACCGGCGGCGGCACGCTCAGCGTCGCGCCGACCCGCCGTTGAGTGTCCTCGCCGGACGCGGGCTCGGCCGTCATCCCGGCTGTGAGAGTCACGACACTCGGCAGCGCCACAGCCGGGTCCTCGGAAAGCACGCCGGGGATGGCGTCGCGCATGAGCGGGCCGATGACGCCGCCGGGGCGGTTCTTGCCGATCTCGGTGAGCGCGCCGACCAGGACGATGCCCGCGAGGCCTGCGCAGCCGCGTTCCCGCACGTAGTCGGTGATCACCAGGCCGCCGTAAGACCAGCCGACGACCGTCGCGGGCGACCCTGCCAGGCGCAGGACAGCGGCCAGGTCCTCCGCCCACACCGCCGGGTTGTCGTAACCGTCCTTCGGTATGTCGGAACTACCGTGGCCGCGTAGGTCCACCGCGAGCAGGCAGTGCTCCCGCAGCAGATCCGGGTCGTGGAACTGGTTGGCCCAGACCGCGCCGGACTGGGCCCAGCCGTGCACGAACACGATCGGCGGCTTCGCCGGGTCGCCCGCGACCCGCACGGCCAGCGCCGCGCCGCCCGCGCCGACGACCCCGGCGATCACCGCAGCGCCGACATGGACTGCCACTGGCCCCACGGGATCAGCCAGTCGAACACGTCCGAGGTGGTGGGCATGTTCGCCTTCGAGCCGCTGACCTCGATCGGATCGCCGATCAGGGCGCTGTCGAAGTAGGCCTTCGCGTCGGCCTCGAACAGGTTCACGCAGCCGTGCGAGGAGTTGACCTTGCCGATGTTGGCGTGGTTCTCCTCGTTCTCGTGGATGAACTCGCCGTGGTTGGAGAACCGCACGGCCCACTTCTTCTTGACGTTGGTGTAGCCGTAGCGCGGGTTGGAGAAGTCGCCGATCGGGTCCTTCTGCATGACGATCATCGTGCCGTTGGGCGTGTTCAGGTTCGGGTCGGCGTCCTTGCCGTTGCTGGCCGGGTAGCTGGCGAACAGCTTGCCGTCGCGGTAGACGTCCATCCGGTGGTCCGGCGTGTGGATCTTCACGACCTGGTTGCGGCCGATGGTGAACTTCGTGCTCAGGTCGGCCTTGCCGTACGCGCCGCCGCCGTAGGCCAGGCCGTAGAGCTTCGCGGTGACCGTCACCTTCGTTCCGGCGGGCCAGTACTCCTTCGGCCGCCAGTCCACCTGCTGGTCGTTGAGCCAGGCCCACGAGCCCTCGACCGGGGTCGAGGTCTGCACGGTCAGCGCCTTCTCCACCGCGGCCTTGTCGCCGACCTTGCCCTCGGGGAACTTCACGCTGATCGGCATGGCGACGCCGACCTCGGCGTTGTCGGCCGGGTTGATCGTCGCGCGCGGGGTCTTCGCGGGCTTGAGGGTGGTGAAACCGCCCTTCAGTTCGACCTTCTTGCCGTCGGAGCCGGTGGCCGTAGCGGTGTAGGTGTACTGCTTGCCGTAGCCGAGGACCTCTTCGGACGTCCAGGTCAGCTTGTCGGGGGACACCGTGCCCTTGATGCCCTTGCCCTCGGCGTTGACCAACTCGACCGTGTCGAGGGCGCCCTCGGCCACGCTGATCGTCACCGGCTGGGTCGGCGGCACGTCCACGGCGTTCGCGGCCGGGGTCGCGGTCAGCTTCGCCTTCGGCGGGGCCTCCTGCTGCTGGGTCTCCCCACCGCCACCGGACGCCCCGGGCTGCTCCGAGGTGCACCCGGCGAGCAGCGCGAGAACCAGGAGCAGGGCCCCGATCAGGCCGGTGGTCCTGGTCGTCGTAGCCGGTCGCCTCACCACGCACCTCCGAAATCGAACACGGTCGAGTCACCCCATAGAGGAAGACGCCCGAGCGGCGGTGGGGTGCTCCCGCACGGGGTGTGACAGTGCTCATAACCCCGCGCGCGCCGATTGGTTGCACCCGCGGGGAGGATCGGGCCCGTGAACAACCCCATTGCAGTAGTGACCGGCGCGAGCGCGGGCATCGGCGCGGCGACCGCCCGCCACCTGGCGGCAGCGGGATTCGACGTCGTGTTGGGCGCCCGGCGGCTCGACCGCCTGCGCGAGGTCGCGGCCCCGATCGGCGGCGTCGCGCTCGAACTCGACGTCACCGACCCCGCCTCGGTCGAGGCGTTCACCGCCCAGGTCCCAGCGTGCCACGTTCTGGTGAACAACGCCGGTGGCGCGAAGGGCCTCGACCGGGTCGCCGACGCCGACGAGGAGCGCTGGCGGTGGATGTGGGAGGCGAACGTGCTGGGCACCCTGCGGGTGACCAAGGCGCTGCTGCCCAAGCTCGCGGCCTCCGGGAACGGCCATGTGGTGACGATCACCTCGATCGCCGCGCACGAGATCTACGACGGCGGCTCCGGCTACACCGCGGCCAAGCACGCGCAGTCGGCGCTGCACAAGACGCTGCGCGGCGAGCACCTGGGCGAGCCGGTGCGGTTCACCGAGGTGCTGCCGGGCATGGTCGAGACGGAGTTCTCGGTGACCCGCTTCGACGGCGACGCGGAGAAGGCCGCCAAGGTCTACGACGGCCTGGTCCCGCTCACCGCGGACGACGTGGCCGAGGTGATCGCGTTCGCGGTGACCAGGGCGCCGCACGTGAACCTCGACCAGATCGTCATGAAGCCGCGCGCGCAGGCGTCGGCCACCCGCGCGCACCGGGTCAGCTCAGCGAGCAGTTGACCAGCACCGGCTCCAGGTGCAGGTCGACGCCGAACGCGGCGCGCACGCCGTCGCGGACCTCCAGGGCCAGCGCCAGGAGGTCCGCGGTGGTCGCGTCGCCCCGGTTGGTCAGCGCCAGGGTGTGCTTCGAGGACAGCGCGACCCGCCCGCCCGCGCCCGCGTGGCCCTTGGCGAACCCGGCGCGCTCGATGAGCCAGGCCGCTGACAGTTTCGACGCGCCCAGCCCGGCCGGGTAGCGCGGGATCGTCACGTCGGGCCCGACCGCGGCCACGATCCGGGCGAGCACCGCGTCGAGGTCGTCGTCACCGACGATCGGGTTGGTGAAGAACGAGCCCGCGCTCCAGGTGTCGTGGTCGACCGCGTCGAGCACCATGCCCTTGCCCCGGCGCAGTTCCAGCACCGCCTCCCGGGCAGCGGCGACCGGCACCCGCGCGTCCTGGCGGACTCCCAGGGCGCGGGCGAGTTCGGTGTAGCGGACGGGGGCGGACAGGCCGTCGTCGACCAGCTCGAAGCGGGCGCGCAGGACGACGGCGCGGTCGGTGCCCTTGAGGACGCTGGTCCGGTACCCCAGGCCCAGTTCGGCGGCGGTGAGGGTGCGGATCTCACCGGTGGGCCGGTCGTAGAGGTCGACCGAGACGAGCACCTGGGCGACCTCGACGCCATAGGCGCCGACGTTCTGCACCGGGGTCGCGCCGACCAGGCCGGGGATGCCGGAGAGGCATTCGAGGCCGCCGAGCCCGGCTTCGACGGTGCCCGCGACCACGGTGTCCCAGTCCTCGCCCGCCTCGACAGTGAGCTGGACCCGGCCAGGGGCGGTGCAGTCGATCTTGCTGCCCCGGTTGGCGACCAGCACGACGGTGCCGTCGAACCCCAGATCGCCGACGACGAGGTTGGACCCGCCGCCAAGCACCAGCAGCGGCTCCCCGTCCTGGTCGGTGGCCCGGACGGCGTCGACCACCTCGGCGGCCGTCCCCGCCGCGACGAATCTGGCGGCTGGTCCGCCGAGCCGCAGGGTCGTGTATCCGCTGAGGGGGACTCCGGTGCGGACGTCGGCGCCGAGGGGGAGGCTGGTCACGGGCACAAACGGTAACCTCCAGCCCATGCCCAGCCGCATCGAGCACCGCGCCGAGTTCACCGCACCCGCGTCCCGGGTGCACGCGGCCCTGGTGAACCGTGCCTTCCTCGACGAACGCCTCCGGGTGCTCGGCGGCAAGGGCGCCGAGCTCACCGCCTACGAAACCACTGGTGACGGCGTCACCTACAGCCTCCGCCAGGGTCTGGAAGCGTCCCGCCTCCCCTCCGTGGTCCGCACAGTCGCCAAGGGCGACCTAGTGGTCGAGCGAACCGAAACCTGGCGCCCCGACGGCCCCCGCTTCGAGGGCGCCACCACAGCCGCCGTCGCGGGCCTACCCGGCGAGATCAAGGGCCGTTTTCGCCTCACCGACACCCCCACCGGCAGCGAGTGGCGCACGGACGCGGAAGTGAAGGTCAAAATCCCCCTGATCGGCGGAAAGATCGAGTCGGTGATCGCGGAACAGGTGCGCAAACTCCTGGCCAGCGAGGCCGAGTTCGCCGCCACCTGGCTGGCCGACCACCCCGAATGACGGCCTCCGCGTGACCACTCCCCACCCGACCGCGAACCGCCGAACCACCCCTCACCCCCACTTCCCTGCCCGCGGCTCAACACCGCAGCACCCAACCCACCCCGCGGCCGTCGCCAGCCGAACCATCAGCGGTGCGATCCCTCCCCGCTCAGTCTCACCTGCCGGCATGACGACCGCCCGCCTCGCGGCCATCGCCCTCCACACCACCAACCAGGTGACCACCCACCAATCAGCCCCACCAGCCGACACGTCGACCGCCCGCCTCGCGGGCCCCCGGTCCGCGACCGCCTATCTCCCGTTCGCCACCCGGCCGGGCACTGGCTCCGCGGCCAGGCCGGTTGGCTGTTCCCTGGTCGCTGGTGGGGCGGGTGTCGGGCGTTCGGTGGGTGGCCGGGCGGGTGCTTTGTGCCGGGTGGGTTGCCGCTGATGGCTCGTGTTCCTCGGTTGGCCGCCGGCCGGGCCAGGGCGCTGGGCGCTCCGACGCGGGGCACGACCAACCCGAACCGGTTGCGGCGGGTGGATCGGTGGATGGTCGGCTCGCCTGTTGTCCGTGAGGTGTTGTCGGGGGTTGATCCGCTGGTGGTCGACCTCGGGTACGGGGCGACACCGGTCACGACGGTTGAGATGGCGGCCCGGTTGCGGGCGGTGTGCTCGGATGTGCGGGTTCTGGGGTTGGAGATCGACCCGGAGCGGGTGGCGGCGGCCAAGCCGTGGGCCGACCCGCCGCGGCTGGAGTTCCGCCGGGGCGGTTTCGAGTTGGCGGGCGCGCGGCCGGTGTTGGTGCGCGCGTTCAATGTGCTGCGCCAGTACACCGAGGCCGAGTCGGCGTCGTCGTGGGCGACGATGCTCGACCGGCTGGCTCCGGGCGGTCTGCTGGTCGAGGGCACCTGCGACGAGATCGGCAGGCGCTGCGCCTGGGTGACCCTGGACGCGACCGGCCCTAGGACGTTCACCGTGGCCTGTCTGCCTTCCGGTGTCGAGCGACCGTCCGATGTGGCCGAGCGCCTCCCCAAGGCCCTCATCCACCGCAACGTCCCCGGCGAACGGGTCCACGACTTCCTGTCGGCGCTCGACGCGTGCTGGGCGACGGCGGCGCCGTTCGCGGCCTTCGGCCCCCGGGCCCGGTGGGTGGAGTCGGCGCGGCTGCTCGCCGAGGGCGGTTGGCCGGTGCTGGACACCCGCAAACGCTGGCGGCTCGGTGAGCTCACGCTGGATTGGTCGGCTGTGGCGCCGAGATAACTCGCCTTGACTTTGCCGTTACGTCAACTTCTACCGTTGTCTTCGGGCCGGAAAGACCGGCCCGGAGGAGACGGAGACCGATGGCCTGGTCGATCGCACAGGTGGCCCGCATGTCGAAGGTGACGTCGCGGACGCTGCGCCACTACGACGAGATTGGCCTGCTGCCACCGGCCAGAGTCGGCGACAACGGCTACCGGTACTACGAGCAGGAGCAACTGCTGCGCCTGCAGCAGATCCTGGTGCTGCGCGAACTGGGTCTTGGCCTGGACGCGATCGCCGAGATCGTCAACCAGGGCCGCGACCGGGTCGAGGCCCTGCGCATGCACCACCGCTGGCTGCTGGCCGAACGCGACCGCCTGGACCGCTTGGCGCGCACGGTCTCCCGAACCATCTCCGACGTGCAAGGGGGAGAGAAAGTGACCACCAAATCGGCCGCACACTGGTTCGAGGGCTTCGACTCGGCCAAACAGGAGCAACTGCAGCAGGAAGCCCGCGACCGCTGGGGCGCGGAACACGTCGACGCGGCGAACAAGAAGTTCACCGGCACCCCGCAGGAGTGGTGGCAGACCGAAGGCCAAACCTGGCTCAAGTCCCTGAACACCCTGATCGCCCACATCGACGCGGGCCGCCTCCCCACCGACCCGGCGGTCCAGGAGACGATCGACGGCCACTACCAGTGGATCCAGGGCGCCTGGGTGCCCAACCGCGAGTCCTACACCGGCCTGGCCAACCTGTACGCCGACGACCCGCGCTTCCGCGCGAACTTCGACAAGACCGACCCCCGCCTGGCGGAATACCTCCGAGCGGCCATGACCGAGTACGCTCGCACCCGCCTGTCCTAGGCGTACCTGGTCATGAGGTTTGATCACTTAACGCGGCCGATAGGCGGCACCCATCGAGTGCGGTGACCGCGTCCGGTTGTAGTGATCAAGCCAGGGCACCGGTCCGTGGCATGCGGTTGAACCGCCCCATGCTGCCGTTCCGCCGAGGACGATGCGGCTGGATGGTCGTGTGGCGGCCGCCGACCGCGGCGTGGAGGTCGTGGGCCCAGGCCTCGTGCCAAGCGGGGCTTGGGCCACGACCATGGGCCCGCCAGCCGCTTGCGGGTAGGACCTTGCCGATTTTCTTCACGTCCAGACACACCAGATCACCCCATGCCGGATCTACGGGGCGGCGGCGGTGTGCCGGGTGGCGCTGACGCGCTGCCCGGCACCGGGTCGCACTCGAACCGCCGAAGCACGCCGACGGCGAACGCAGCGTGGCGCAGTAATGCTGCGCCACACAGCACGATGCGGCCACCCGGTGCGACGCCGCCGTTCCACCACGGTCCATGCGGCGCGATGCGGCCGCACCGGTGCGATGCCCTGTACCGACGCGGCCCATACGGCGCAATGCCGTGACCCACCACGGCACCGCAGCCCCGGCACGGCGCAACGCGGCCGAACACGGGGCGCCGAGCTGGTGGGGCGCGCCGCCACCGCCAAGCCGTGGGCGCCGCCCTGGTGTGGGAGTGCCGCCACGGCCAAGCCGTGGGTGCCGCGCAGTGGTGCGAGGTGTGCCGTGGTGTCGCGCAGCGGGTGCGGTGGGGCGCGATGCAGTGATCGAAACGCAGCACGATGCGGCCGCCCCGGTGCAAAGCCTCTGTACCGGGGCGGTCCATGCGGTGCGATGCGGTACCCCCTCCACGTCGTCGTAGCCCCCGACACGCACAGCGCGGCCGGACATGGTCCGAGCTGGTGGGGGCGCCCGCCACCGCCAAGCCGTGGCACCGCACTGGTGTGGCGGGCCGCACCGCCCCAGTGTGGGTGCCGCGCGGGACTGCGAAGTGTGTCGTGCGGCGGGCGCGGTGTGACGCGGTGCAGTAAGCGAAACGCAGCACGATGCGACCGCCTCAGTGCGAAGCCGCGTACTGACGCGGCCCATGCCGCGCGATGCCGTAACCCGCCACGGAGCCGTAGCCCCCGGCACAGCGCAACGCGGTCGGACACGGCGCCGAGCTGGTGCGGCGTGCCGCCACGGCCGAGCATGGGTGCCGAGTTGGGGGTGGCGTGCCGCCACCGCCAAGCGTGGGGTGTCGCGCTGGTGTGGGTGCCGCGCCGCCAGGTGGGTGCCGCGCAGTGGTGCGCCGTGCAGTGGTGGGGAGTGCAGTGGTGGGGAGTGTGTTGTGGTGTCGCGGGGCGGATGCGGTGTGTGCGGTGCGGGTGGCACTCGTGTGTGTTGGCAGTGTGGTTCAGGGCTGGGTGAGACCGGTGCGGGCGTTGGGGAGGAGCGGCGGGTCTGGAGTGGAGGGTTGAGGCGAGAGGCGGAGTGGGCGGGAGTGGCCAAGGTGGACGGATCTGACACGGCGAGGTGTCCCGGCCATGGGACGGGAGTCGGTGCGGTGGAGGGAGTGGCTGGGGTGGGGGTCGGGTGGACAGGGGCTGGGACAATTGGCGGGTGTCGTCGAATGAGCGTCGTTATGTGATCAGGTTGGGGTGTCCGGACCGGGCGGGGGTGGTGGCGAGGATTTCGGGGTTTCTGGCTGAGGCGGGCGGATGGATTGTCGAGGCCGCGTATCACACCGATCCTGATACGAACTGGTTCTTCACGCGGCAGGAGGTGCGGGCGGACTCGTTGCCCTTTGGGGTTGAGGAGTTGCGGAGACGGTTCGGGGACGTGGCTCGGGAACTCAGTGCCAAGTCGGATTGGACGGTGACCGACACCGGGCGGCGGCGGCGAGTGGCGATCTTGGTTTCCAAGGAGGGGCACTGCCTTTACGACCTGCTCGGGCGGGTGCACAGCGGTGAGTTGGACGTGGACATCACCGCCGTTGTCGGCAACCACGCCGATCTGGCCGCGATCACGCGGGCGCACGGCATCCCGTTCCACCATGTGCCGTTTCCCGCGGCCGACCCCGAGGGCAAGGCCGCCTCGTTCGCGCAGTTGCGGCAACTGGTGGACGCCGGGTCGCCGGATGCGATCGTGTTGGCGCGGTTCATGCAGGTGGTGCCTGCCGAGTTGTGCGCGGAGTGGGCCGGGCGGGCGCTGAACATCCACCACAGCTTCCTGCCCTCGTTCGTGGGCGCGCGTCCCTACCACCAGGCGCACCAGCGCGGGGTGAAGCTGATCGGGGCCACGTGCCATTACGTGACGGCCGAACTCGACCAGGGGCCGATCGTGGAGCAGGACGTGATTCGGGTGGACCACGGCGACTCGGTGGCCGACATGGTGCGCAAGGGGCGCGATATCGAGAAGGTCGTTCTCGCGCGGGGGCTGCGGGCGCATCTGGAGAGCCGGATCCTGCTGCACGGCAATAAGACGGTGGTGTTCTAGGTTTTTCGGGCGCTGGGCCGATTGGCGTGGCGGTTTCATGTCGGGCCTCCGGGGTGGTTGTGGTTTCACCGTATGCCGGGGCGGGGTGGGTGTCATTGACACGATGGCATGGGGATAGACGTTTGACGAGATTGGAAGAACGGAGTATGGGGGCGGGTAAATCGGTTGCCGTGAAAGGTGCTCTGCGCGAGCATTCGCGGTGTGAAGACTGGGGACCTGAACAACCTTCCGACCGTTCCGCCGCGACCGCTGTCCACTGCCGACCTGCCCGCCTGCCTGGCGTTGGCGGGCGACCGGGAGTGGCCCTACGAGGACCACAAGTGGGATTTCCTGCTGCGTGTCGGCCAGGGATTCGGCATTCCCGATCCGGCGGGCGGCCTGGCCGCGTGTGCGGTTCTGACCCGGTCTGGCAACCTGGCCGCCATCTCGATGGTGTTGGTGGCGGCCAGGTTCGCCCGCCGTGGCCTGGGCACGCGCCTCATGCGGCATGTGATCGGCGAGGCGGGCGACGCGACGGTCACCCTCTATGCGACGCCGTTCGGGAAACCCCTGTACGAGAAGTTGGGATTCCAGGCGTCTACCGAGGTTCAGGCAAGCGTCGGGGTTCTTCGCACTGAGCGGTCGGGTCTTACGCGCGTGGCCAGCGCGGCAGACCTGGGCCCGATCCTCGAATTGGACCGCGCCGTGTTCGGTGTGGACCGCGCCAATGTCCTCTCGGGACTGTTCGGCTTCGCCGACCATGTCCGGGTGATCGAGCGCGGTAATCGGATCGTCGGTTACGCGAGCGCTTGGCGCCCGGGAACGGGACTGGACAACCGGATCATCGGACCTCTTATCGCCGAGAACGACCACGACGCGAAGGCTCTTATCGCCGATCTCGCGGGAGACGTCGATAAGCCAGTCCGCGTCGATGTGGACGACAGCCGCGCGGAACTGGCCGCCTGGGTCGCCGAGCGCGGTCTGTCGCCGATGTTCCGCGCCACCGCGATGACCCTCGGCGGTCGCCCGCTGCCGGGCGACCGCCGTCGGCTTGTCCTGCCGTTCATGCAGGCCCTGGGTTAGCCGAGAGTCACGAGCATCTTGCCGGTGTTGCCGCCGTCGAGCATGGTCATGAACGCCTCCGGAGCGTTGCGCAGGCCCTTGACCACGGTCTCGGTGTACTGGAGCTTGCCCTCGCGGATCCAGGCGCCGACCTCCCGCACGAAGTCGTCGCGCAGGTCGGAGTGGTCACGCACGAGCATGCCGCGCAACGTGATCCGCTTGCCGATGAGCTGGAGAAGGTTGCGCGGCGCGGGCACCGGCTCGGTGGCGTTGTAGAGGGAGATCATCCCGCAGACGGCGACGCGGCCGTGGTTGTTCATGACCTCGATGGCGGCCTCCAGGTGGTCGCCGCCGACGTTGTCGAAGTACACGTCGATGCCTTCTGGCGCCGCGGCGGCGAGTTGCTCGACCACCGGGGCGTCCTTGTAGTTGAACGCGGCGTCGAAGCCGAGCTGGTCGGTGAGGTACCGCACCTTCACGTCGCTGCCCGCGCTACCGATGACCCTCTTAGCGCCACGAAGCCGCGCTATCTGCCCCACGACAGCACCGACAGCCCCCGCGGCCGCCGAGACGAACACGGTGTCGCCCTCACGGAACTCGGCGACGTCCAACAGGCCCGCGTAAGCGGTGAGACCGGGCATGCCCAGCACGCCGAGGTAGGCGCCAAGAGGCGCGAGATCCGGGTCGACCTTGACCGTTTCGTCGGCGCTGAGCACCGCGTACTCGCGCCAGCCCAGGTTGTGCAGCACGAAGTCACCCGGCTTGAGCGCGTCCACGGTGGACTGGACGACCTCGCCGACCGCGCCGCCCTCCAGCGCGGCGCCGAGGGCGAACGGGGCGACGTAGGACTTCACGTCGTTCATCCGGCCGCGCATGTACGGGTCGACGCTCATCACGTGGTTGCGCACCACGATCTGGCCCGGCTCCGGCTCGGGCACCGGCGCCTCGACAATGGCGAAGTGTTCCGGCCCTGGCCTGCCGATCGGCCGGGCGGCGAGGTGGATCTCCAGTGCGGTCGACGGACTTGTCATGCTGATGGCACTCCCTGATTGGTGGATACGGCCCGCTGGATGCAACACGGGTGGTGATAACGGTGTTCCCATTCGGGTGTGATCTCACTAGGTCACCCACCTGTCACGGTGAGTTGTGGCATGGTAAATCTGCTGACGCCAGGTGGAACGCCGCCGGAAGGACTCCCGATGACCAGCAGCCCCGGACTCCTCGCGACGCCGGACTCCGACGAACTCGTTCACCGGGCCGCATCTCTCGTGCCTCTCCTGCGCAGCAACGCCCAGCGCTGCGCCGAGGCGCGGCGGGTGCCCGCCGAGAACCTGGAAGCTCTGCGCGAGGCTGGCCTGTTCCGTCTGATGCTCCCCCGTCACTTCGGCGGCTACGAGTCGACCATGCGCACCAAGATGGCGGTCCTCGCCGAGGTCGCCCGCGGCTGCGCCTCCACGGCGTGGGTGGCCACGCTGTACTACGACGCGACGTTCCTGCTTTCCCTGTTCCCGGACAGCGTGCAGGACGAGGTCTTCGCCGACCCGGCCACACTGCACTCCGCGACGCTCGTGCCCACCGGCCGCGCGGTGCGGGTCGCGGGCGGTTACCTCGTCTCGGGGCGCTGGCCGTTCAACAGCGGCTGCCTCGACGCCACCTACGCCGTCCAGCCCGGCATGATCGAGAACAGCGACGGGCCCGCCGAGATGGCCCACTTCGTCATCCCCTACACCGAACTCACGGTCGAGGACGACTGGCATGTCAGCGGGATGGCGGGCACCGGCAGCAACACGGTGACCGGCGAGAACATCTTCGTGCCGACCGAGCGCGCCGCGCTGGCGTCGCGGGTGATGTTCGGCGCGCACCTGAGCGAGCGCAACGCCCACTCCGCGCTGTACCGGGTGCCGTTGGTCCCGTACGTGCTGACGAGCTGCCCGCCCGCGTTCCTCGGCCTGGCCGCGGCGGCGTACGAGCTGTTCATGGCCCGGCTGCCGGAGCGGGGCCCCATCGCCTACACCGGTTACACGCACTTCCGGGACGCTCCGATCACCCACCACCAAGTGGCCGGGGCGAAGCTCACTATGGAAGCGGCGGACCATCTCGCTTACCAGGCGGCCGATCTAGTCGACCAACGGGCGCGTACCGGCACGCCGTACGGGCCGCAGGACAAGCCCCGAGTGTGGGGCCTGGTGTCTTACGCGACCAAGTTGTACATGGAGGCCATCGAGACCCTGCGGCTCGCGAGCGGGGCGACCGCGATCAACGAGGCGATGCCGATCCAGCTGGTGGCCCGCAACGCGCAGGCGCTGGCCACGCACGCGCTGATGCTGCCGACCACGGGAGTCGAGCACTACGGGCGGGCGCTGTGCGGCCTTGAGCCCAGCACGCCGCTGCTGGCCTGAGCTCAGGCGTCGAGTTCCCTGGCCAGGTTGGCCAGCAGCTCGTCGTGGATGCGGCGCAGGCCCGCGGGGGCGAAGGCGCGCTCGAAGAAGCCGCCGATGCCGTTCGCGCCTTCCCAGGTGGTGGCCATCCGAACCGTGGAGGTCTCGCCGGAGCCATCGATGGTCCAGGTGGTGACCAGGGTGGAGTTGCGGTCGGCCTCGACCAGGGTGCCCGGCTGCGGCTCGGTGACGTCGATGAGGCAGTCGCGGACGCGCTTGCTGGTGGCCTGGAGCTTCCAGTGCACGACGGTGCCCGCGCCCGTCCCGCCTGCCTGGACCTCGTACTCGCTGTAGTGCGCGGTGAGGATCTTCGACCGGACGCCCGCGTAGTCGGCGACAGCGGCGCGCACCCGCTCGACCGGGGCGGTGAAGGTGCGCTCGGCGAGGGCCTGTACCTGGTTCATCATTCTCCGTACGTCGGCTGTCGGGCGTCCGTAGGCTACCGGCGTGCGGATCGAGATCACCGACCTGGACACCCTGCGGCGACACCGGGCGGACGGCCGCGACCTGCGCGGGGTGACGCTGACCCGGCTCGATCTGACCGATCCGGATGTCGACGCCCTGCTCCGCACGCCGATGGACGGGGCCCTGCTGCTGGGCTGCGCGCTGCGGCCCGAGACGCAGCGGCGGGCGCACGCGGCGGGGGCGCTGCTGTTCCCGATCGTGCCGGGCCTGCCCTACGAGGTTTACCGGTCGCACCTCTACACGTGCGCGGAGTTGTTCGACGGCTTCGATCCCGACCGCCCGGAGACTTACGCGAACACGCCGGACGCGCGCATTTACCGGCACACCCGAGAGCAGGGCTTTCCGCCGGACCCTCTGCACGCGTTGGCCGAGCGGCTGCACGACCACGGCATCTCCGAGGCGCTGCACGACGTGCTTACCGGCAAGCCGATAGCGGTGATGGGTGGACATGCTCTTACCCGCGACTCGGCCGGCTACCGCAAGGCCGTTGAACTCGGTGTCGCGCTGGGTAGTAGTGGCTTCACCGTCCTCACCGGCGGCGGGCCAGGGGCGATGGAAGCCGTGCCGCTGGGCGTGCGCCTGTCCGATCACTCCACTGTGGACGAAGCGCTGGCCGCGCTCGCCGTCGCGCCGAGGTTCGCCAGCGGTGCGACGGTGGACGCGGTGGAGATCGGACGGTGGCTGGCGGCCGGGCTCGCGTTGGCCCTGCCGACTGGGGACCGGCCGCGCACGATCGGAATCCCCACCTGGTTCTACGGGCATGAGCCGCCCAATCCGTTCTGCGAGCTGCACGCCAAGTACTTCGCGAACTCGGTACGCGAAGAGGGTCTGCTCACAGTCGCTACCGGCGGCATCATCTACACGCCCGGCAGTGCCGGGACAGTGCAAGAGATCTTTCAGGACTACACGCAGAACCACTACGGCTCGGTCGGCCCGGCAGCGCCGATGATCTTCCTCGGCTCCCGGTTCTGGACCGAGGAGGTGCCCGCGGCGCCGCTGGTGCGCAAGATGGCGCGCGGGCGGGCGGCTGAGCCGTGGATCCTGGTCACCGACGACGCCGACGAGGCGGTGGCCCTGCTGAGCGCCTACGCGACAGCCGAATCACCCTGACCTGGTTCGGACTCGCCGTGGGGAGAGACCTGCCTGCTTGGTGAGTCAGTCGAGCAGGCCCGCGCGCTGGGCCAGGACGGCGGCGGTGACCCGGTTCGCGCAGCCGGTCGCGGCCAGGATCTCCGAGACGTAGCCGCGCACGGTCGAGTCGGACAGGCGCAACTCCGCGGCGATCTCGTTGTTGCTGCGGCCCATGCCCACCAGCCGCAGCACGTCGCGCAGTCGCGCGGACAGGCGGGCGACCTCGGCCGCGGCGCCGATCCGGTCCAGGTGGTGGGTGGCGAGGTGGCCCATCAGGTCGCTGGTGAGCGACGGGTCGAGCACGGCGCCGCCGCGGGCGGCGACCCGCACCGCCCGAACCAGCTCCGCGGGCTCGACGTGCTTGAGCAGGAACCCCTTCGCGCCCAACTGGAGCGCGGTGGCCACGGCCTGGTCGGCGTGAAAGGTGGTCAGCACCACGACAGCGGGCATCGACGGGTGTCGGCGCAGCTCGCGCAGGGTGTCGATGCCGTCCATGCGCGGCATGCGCAGGTCGAGCAGGAGCACATCGATGTCCTCGGTGCGGACCAGTTCCAGCGCCTCGCCGCCGTGCGCGCCCTCGCCGACGACCAGCACATCGCCAGCCGAGGCGAGGATCTTCGCGACGAAGGAGCGGGCCATCGGCTCGTCGTCCACCACGCCGACGCGGATCGTGGTCGGTTCCGCGGCCGTGCCCGCGACCTCGAAGTCCGTGTTCACGCCCGTATGCAAGCACAGGGCGACTAACCGGGACAGGGGAAAAGTGCTCAACCCGACGATCGTAGGGTCCGCATCCCCTCTTTCGGCCTACTCCGAAACCACGCGGGCCAGGTCGTCGACCACCTCGGCCGAGGGCAGCCCGGCCAGCAGGTCTCCGGGCACCAGCAGCTTGCTGCCGCGGATGCCGCTGCCGATCACCAGTTCGGGCGCCCGCGCCACCGCGGCGTCGATGAGCAGCGGCCAGTCCGCGGGCAGGCCGATGGGGGTGATGCCGCCGTACGCCATGCCGGTCTGCTCTACCGCGCGGTCCATAGGCGCGAACGACGCCTTGCGTACGTCGAGCCGCCTGCGGACGACACCGTTGACGTCGGCCCGGGTAGTGGCCAGTACCAGGCAGGCGGCAAGCCGCTCCGTGCCGCCGCGCTTGCCCAAGACGACTACGCAGTTAGCGGATGCGTCCAACGGTGAGTTGTAGTGCGCGCAGAACGCGGCGGTGTCGGCGAGATCCGGGTCGATCTCGGCGACCCCGACCCGCTCGGCGGCCAGCCCGGCGAGCGCCTTGGCGACCGGGTCGGCGAGCAGCTCGGGGTGGTCCAGAGCGGGCAGGACGGTGAGGCTTCCGGCGATGGTCCAGATCACACAACCGAGAGTAGCGAGAAAGCGGGACAGTCCTCGGTCAGGTCTGGATAAGACCGATCACCAGCGCTGACCGCGCTGCACCTCGATCAGCTTCGGTCGCACGTCGACTATGTAGACCAGGGCGGCGACAAGGCCCGCCATCCAAAAGATCCAGCCGGTGCCCGCGAAACTGAACAGCAACAGCACCGCCGCCGAGCCAGCGGTGATGCCCAGCCAGGCGGGCTTGGTCAGCCGGTCGGCCGCCGAATAGGCGTCCGGCCGCTGCAGCAGCGCATGGATGAACGCGAAGACACCGACGGGCACAGCCGCCCAGTCGATGACCGTCAAAATCCAGATCGCGGTCTGCGGCACGTCTCCTAGCCTACGTGCGCACCGGGCGTATTCACCACAAGGCCCCACACGCTCGCGTCGAGTGTGCGGGGTCTTGTGGGTCGGGCTACTTGGTGGTCGGCTTGGTGGCGGGCTTGCGCGTGACGGCCGTCGTGCGCGCGGCGGGCTTGCGGGCCGGGGCGGTCTTGTTCGCGACCTTGCGCGCCGCGCTGCGCGTCTCGTGGGCGATGTCCTCGCCCGCCTCTTCGACGGCCTCGGACACGTCGGCCGCGACGCTCTCCACGGTGTGGGCGGTCTTCTCGCCAACCGAGCGGGTCTTGCGCGTCACCCGGGCCAAGAGGTCCTCGGCAAGCAGTCGGGCGTCGCCCGCGACCCCGCCGACACGCGCCTGGGCGGCCTCGATGGCCTCCTCCAGCTGCTCGACGGCCTTCTTGACCTGCGGCTGCGACCGCAGCTTGCCGAGCGTGTCCTCGCCCTGGTCGGCCAGCTTCTGGTACAGCCGCAGCGCAGCGGCGGAGTACTCGTTGGCGAGCTTGCGCAGCTCGGCCGGGTCGAGCTTCTCGCGCAGCCCACCGACCTCGTGCGGCAGGTCCGCCACGGCGGTCTTGGTGCTCTCGGCGCCCGTCTTCGCGCGGTTTACCGCGTCCAGGACAGCCTTGGCGGCCAGGTCGCCCGCGCCGAGCGCGGCGAGCAGCGGCGTGCGCGCCTGCTCCAGTGCGGTGTTCACCACCTGCGCGGCCTGCTCGCCCGCCTTGCGGACGTCATCGCTCTTGGGCAGTGTCATCGTGTTCACTCCTCGAAGTCTCGATGTCCACAGTGGACTCGTCCACCGTGGGCTCTGCTGTGGACTCTGCTGCCGCGGACTGCCGGTTCTCGCGCCGGAACGACTCGTAGACGTCCAGCAGCACCTGCTTCTGCCGCTCGGTCAGCCCGTCGTCGGCCCGCACGGCGTCGGTCACCGGCCCCCCGACGGGATGGTCGAGAATGCCCGCCTGCACGTAGAGGGCCTCCGCGGAGATCGCCAGCCCCCTGGCGATCTGCTGCAAGATCTCGGCGCTCGGTTTGCGCAGTCCGCGTTCGATCTGGCTCAGGTAAGGGTTGGACACACCGGCGAGCCGGGACAGCTGGCGCAGCGAGATCTTCGCGGTGTTGCGCTGCGCCTTGATGTACTCGCCGATGTCGCGGCCGAGGTCGGCGACCTTGTCGATCGCCCGGGCCTCGCCGTTGTCAGCCTGGTCCATCCCGCAACCGCCTCCTCGTGCCACCAACGACGGTACGCCGCCGTGCTAGCAGTTGCAAGCAGAGAGTTTGCGCAGGTGCTCCGGTTCCGTCACAGCCGGGCGAGAATCCAGTCCACGACGGCGGCGGTGGTCTCCTCGACGGTGGCCGACGTGGTGTCCAGCAGGTCCATCGGCGGATCGGTGAGCGCGGCGTTGGCCTTGACCCAGCCGTTGAACTTGAGCATGTCGGCGATCCGGTCCTCGTCGTCCCACTCGCGCCAGGCGGGGCGGGCGCGCAGGCGGGCGGCCAAGACGTCGTCGTCGGCCACGAGGGCGAGGTAGTGGATCTCGGAGAACAGCGCGCGCTCGGGCCTGCGCTCGAACTGCGGGGGCGCGACGGTGCCGCACAGCACCGTGGGGCGGCCGTTCTGGTTCAGCATCGCGGCGAGGCGCAGCCAGGTCTGCCGGAAAGCGCCGAAGTCGTCGTACGGGTCGCGCAGCGCGCCGATCCACAGCACGTCTTGCTCCAAGACGACCGCACGGCCGTCGAGCAGGGGGCTCAACCGGCGGCACACGGTGGACTTGCCGGTACCGCTGGGGCCGGTCAGCGCGAACATCGGGAGCCGGTGGAACGGCTCCCGATGCCCGCATCGCGCGCAGACCAGGACAGCACCGTCGACCCGAGGCGCGTCGGCCCACTCACCGCAGGCCACGCAGATCATCGGGTTCAACGGTCAGTCGAAGAGGTCTTCGAGGAAGCTCTTACGGCGTTTCTTGTGGTGGCCGCCGTGCCCGTACCCGTGCGGCGAGTCGCGGTACCCGCCCACGTGGCCGTAGCCGGGGGGCGAGTCGCGGTACCCGGGCGGGGAGTCGCGGTGCGCCCCGTAGCCCGCGGGCGGGTACGGCGCGGCGGCGGGCGGGTACGGCGCGGCAGGTGGATAGCCCGCGGCGGGCGGCGGCGCGCCCTGGTACGGCGGCGGTGGAGCCGCTGCCGCGTAGTGGCGCTGCTCGGCCGACGCGATCTGCTCAAGCTCACCACGGTCGAGGAAGATTCCCCGACACCCTTCGCACTGGTCGATGTGCACACCAAGCCGGTCGACCGTGCGCATGACGTTTTGACACTTCGGACAAATCACTCCACAAGACTACGCAGATGTCGATGCGCATGTCCGCATAGCCGCGCCGAATCCGCCGGACGGCGGGGACCAGCGCCTTCCCGTGGCCGATCATGGTCACCGCCCATACAACCCTCGCGGCGGTTGTATGGGCCAGGCACATGGCTACCGCGTTCCGACCTGCCTACCGTCGTCGTCTATGACGAGTGGCCCGCATCACAATCTGGATCTGGCAGGTCGGGCAGCCCTGGTCACCGGGGGCGCGAGCGGCATCGGGCGCGCCTGCGTCCGGGCGCTGGCGGCCGCCGGGGCCAAGGTGCACGTGGTCGACCGCGCCGGTCCGGCCGCCGAACGGGTCGCGGCGGCGGTCGGCGGGGTGGCGCACGTGGTCGACCTGGCCGACGCCCGCGCGATCGACGGCCTGCCCACCGAGGTGGACATCCTGGTCAACAACGCCGGGCTCCAGCACGTCGCCGCGCTGCACGAGTTCCCGCCAGAGCGGTTCGCGCTGATCCAGCAGGTCATGGTCACCGCGCCGTTCCTGCTGATCCGCCGGGTCCTGCCGCACATGCGCGCACGCGGCTGGGGCCGGATCGTCAACGTCTCCAGCGTCCACGGGGTGCGCGCGAGCGCCTACAAGGCGGCGTATGTGGCGGCCAAGCACGGGCTGGAGGGGCTGTCGAAGGTAGCCGCCGTGGAGGGCGCGCCCTATGGCGTGACCAGCAACTGCGTCAGCCCGGGATACGTGCGGACCCCGCTGGTGGAGAGCC
This sequence comes from Actinokineospora sp. NPDC051303, assembly GCF_055586285.1. Lineage (NCBI taxonomy): Bacteria > Bacillati > Actinomycetota > Actinomycetes > Pseudonocardiales > Pseudonocardiaceae > Actinokineospora > Actinokineospora sp. NPDC051303. The sequence continues at coordinate 93,074 of NZ_JBVJIN010000011.1, forward strand.
AGATCGAGGACCAGGCCCGCGCGCACGGCGTTCCCGCCGCCGAGGTCGTCGCGCGGGTGCTGCTCGACCGGGCGCCGATCAAGCGCCTGATCGAGCCGGAGGACGTCGCCGGACTCGTGGTGTGGCTGTGCGGCGCGCACGCGGCCCACCTGACCGGGGCGTCGATCCCGGTCGACGGCGGCTGGACAGCCAACTGAATCCCCTCTTACACGGAAATGCGGTGACTCCCTTGTCAGCGGACACGGCAACGAAGCCCAAGTCGTTCGTGCGGATCGTCGGGGCGAGCCTGATCGGCACGACCATCGAGTGGTACGACTTCTTTCTCTACACCGCGGCGGCGGCGCTGGTGTTCAACACGCTGTTCTTCCCGAGCAGCGACCCGCTTACCGGAACCCTCTTAGCGTTCCTCACCTATGCGATCGGGTTCCTAGCCCGTCCGATCGGCGGGCTTGTATTCGGGCACTTCGGCGACAAGGTGGGCCGCAAGAAGCTGCTCGTGCTGAGCCTGCTGCTGATGGGCGGATCGACGTTCGCGATGGGCCTGCTGCCCACCTACGCCGCGATCGGGGTGTGGGCGCCGATCATGCTGACCCTGCTGCGGCTGGTCCAGGGCTTCGCGCTGGGCGGCGAGTGGGGCGGCGCGGTGCTGATCGTGTCCGAGCACGGCGACGACCGGCGGCGCGGGTTCTGGGCCTCCTGGCCGCAGTGCGGGGCGCCGGGCGGCAACCTGCTCGCCACCGGCGTGCTGGCGATCCTGTCCGCGGCGCAGACAGAGGAGGCTTTCCTGTCTTACGGTTGGCGTATCCCGTTTCTGATTTCCGGCGTGCTGGTAGTCATCGGGTTGTGGATCCGGCTGACGGTGGCCGAGTCGCCGGTGTTCCTCGCGGCTCAGGCCAAGGCCGAGGTCACCCGCGAGCACATGCCGGTGGTCGAGGTGTTCCGAACCAGTTGGCGGCAGGTGCTCATCACTATCGGCGCGCGGATGGCCGAGAACGTCTCTTACTACGTGATTACCGCGTTCATCTTGGTCTATGTGACCAAGGGCCTCTTAATGGACAGGGGTGTCGGGCTCAACGCGGTGCTCGTCGGCTCGGTAGTGCACTTCGTGAGCATCCCGCTGTGGGGAGCGCTGTCCGACCGGATCGGCCGCAGGCCGGTGTATCTGTTCGGCGCGGTTGGCATGGCGGTGTGGAGTTTCGCGTTCTTCCTGCTGCTCGACACGAAGTCGCCCGCAGTGATCATCTTGGCGGCGACGGTCGGCCTGGTCCTGCACGGTGCGATGTACGGGCCGCAGGCGGCGTTCTTCTCCGAGCAGTACGAGACGCGCGTCCGCTACACCGGGTTGTCGGTCGGGAGCCAACTGTCCTCGATCGCGGCGGGCGCGGTCGCGCCTCTTATCGCGGTAGCGCTGTTCCAGGCGACCAAGAGCACAGTGCCGGTGTCGCTGTACGTGGTCGCGATGTGCCTGATCACCACGATCGCGGTGCTCGCGGCCCGGGAGACCCGGGGCGCCTCGCTCGGCGACCGGCGGGCCGACCTCCCAGCGGCGCGGCCCCCGGCCGAGCCGGTCCACTGACCCGACCCCTGGGGCCACCCGGCGTGGCCCCAGGGCTTCCTCCAGGTGCGACGATGACCGTTGTGAGGGCGCTGGAAGCCGTGCGCGACCTGCTCGACCTGCTCGCCGATGGCGCGAGCGTGGAGCGGTTGACCCGGGTCGCCCGCGAATCCGGACTGGACGGCGACGACCTGGCGCTGGTGCGGCGGGCCACCGAGGACGCCCTGCGCATCCGGCACACCGTCGCCGAGCACAAGCGGCGCGAGGCCGAACTGGCCGCGCTGTTCGACACCGCGAGCGACCTGGCCGGGCTGCGCGACACCGACGCGGTGCTGCGCTCCATCGTGCGCCGCGCGCGGCTGCTGCTCGGCGTGGACGTATCCTATTTGACGCTCAACGACGAGCACGCGCACAAGACGTACATGCGGGTGACCGACGGGTCGGTGTCCGCGCTGTTCCAGCAGGTCACCCTGGGCATGGGCGAGGGGCTGGGCGGACTGGTGGCGCAGACGGCGCGGCCGTACGCGACCCGTGACTACTTCGCCGACAACCGCTTCCGGCACACCACCCCGATCGACTCCTCCGTGCACGACGAGGGGCTGACCGCGATCCTGGGGGTGCCGCTGGCGTTGGGCAGCAAGGTGATCGGAGTGCTGTTCGCCGCCGACCGCGCCCGCCGCGACTTCTCCCCCGACGAGGTGGCGCTGCTGTCGTCGCTGGCCGACCACGCCGCGATCGCCATCGACAACGCGCATCTGCTCGACGAGACGCGCCAGACCCTCGCGGACCTCAACCGCGCCAACGCGACCATCAGCGCGCACAACGCGGCCATGCGCCGCGCCGAGGACGCCCACGACAAGCTGATGGATTTGGTGCTGCGCGGCGGAGACCTGCCCGATGTGGCCGCCGCGGTCGCCGAGGTGCTGCGCGGCGGAATCGCGGTCCACGACGCGGACGGGATCGAACTGGCCCGGGTGGGCGCGGGCGCGGGCCGCCCGTCGGAGGAAGCCGTTGCGGCTTCTCGCTCCTCAGGTAGAGCTATGTCCACACAAGACACTTGGGTTTGCGCGGTGCAGGCAGGACAAGAGCTGCTGGGAAGTCTGCTGCTTACCGGCCGCGCGTCACTGGACGACGCGGACCGCAGGCTGTTTGAACGCGCGGGCGTGGTGACCGCGCTGCTGCTCATGCTCCGCCGATCGGTCGCGCGGGCCGAGGACGAGGTGCGCGGCGAGTTGCTGGCCGATCTGCTGACCGCGCCCGACCGCAACCCGGCGGCGCTGATCGCCCGCGGGCGCAGGCTGGGCGTCGACCTGACCGAGCCGCACGCGGTGCTGGTGGCGACCGCGGACCAGGCGCCCCGGCGGCGGCTGGCGATAGCGGCCGGTCGGCACGCCGCGTTGGTGGGGGTGCACGCGGAACAGGTTGTGCTGCTGGCTCGCACGGACGACCCGAGCGCGTTGGCCGCGCGGATAGCCGCCGAACTTTCGTCTACAGTGGATTGTCCGGTCACGGTAGGAGCGGCCGGTCCAGTGTCCGGTGTGGACGCTGTGGTCGCTGCACACGCCGAAGCGGCCCGGTGCGCGCGGTCACTGGTGGCCCTAGGGCGGTCCGGGCAGGGCGCCGCGCTGGCGGACCTCGGCTTCGTGGGGCTGCTGCTGGGCGATCCGACCGACCTCGACGGGTACGTGCGCGCCACCCTGGGACCGGTCCTGGACTACGACAACCGGCGCGGCACCGAACTGCTGCGCACCGTTGAGACGTACTTCACTTGCGGGGCGAACCTGACCCGGGCCAAGGACGTGCTGCACGTTCACGTGAACACGGTCGTGCAGCGAATCGAGCGCATCGGGTCGCTGCTGGGCTCCGACTGGCAGACACCGGAGCGGGCGCTGGAGATCCAGCTCGCGCTGCGGCTGCACCGGCTCTCCCGGTAAGAGCTTGCGCGGAAAGGAATCCAGCCACTGTCCGATATGGTCAGTCCGGCGGACGGCCGGATGTCGCGAAGGACACCGCGACGCGGGTGGTCGTGGCTGCGCCATTCGGGCGAGTCCGCCGCTTACCAGCAGTGCTCCGAGTGGCTCATCGGGCGATTCTGGGGCATCAACAGGTGAATATGGTGGCGTCACGGCCATCGCTGGGTTACACCTGGATAGTGCACGAGGTTCTCGACGAGCTGGGCGTCCGCTCGGATCTGCTCGCCCCCCAACAGCTGAGCGATCTCGACGAACTCGGCTACTGCCGCTTCGACGGCTTCCTCACCGGCGACCAGGTCGACGCCGCGCTGGGAGAGATCGAGGCGCTGCTGCGGGTCGGCGGCAGGCAGGGCGGCACACTACACCTCAAGGGGCTGCTGGAGGCGGGCAAGATGTTCGACCCGCTGTGGCTGCGCCCGACCCTGCTGGCCGCGGTCCGGCACCTGCTCGGGCCGGAGTTCCGCATCAGCGAGATGCACTACCGCGCGGGCAAACCCGACCACGGCGGCCAAGCCCTGCACATGGACACCCCGGAACGGGCCGAGCCGGGCCGCTGGCAAGTGTGCAACGCCATCGTCGCCCTCACCGCCTTCACCCCGGAAAACGGCGCCACCCGCGTCGTCCCCGGCTCGCACCTCGACTACGGGTTCGTCCCGCCCAAGGGCCACGAGGACCACCCCGACCAGGCGCTCCTGCTCGGCCCCGCGGGCACGGCGTGGCTGTTCAACTCCCACCTGTGGCACTCCGGCACGGTGAACCGCTCCCGCGCCACCCGCCACGCCGTCCTCACCGGCTTCCACCGCCGCGGCGGCGGCATGGCACTGCTCGACCGCCAACCATCGGACACGACCATCGAACGACTCGGCAGCGCGGCATACCTGCTGATGTGAACAGGGCCTGTGGATAACTCCGAACACGTGGTCGAGAATCGTGCCATGGTGTGCGTGTCACCCCGATCCACCAGCGGCGATACCCATCGAACAAGGAGACAGCATGGCCCTCGACACCCGGTTCTCACGACCTTTGCTGAGCATGACCGACGCGGCACGGCACCTCGGCATCCCGCAGCGGACCTTCCATAGGTGGGCACGCGGATACGAACGTGCGGGCCCCCTGCTCCACCTGCCAGACCCTGCCACACCCCGGCAGGCCGCGGTGCCGTTCATCGCCATGGCAGAGGCCTGGGTGTTGGAAGGCCTACGGAAGGCGGGTGTGCGGCCTCAGCGCATCCGCCCGGCGCTCGAACGCCTGCAGCGCGAGTTCGGACGAGAACACGTGCTGGTCTCCCCCGCGCTTGTCACCGACGGAATCTCAGTCCTGTGGGATTTCTCCCGTACCGAGGAGGGCACCGGCCTCATCGAAGGGAGAATGGGACAGACCGTGTTGCGCGAGATCGTGCAGGACTACCTGCAGTACGTGGCGTTCGCCGACGACGGCTATCCATCGGCCCTGACCCTCAAGCCATTCGAGCCGTCAAAGGTCGTCATGGACCCTTACCGGTCATCAGGTCAGCCAGTGTTCGCCGGATCAGGCGCCAAAGTGTCGAACGTGGCGGCGATGCTGAAGGCAGGTGAAGAACCTGAAGTCGTCGCAGAGGAACACGGAGTCGACATCGATGCCGTCCGGGCCGCCGCCCGCGTCCTCTTGGGCCGAGCCGCTTGAGTTCTACTGCGACGAGAACGCTGTCACACGGACGGTCCGCCGATTGCTCGTCGATCTCGGCTACCAGGTGCACACACCCCCTGAGGTGTTCGGCACTCGCGCGGACTCGCTCGGCGCCGAGGATACGGAATGGCTAGCCAAGATCACAGGAAGTGGCTGGGTGGTACTCAATCGTGATGCGCGTATCATGCAACGCACCGCGGAATTGGAGGCATACATCGCGGCGAAAGTACACATGTTCTACCTGCCGGGCGAAGCGACGAGAGACGACCTCAAACACCTGATTGAAACCAACCTTCGAGATATTCTGACATTTTCTTCGGAGCGGAAGCCGGGAGTTTGGCGGGTGACCAGACCAGGCGTTGTCCCGTTTGTCCGCCATCGCAAGAGCCGCGAACGAAAGGAGAAATAGTTCCGGAAGCGACATGAATCGTTGGGCGGGGCTCGGGCGCACGGTTTTGCCGCCGTTCACCGTATAACGCGCTCGCAGGGGCGGAAGTCACCCCTGGGTGTCAGCGGTGGCGTCGCGCTCTCGGTCGGGGCGCGGTCGCGTGAGGTGCGATGGGGGTGTGGGTTGGTGACTCGGTCATGCCAAGAGCCTGGGGCCGACCCCCGTCGGCCCCAGGCTTCTAGCGGTCGGTTATTCGGTGCGTAGGGCGTCGAGGCGGGTGGCGCTGCGTAGGAAGGGGAGGGTCAGCAGGGACACGAGCAAACCCAGGACGGCCGCCGCCGCCGTCATGATCGCCACGCCGGGCCAGTCGACTCGGAGGGGGTCGGCGGACAGGTTGGTGATCAGGGTGGCCAGGCCGATGCCCGCGGGGACCGCCACCGCGACGCCGAGGGCGATGGGGATGGCGATCTGCCAGAGCAGCGACCTCGCCAGCGCGCCGGTGGGCACGCCGCTCGCGGCGAGGATGGCCAAGGGGCGCCTACGTTCGCGGATGTGTTCCAGGGCCAGGACCAGCAGGCTGATGCCCGCCAGCAGCAGGGTGAACACCGACCCGATCAGCAGGCCGCCGCGGATGGACAGGTAGGTCTGCTGGTCCTTGGTGAGCGGTGCGGCGTATTCGGTGTAGGTCGTCGCCTGCCACCGCAGCGGTTGGAGGGCGGTGCGGACGAGGTCCGCGGCCTGGGGGACGGACCGGTCGAGTTGGACTCGGATGTCCTTGGCGGTCGGGGGCAGGTCGGGGAGAGCGCCGGGGGTGACGAGCAGACCGCCGACGTCGAAGCGCTCGACGGTGGCGGGTGGGAGCCGCCGGGTGGTGGTCGGATACCGCCACTCGGCCAGCACTCGGGGTTCGACGTTCTCGCCGTAGTCGACCACGCGCAGCGTGCGGCCGGGAAGGAAGCCGTCCGCCTCCGGTGTCGCCTGGTGCGAGCTGAACACTTGGCCGTCGACGCAATCGGTGATCCCGTAGACGGCTCGGATCGTGTCGCAGTCGGCGATCCCGAGGGAGGAGCCGCTTTGCCCGCCGTCGAACTCGACGGTGACGGTCTCGACAGACCTCGACGCCGTGACGCCCTCGGCGTTCTTGAGGATGCGTTCGGCCTCGTCCGCGACCTCCGGCTCGGCGTAAACAGTCATGATCGAGTCGGACGGCGCGCGCTGGTCGTCGGGCACGCCGAAGGCCGACGCCTGGGTCAGCAGCAGGGCCTGCAGGGCGATCGCACCCGCGAGGACCACCGCCACCCCGCCCACGACCCGGGCGGACGTGCCGCTGTCGAGCTGAAGCCTGCGGATCGCCAGCTGCCAGGACGACGGGCCGCCGCGCAGACGGCTTACCGAGCGCTCCACCACGTACGGCAGCAGGACGGGCACGCCCACCAGGATCAGCGTCGCGCCCGCCGCGACGCTGTACGACCACAGCTGGCTGTTGGCGCTCACCCCGCCGTGCCAGACCAACAGCGCCACGCCGAGCGCGACCACCGCGACCCGCCACACGACGCGCCTGCGGACCGGCATGCCGCGCCGGACGACGCCGAGCGGCTCGACAATCGTGCGGCGCATCGCGAACTGCGCGGTCAGCACCGCCAAGACCGGAATGGACAGGAACACGAGCACCGCGAGCCACCAGCTCGGCACGATGTCGGACGAGTGCGCGCTGACGCCCATCAACCGCACGCCGTCCGCCAGTTCCCGGCCGAGCAGGAACAGCCCAACCCCCAGCACCAGCCCGGCGAGCGCGCTCACCAGGGTCTCGGCGGCGGCGATCCGGCGCACCTGCCCGGTGTCCGAGCCGACCAACCGCAACGCGGAGAGCCGCCGGTCGCGTTCCGCGCCCGCGATCCGGGTGCTGGACGCGACGAAGATGAAGACCGGCACCAGCAGCGCGACCGTGCCCAGCAGCACGAGCAGCAGCAACCCCGGGTCCATGACCCCGGCACCGGTCGCGGGAGAACCGAAGGCGTAGGCCTTCGTCGGGGCGTCCCGGCCCGCGGGTCCGGCCCCGGTGTACAGCAGCAGCGTGGTCGGCTCCAGCACCACCGCGTCGCTCAGGGTGGCCACGATCCGCTGCGGGAACCGCTCACGCAGCAGCGCGTTGGCCGGGTCGCTGAGCTGTTCGGCCAGGGCGGGCGAGACGTACATCTCGTCCTCGCCGGGCAGCGCCGCGACCCCGGGCGGTTTCGGCGATGTCGGGCCGTCACCGAGGAGGTAGACGACCTCGATGCGCTCGCCGTTGAACTCCGAGCTGGTCTGCGCGTAGTAGGTCGGCGCGACACCCTCCACGGCCGTCTCGACGGGGACTTTCGCGTATCTGCGCTGGTCGCGGGAGTCGAGCACGGAATCGACCGACGAGGCGAGCAGCAGCACGGCCACCGCGATGCCCACGCCGGTCGCGCTGAGCACGAACCGCGCCAACGAGGTCCGACCGCCCCCGACGGCCAGTCGGACCCCGATGGCGAGGTCGTTGAGCCAGGCCCTCACTGGACCAGCTCCACCTGGCGGGTCTTCCCGTCCCGCACCACGACCTCGCGGTCGGAGTACGCGGCCACCCGGGGTTCGTGGGTGACCAGGACGATGGCCGCGCCGGTCTCCTTCGCGGTGCTTACCAGCAGCCGCATTACCTGCTCGCCGTTGAGCGAGTCGAGAGCGCCCGTCGGCTCGTCGGCGAAGACGACCTTGGGGCTGGTGACCAGGGCGCGGGCGACCGCCACCCGCTGCCCCTGGCCGCCGGAGACCTCGCCGGGGCGCTGGTCGGCGACGCCGTCGACCTCCAGCCTGCCCAGCCACTCTCGGGCCGTGGTTTCCGCAGCCTTGCGCCGGACTCCGCTCAACCGCAGCGGCAGCGCCACGTTCTCCAGGCAGGTCAGTTCGGGCACAAGCTGGCCGAACTGAAAAACGAAGCCGAACTCGCCGCGCCGCAGGGCGCTGCGCTCGCGGTCGGACATCGCCGACAGGTCCCGTCCCTGGAACACCACCGCGCCCGATTCCGGTGTGATGATGCCCGCGAGGCAGTGCAGCAGCGTCGACTTGCCCGAGCCCGACGGCCCCATGACCGCGACGATCTCGCCGCGACGGACGCTCATACTCGCGCCGTCGAGAGCGGGAGTCGCACCGAAGCTCTTACGCAAGTCAGTGCCGCTCAGCAGGACGTCGGTCATGACGTCACCTGCTTACCGAGTTCCGACAGACGTGCCGTGGTCAGCTCCAGCCAGCGCAGGTCGGCTTCGAGGTGGAACAGCGCGTGGTCGCAGATGAGCTGGTCGGCGAGGTCGCCGTCGCGTTTGCGCGCGGTCAGCTCGCGCATCGCCTTGAGGTGCGCGACACGCTGGGCGTCGAGCACGTCTTCCGCGCTGCGGCCGGACATAAGCGCGAGCACGACCTTGGTGTAGAGCGCGCTCTGCAGATAGATCCGCGGGCTCTCGGGCGTCACGAGCCACGCCGTGACGTCGGTGACCCCGGCGTCGGTGATCGCATAGCGCTTGCGTTCTGGGCCGCCGCCGGGTTCGACACCGCTTTCCTCCACCAATCCGTTGCGCAAGAGCCGCGAGAGTGTCGAGTAGACCTGCCCGTAGGCGAGTGGCCGGTCGTGCCCGAAGTGCTCGTCGTAGACGCGTTTGAGGTCGTAGCCATGCCTCGGGCCGGTCTCCAGCAGCCCGAGCAGAGCGTGTCCGATTGACATGCCTCGAACTGTACAGCATGTGTATACACATCGCGAATAGCCTGTTGAGCTGGCCGAATACCTCAGCAGGCGCAGAGGCAGAACGGGTGCCCGGCCGGGTCGGCGTAGACCCGGAACGTTTCCGGCTTGTCGTCAAGCAGACGGGCGCCGAGGCCGATGGCGCGCTCATGCGCGGCCTCCAGGTCGGCCACCGCGAGGTCGAGGTGCAGCATCTGCGGCCGCTCGGCGGCGGGCCAGGTCGGCGGCAGGTAGTCCGCGGCCCGCTGGAAGTCGATGCGGCCGCTGTCGCCCTTGATCGAGGCCCAGGAGTTGTCCTCGGCGGGCTCCGGGTCCTCCGGCCACTCCAGCAGGCTCGCGTAGAAGCGGGACAGGGCGAGCGGGTCGGGGCAGTCGAGCACGATCGCGCCCAAGGTCGGCACAGCGTTGGTCATGTCGCTCCTTCGATCGAGTAACCAGTGATTCGAGTATGCAAGTTACGATCCGCCGCGACAACCGGTATCCGACCTACAGTGGTGTCGTGAGCACTGTCGAAGTGAGCACGACGCACGACGTGGAGCTGGTTCTCGACTTCCTCAACACGATCGACTTCGAGAAACGCGCCGACGTGCTCGACGACCCCCTGCTGTGGCGCGCCTGGCAAGCCGAACGCCGCCTCGTCCCCGCCGACGACCTCGCCCGGGTCCGCGCCGTGCGCGCGGGACTGCGCGCCGCGGTGGGCGGGCCCCCGGCGCCGCCGCCGCCCCCGGTTTCGATCACGGTCGAGCTGGTGAACGGCGCGCCGAGACTGGTGTCCGCCGACGTCACCGGGGCCGTCCTGGCCGCGGCGGCCCGGCTCGCCGTGCTGGACGAGTGGGGCCGGATGAAAATCTGCCCGGCCGACGAGTGCCAGTGGGCGTTCTTCGACCGCTCCCGCAACCGGTCACGGACATGGTGCTCGATGCGGGTGTGCGGCAACCGGGAGAAGGCGCGGGCCTGGCGGGAGCGCGCGAAGCTCAGCTCATGAGCTGCGCGGCGGTGTAGATCAGCAGCCCGGCGAGCGCGCCGACCACGGTGCCGTTGATCCGGATGAACTGCAGGTCCCGGCCAACCTGCAACTCGATCTTGCGCGCGGTCTCGTCCGCGTCCCAGCGCGCGACGGTGTCGGTGATCAGCGTGGTGATCTCGGCGCGGTAGTTCAGCACGACGTAGGCCGCCGCGCCCTCGACCCAGCTGTCCGCCTTCGCGCGCAGGGACTCGTCCGAGCGCAGCCGCTCGCCAAGGGTCATCAGCCCCGCGCGCACCCGCGTGCGCAGCTCGCTGGACGGGTCTTCCGCGGAGTCGAGCAGCATCTTCTTCGCCGTCGCCCACGCCGAGCCGATCAGGTTCTGCACCTCCGGGTGCTCCAGCACCTGGTGCTTGACCTGCTCGGCGCGCGCCATGACCTTCGGGTCGTCGCGCAGGTCTCCGGCGAACTCGCCGAGGAACTTGTCCAGCGCGAGCCGCATCGGGTGGTTCACGTCGGTCTTGACGTTCCACGCGAACGACAGCACCTCGCCGTAGACCTTGTCGGCGACAAGAGCGTCCAGGAACTTCGGCGACCACGACGGCGACCGCCCGGACACGACCCCCATGACCTGGGTGTAGTTGTCCTTGACCCACTCGTAGGCCCGGTCGCACATGAGGTCGACCAGCTTGTGGTGCGAGCCGTCCTCGATCACCCGGCCGAGCAGCTTGCCCAGCGGCGGGCCCCACGGCACGTCCACGATCCGCGACACCACGGCCTGCTCCATGACGGCCTGCACGTCCTCGTCGCGCAGGACGGTGACCGCGCCGCGCATGACCGTGGCCAGCTCGGAGGTGACCCGCTCGGCGTTCTCCCGCTCGGCCAGCCACCCGCCCAGCCGGGCCGCGACGCCGACCCGGCGAAGACGGTCGCGGACAACGTTCTCGGACAGGAAGTTCGTGCCGACGAAGTCGCCCAGGCTGTTGCCGAGCACGTCCTTCTTGTTCGGGATGATCGCGGTGTGCGGGATCGGCAGGCCAAGCGGACGGCGGAACAGCGCGGTCACCGCGAACCAGTCGGCCAGCGCGCCGACCATGCCCGCCTCCGCGGCGGCCTTGACGTAGCCGACCCAGCCCGGCGCGCCGGACGACTGCCAGATCGTCGTCAGCACGAAGATGACCGTCGCGCCGCCGAGGAAGCCCAGCGCGACCAGCTTCATCTTGCGCAGGGCGCGCCGCTTCGCCGCCTCGCCGGGAACCGGTGTCAGTTGCTCCACGGTGCCATTCTCCGTGAGGATGCTGTCCCGTGCCCCGAACCTCCCTGGTGCCGCGTCTGCGGCCGTTCACCTCGACGATCTTCGCGGAGATGACCGCGCTGGCCGTGCGCACCGGAGCGGTGAATCTCGGCCAGGGCTTCCCGGACACCGACGGCCCGCCCGGAATGCTTGCCGCGGCGCAGGAAGCGATCGGATCGGGGATCAACCAGTACCCGCCGGGCCCCGGCCGCCCGGAGCTGCGCGCGGCCATCGCGGAGAGCCGCGCCCGGTACGGGACCGCGTTCGATCCGGACACCGAGATCCTGGTCACCGTGGGCGCCACCGAGGCCATCGCGGCGTCGCTGCTGGCGTTGGTGGAGACCGGTGACGAGGTGATCCTGTTCGAGCCGTACTACGACTCTTACGCCGCGTCGGTGGCCATGGCCGGGGCTACCCGCAAGGTCGTCTCGCTCGCCGAGGAACCGTCAGGCCGCTTCGGCCTCGGCGTCGACGCGCTGCGCGCCGCGATCACGCCGCGCACCCGGGTCATCCTGGTCAACACCCCGCACAACCCCACCGGCACCGTCCTGACCCGCGCCGAGCTCGACGCCGTCGCGGCGGTCTGCGTCGAGCACGACCTGGTCGCCATCACCGACGAGGTCTACGAAGACCTGCTGTTCGACGGCCGCGCCCACGTCCCGCTGGGGTCGCTGCCGGGCATGGCCGAGCGGACGCTGACCATCTCCAGCGCGGGCAAGAGCTTCAACTGCACCGGCTGGAAGATCGGCTGGGTCTGCGGCCCGGCCGACCTGGTGGCCGCGGTGCGCGCGGCCAAGCAGTTCCTGACGTTCGTGGGCGGCGCGCCGTTCCAGCCCGCGGTGGCCCACGCCCTGCGCGCGGAGTCGGCGTGGGTGGCCGGGCTGCGCGACTCGCTGGCGGACAAGCGGACCCGGCTGTCGACGGGCCTGGCCGATGCGGGTTTCGGGGTGCGAGCGGCCGAGGGCACCTACTTCATCTGCGCCGACGTCCGCCCTCTCGGCTTCACCGACGGCCTCCAGTTCTGCCGTGACCTCCCGGAGCGGGCCGGGGTGGCCGCCGTGCCGGTCCAGGTCTTCACCGACGACCCCGACCGCTGGCGCCACCTCGTCCGCTTCGCCTTCTGCAAGCGCGACGACGTCCTCGACGAGGCCATCGCCCGCCTGCGCGGACTCGCCTGAGATCACTCCTTCGAGCGGCACGCGGAGCCCGATCTCCCACGCCTCCGTCTGACCGGCCGGAGGGGGACGAGCGAGGGAGGGCACATGTCGGTCGAGTCCGCGGCGGAACTGATCCGCCGGGCTGTCGACGGCGACCAGGACGCCTGGCGAGCGCTGGTGGACCGCTATTCGGACATGGTGTGGCGGGTCGCGCGAGCGCACCGGCTCGACCACGCCGACGCCGCCGACGTCAGCCAGAACACGTGGGTGGCGCTGGCCGAGCACATCACCGAGCTGCGCGCGCCGGAGCGGGTGGCCGCCTGGCTGTCCACGACGGCGCGCCGGGAGAGCCTACGCGTGCTCGCGCACCGCGGCCGCGAGGTGCGGGCCGCGGTGTGGCCGGACCACGCGGACACCGCGCAGGAGGACCGCTGGCCCGAGGCCACGGCGCTGCGCGGGGCGCGCGACGACACGCTGTGGCGGGCGTTCGCGGCGTTGCCGGGGCGCTGCCGGGAGCTGCTCGGCCTGCTGGCGTTCGCCCCGGAGCTGAGCTACGCGCAGCTCGGGCGGGCGCTGGGACTGGCCACCAGCAGCGTCGGCACCACCCGCGGCCGGTGCCTGGACGCGCTGCGCCGCAAGGTCACCGCGCTGGGCCTGCCGAGGGAGGCGGCGGGATGACCGACGCCGACCTGCTCGCCGACCTGGCCGACCTGCTGGATCGCCTCGACCCGCCGCCGCCCCGGGTGCGCGTGGCGGCCGTGCTCGCCGGGGCCTTTGTCGGCGTGGACTGGGACCTGCTCGACCTCGTCCCCCAGCCGTGCGCCGCGGTCCGCGGCGGCGGCGCGGTGTTTCGGCGCGGCGACGACGTGCTGATCGAACTCGGCGCCCGGGTCACCGGCCTGGTCTCGCCTCAGCTGGGCGTCGCGCACGCCGAGATCCACTCGCGGGAGGGCGCGCGGGTGCTGCCGGTGGACGAGGTGGGCTGCTTCTCCGGCGACCTGCCGTCCGGCCGCGTCCGGGTCGTGCTGCGCCGCCCCGGCGGGACGCCGCTGGTGTCGCCGTGGCTGCGGTGACCTGGGCGGCCCGGCACGCCGAGGCCGTCGACCTGCAAGATCGCGGCGAGCCGCTGCGGGCTCGGGCGGCGGCTTCGGCCGCGGTGGGCATCGCCGGTTCGGCCACGCAGCGGGCCGAGTCGCAGCTGGTCCTGGCGTGGGTGTCGCACCAGCTCGGTGACCGGGAGACCAGCGCCGGGCTGATCGCGCTTGCCCGTCCCGCGCTTACCGAAAAGTCGAGAGCGCGCGCCGACTGCCTTACCGGGCTCATCTTGTGCCAAGACGGTGAACACGAAGCTGCTCTACCGATTCTCGACACGGCTGTCGACGGTCTTGCCGAGGACCCGCACTGGCAGGCGAACGCTCTGGTGGGTCTGGGTGTCGCCGCCGCTTACCTGCGCCGGCTCACCGTCGCCGACGCGGCTCTATCCCGGGCGCACACCCTCTACACAGGACTCGGAGAGCACGAGCGGGCGGCCACCTGCAAGCACAACCAGGGGTTCGTCGCCGCCGAGTCCGGCGACCTGACCGCCGCGCTGGCCCACTACGCCGCCGCGGGCGTCGACGAGCGGCGCAGGCCGGAGGCGCTGGTGGACCGGGCGAGCGCGCTGCTGCGAGCCGGGCTCGTCCGGGAGGCGGGAGCCGATCTGGCCAAGGCGGGCGCGCTGCTCGGCGCGGCCGGTCGTGGCCCCGCGTTCGCCGAGGCGACGCTCGCCCACGGCCTGCGCGCCCTGCGGATGGGCGATCTCCGCGCGGCGCTCGGGTCGGCGCGCAGAGCGGCCGACCTGTTCGCCGGGCGGCCGTCCTGGCTGGCCGCGGCCCACGCGCTCGAACTGCGGACCCGGCTGGCCCTGGGCGAGCGCCCGGAGGGCGTGGCCGAAGCCGCGGCCGCCTGCGAACGCGCGGGGCGGCATGTCGAGGCCGCCGAGTTGCGCCTGGCGGCCGGTCTGCCGGAGCTGGTGCAGAACCGGCGGCACGCGGATATCCCCGCCCTGCGGGCGCTGGGCTGGCTGGCGCGGGCCCGGGTCGCGCCGACCCGGCGGGGCGTCCTGGCCGCGTGCCGCGCAGGCCTGCGGGGGCCGGTTCCCGAACCGGAACGCGCGGACCTGGCCGCGACCGGCCTGGGCGCGGCGGTCGAGAGCGGGCGGGCGCGGACGGTGTTCGGCTGGATCGAGAGACAACGCGCCACTTACCTGCCAGCGGACAGAAGCGAACGCCTATCCGCCGCGCTCGGCACGGCTACCGCACTCTGCTTCTTCGCACACGGCGGACAGTTAGGGGCGGTGTCGGTGTTGTCTGGGCGATGGCGACTGCACTACCTGGGCCCGGAAAGCCAAGTCCACGTCGCCGCCGAATCCCTGCGGCGGGCCGCCGCGCTGACCGCGACCGTCGACCGCTGCGGCGACACGGCCGCGCGCGCCGCCCGGCGACTCGACGCGATGCTGTTCGGCCCGCTCTCGGCCGTGGCGGGCGACCGGCCGCTGGTGATCGTTCCGACGCCCGGCCTGGAAAGCGTGCCGTGGGCCGCGCTGCCCGCCTGCGCCGGGCGACCGGTGGCGGTCACACCGTCGATGGCCTGCTGGCTCGACGCCCGAGCCGTCGAGCCGACCGACACTGCGCCGGTGTGGATCGCCGGGCCGGGGCTGGACCACGCCGAAGCGGAAGTGACCGCGCTGCACGGCGAGCACGGCGGCATCGTGCTCACCGGCTCCTCGGCAACCAAAGACGCGGTGCTGCGCGCGATAGACGGCGCGGACGTGGCGCACATCGCCGCGCACGGCAGGCACCATCCGGACGCGCCGCTGTTCTCCACCCTCGACCTGGCCGACGGCCCGCTCCACGGCCACGACCTGCGCCGCCTGGCCCGGCCGCCCCGGCTGACGGTCCTGTCGTCCTGCGAGTCCGGCCGCGCCATCGCCCTGCCCGCCGCGCTGCTCCAGCGCGGCGCCCGGGCGGTCGTCGCCAGCACCGTCCCGGTGCCGGACGCGGGCGCGGCTGCCCTGGTCAGCGCCCTGCACAAGCACCTCGCGGCCGGGGCAGACACCGCCACGGCCCTCGCCCGAGCCCAGTCGGCCCACGGTCACCTCGGCTTCGTCGCCATCGGCGCGTGAGCCGCGGTGTCAGCTCGCTCGGGTGTCCGCCGCCATCCCGGCCGCAGCGCGGGCCGCCACCACCGCGGCGGCCACCTGGGGCGCGGCGAAGGAGGTGCCGCTCCAGCGGGCCGCGCCGTACTCACGGGTGTCCCCGGTCAGCCGGACATGGCTGCTGACGATGTCCACACCGGGAGCCCAGCGGTCCACCCACGGACCGTGGTTGGAGAACGGGGCGCGCGAACCGTCCGGCGACAGCGCGCCTACCGCGGTCACGGTAGGCAGGGCGGCGGGCCAGAACGGGCGCGTGGTTCCGGTGTTGCCCGCGGCGGCGACCACGGTGGGCCAGTGGGCGAGTTCGCGGGCGAGGACCGGCGGACAGCGGTCGTCCGCGGTGTGGCACCCGGCAGTCAGCAGGAGGACGTCCACCGGGTCGGGGCGAACGGCCGCGAGGCGGCGCGCGCGGCGCAGAGTGGCGGCGACGGTCCGGTCGTCGGTCAAGCCCTGCGACGACAGGACCGGGAACTGGCGCAAAGTCGCGCCGGGGGCGTGCGCCAGGACCACGCCCGCGACGAAGGTGCCGTGGCCCGCCTGCCGGTCGGGCACGCGGTCGTGGTCGGCGTCGAGGACCTCCAGGTCCCACCGGCCGAACCACCGGCGGCCGACGAACCAGGGATGCGGGTCGATGCCGGTGTCGAGCATCAGGACCGTGACCGGCGGGTCCCAGCTCACCCGGGGCGGCTCGGGCGGCAGCGGCGCGGGCGCGGGCGCCGCGCCGGTCCCGTGCAGGATCGGGGCGCCGACCAGGACGGTGTGGACGTGGTTGGCCGAGACCGGCACCAGGTCAGCCACGTCCGCCGCGATCCGCACGCAGTCGGCCGCCGCCCCGGGCCGCAGGCGCAGGGTGGCGTGCTCGGCCGGGTCCACCGCCTCGATCCAGCGATCCAGCGCGCGGACGGCCCGGTCCAGGTCGTCACGGGGAACGAGCAGCTGACCGCGCCGGACCAGGCACTCCGCCGGGCCGCCGGGATCGTGCAGGACCAGGTCCGGGCTGCGGTCGGCGAGGTCCGCCAGGGCGTCCTGGGCGCGTTCAGTGTGCACTCGAACACGGTGTGCCCGAATCGGTGTACTCGCCCGCTAAGAACGGGCAATATCACCCAGTCCAGCGGTTTCCACTGTCGGTGATCATCCTCGGCGGTCGGCGCGCTCACGCGGCGCCGTCACCGTCTTTCCGGGTGGAACGCGCGCGGTTAGGGTGCAGAAGCACGACCGGGTACTGGATAGTGGCCTGGTCACACTGGCTGGTGGGAGTTCGACAACGTGACCGGATGGTGGGTGAGAACGTGACTCGGTCCTCGGACGCGTCGCGCGCCCTGCTCCGGCTCGCCGTCGTGGCGGGGACACTGCTGGCCGCCTGGGTCGTGGGAGTCCTGCTCGCGGGCTCGGCCAGCGCCCAGACCTCCGAGCCAACCACCCCCCAGCCCGAGGCCGAGACCAGCGGCCTGTTCGGCCTCTTCGACGCCGCGCTGCCCGGGCTCACCAGCCCGGTGATGCCGCTGACCAACGGAATCATGGACACCGTCACCGACGTGACCGAGGACGTCCTCGACACCGTCGGCCCGGTGCTGCACCTACCGACCCCCGAGCCGATCCGCCTGCCGCCGATCTCGCTGCCGAAGCCGCCCGTGCCGCCGCTCCCGACGCCGGACTGGTCGTTGCCCGACTGGTCGGCGCCCGAGTGGCCCCGGCCGGACTGGCCCGCGGCGGACTGGCCGCGGCCGGACGCGTCGGTCCCCGCGGCGCCGCTTCCGCAGGTGGTCGACCTGCCCGAGACCGTTCCCGCCGCGAAGATCGCGCCCGAACCGGTCGCCACGCCAGAGCCCGCGCCGGTCGCGGCGACGCCGCCGGTCGCGGTGGTACCGGTGGTCGAGGAGCCTGCCGTCGTGGCGCACCGGCCCGCGCCGCGCGTCCAGCCGCGGCAGGACGCCGCGACGGTCGTCGCCGACGGCCCCAAAGCCGAACCGGTCGACGCGCCCGCCGCTCCGCGCACGCCGCCCGCGCCGGTCGCGCCCGCCGCGCCCGGACCCACCGCGTCGGCCGCCAGCGACGGCGGCGGCCTCGCCCGCGCCCTGCACGGCGTGCTCACCGCTCGCGCCCACCTCGCCCCGCCCGCCCGGTCGGGCGTCGCCGTGGCCGCGGAGTTCGACCCACCCGGCGATGTCGCCGGGGTCCACGCGTCGACCCCTGACTGACGCCACGGCCCGCTAAGACGGGACCGGTCTGCCCATCTCCACCCGCGTGTATTTCGGCGCGTGAGTCGTTCCTGGGGAACCCCATTGACCATCTCCATACCCGATCTGCCGACCGCGCCCGGTCAGATCGGGACCTGGCCCCGGGGGGGGGGGGGGGGGGGGGGGGGGGGGGGGGTCCCCTTGCGGTGTTTGCTTTTGGGAAGGACAGGGGGGGGGGGGGAGGGGGGGGAGGGGAAGGGGGGGGGGGGGGGGGGGGGGGGGCGAG
>NZ_JBVJIN010000011.1:111489-175148 GCF_055586285.1 Actinokineospora sp. NPDC051303
CCCCACGACCCGCTCGCCGCTCCCACGCCCCCGCCCCCCCCCCCCCCCCCCCCCCCCCCCCCCCCCCCCCCCGGGGCTCCCCCTTGGCCGTTCATCCGGTCGGCGCAACGAGGGGCTGCGCCGACCGGCCTGAGTGGCCAGGGTTGAGTGCGCTGGATGGCGAAGTCGGTCCGAAAGGTCCAAACAACTACGCCATCCAGCGCACTGTTTTCTACAGGGTTCAGTACTGGTAAAGCTAGCTACGCCACCGGTATGAGACCGTCGGAACCGACCGACCCTGGGGCACCGGTGATGCCCGCGGCGACCCGAGACAGCCTGAGCACCGCGTCTACCAGCACCGGAGCCGGTAAGGCGTACGGCAGGCGCAGCCACCGCTCCAAACCGCCGTGCACACCGAATCGTGACCCGGGCGCGACCCGCACCCCCGCGTTCTGCGCGGCGACCGCGACCCGCGTCCCGATCGGCGCGGGCAGCCGGCACCACAGGCTCAGCCCGCCCGAGGGCACCTCGAAAGTCCAGTCCGGGCAGTGCGCCCGCACCGCAGCGACCAGCGCGTCCCGCGCCTGCCTGGTCACCGCGCGCCGCTCCCGCAGCATCGGCTCCGGATCGGCGTACAACTGGGCGACGACCAGCTGCTCGAACACCGGCGATCCCAGGTCGAACGCGTGCCGAGCCGCGGCGAGCCGCCCGATGACCTCCTCGGGCGCGCGCACCCACCCCAGCCGCAACCCACCCCAGTGCGACTTGCTCACCGATCCCACGGTGACCACCAGATTCGGCGCGAAGACCGCCATCGGCGGCGGCCCGTCCACCGGGTCCCCCACCAAATCAAGCTCGACCAGTGTCTCGTCGACCACCGCGGGCGTCCGCCCCCGCCGCAGCGCGGCCCCCAACCGCTCCCGCCCCTCGGCGTCCAGCCTGCGCCCCGTCGGATTCTGAAAATCGACCACGAAGTACGCCAACCGCGGCGCCGCCTGCCGCAGCGTCGCCTCCACCCCGTCGAGATCCCACCCCGCCCCAAGCCTGAAATCGCCCGCCTCAGAACCCCCCGGCCCCAAACCCCCACCAGCGCAGCCCCCACCCGCCCTGGGGGGTCGGCCCTGCTCCAGTCTACCGGCGGGGGCCGACAATTCCGGGGCGAGCGGGGCTGCCTGTGGATAACTCTCCGGCAGGGGAACGGGCACCGGCACGACATGCGCGGCCCGCATCGTCTCGATCGCGTTCGGATAAGTGGGCTGCTCTACGAGCACGCGATCCCCGGGCCCGGTAAGCGCCCGCAAGACAAGCGCGAGAGCGTGGTGAGCGCCGTTGGTGATCAGCACTTCCTCCGGGCCGGTAGGCAGCCCGCGCGCGGTGAACCGGTCAGCGATTCGCTCACGCAAAATATCCAGGCCGAACTCGTGATAACCGTGCCCGGACAACTCGGCCGCGAACGAGCCCCGCACCGCGTCGATCGCGGCGCCGAGCCCGGGAAGCGCGGCGGGAGCGGCCCGCGCCAAGTCGATCAGGTAGTGGCCGGTCGGCTCGGGTTCCCGGTCACGCGCGGCGGGCAGCGCGGTACGCGAACCAGAACCGCGCCTGCTGACGATCAGGCCGTCGGCCCGCAACAGGTCCCATGCGGTCGCCACCAAGGTCCGGCTGACACCGAGCGCCCCGGCCAACTCGCGCTCGGCGGGCAACAGGGTGCCGGGCGGCAGCTGCCCGTCGAACACCAGCAGCCGGATGCCCGCGGCCAACCCGGCCGAGCCCTGCCGACTGCCGTGCTCGCGCCACTCGCCGAGCATGCGAACCAATCGCTGGGCGGACACTCGTCCGGCTGCGGGAACACTGGAGACCATAGGGCCAATTGTCTCAGATTGGCCATCGCAGAGATAGCCAATCGTCAACCACGATGGCCGCATGGCCCTAGACCTGACTCCTGTCCCCGTCCGCATCAGCCCCAGCCGACGCCTGCCGCACCTGTTCGCGGGCCTGGCGCTCTACGGGGCGAGCATGGGCCTGCAGATCGAGGCGGCCCTCGGCCTGTCGCCGTGGGATGTGCTGCATGAGGCGCTGCACCTGCGAACCGGCCTGAGCTTCGGCGCGATCACCGCGGTCACCGCCGCCGCGGTGCTGCTGTGCTGGCTTCCGCTGCGGCAGCGCCCCGGCATCGGCACGCTCGCCAACGTGGCAGTCATCGCGCTCACCGTCGACCTCACCCTGGCCGTCCTGCCCACTCCCGGCGCGCTGGTCACCCGAATCGCCCTGCTCGCCGCCGGGATCTTGCTCAACGGCGCGGCGACCGCCGCCTACATCGGCGCCCGCCTCGGCCCCGGCCCGCGCGATGGCCTGATGACCGGCATCGCGGCCCGCACCGGTTTCCCGATCCGCTGGGTGCGGACCGCCATCGAGGTGACCGTCCTGGCCACCGGCTGGTTCCTCGGCGGCACGGTCGGCGTCGGCACAGCCCTGTACGCGCTGGCCATCGGCCCACTCGCCCAAGCGTTCCTGCCCTGGCTGTCGTGGCGCCCCCGTTCCGTGCCAGCCTGAACTGCCTCTGTCAAGGCCCCCACTCAACCTGTGGACAACTTTCAGGTCTGTGGATAACTTCCGGCCGCATTCCGCCACCCGCACTAATGTCGACGCATGTGAACGCCACAACCACCACCACGCCCCTGCCCCGTTGGAGCCTCGCCGTCCCGCCCGCCGCGGTGGCGGTGCTGGCCCTGACCTGGGGCCGCGACCTCGGGCCAGTGCTGCTGGCGCTGGTCTGCCTCGGGCTCGGCGGGGCGGTCGTCGCGGCCGTGCACCACGCCGAGGTGGTCGCCCACCGCGTCGGGGAGCCGTTCGGGACGTTGATCCTGGCCATCGCGGTCACGGTGATCGAAGTGGCCCTGATCGTCACGCTGATGGCGTCGGGCGGGGAGAAGTCCGCCTCGCTCGCACGAGACACCGTGTTCGCCGCCATCATGATCACCTGCAACGGGATCGTCGGCCTGGCGCTGCTGGTCGGGTCGTTACGGCATCGGGTGCAGGAGTTCCGCGCGCACGCCTCGGGCGGGGCGCTGGCGGTGATCACGGCGCTGGTCACGTTGAGTCTCGTGCTGCCGACCTTCACCACAAGCACCCCGGGGCCGACGTTCTCCGGCGCGCAACTGGCCTTCGCCGGAGTGGCGTCGTTGGTGCTGTACGGGGTGTTCGTGTTCGTGCAGACCGTGCGGCACCGCGACTACTTCCTGCCCAAGTCCTCGGCCGACGACCTGGACGAGGACGGCCACGCCGACGCCCCGACCACCCGGACAGCGCTGGCGAGCCTCGGGCTGCTGCTGGTCTGCCTGATCGCGGTGGTCGGACTCGCCAAGACGGTGTCGCCGACGATGGAGTCGGCGGTGGCCGCGATCGGCGCGCCGGTGTCGTTCGTGGGCGTGCTGATCGCGCTGCTGGTGCTGATGCCCGAGACGGTCGCCGCCGTGCGGGCCGCCCTGCGCAACCGCTTGCAGGTGAGCCTAAACCTGGCCTTGGGGTCGGCGTTGGCCAGCATCGGCCTGACCATCCCGGCGATCGCCGTGGCGTCGGTTTGGCTGACCGGACCGCTGTTACTCGGGCTGGGTCCGACCGAACTCGTGCTGCTCGTGCTGACCGTGGTGGTGAGCACGCTGACGCTGGTCTCGGGACGGGCGACGCTCTTGCAGGGCACCGTGCACCTGACCCTGTTCAGCGCGTTCCTGTTCCTGGCCGTCACACCATGAGAGTCACCAGCAGATGATCATCGTGGCCCCCTTCGTGGGTCACCGATACGGAAGAGAAGGTGAGGCACCGCCGTAGATCGCCGCGCAATCGCCTCGGCGGCCCGCGAAAACAGGTCCCAACGGTCTGCGGAAACGACACTCGACGGTCCGCGAAAGCCGGACTCGACAGCCCGCCAAAGCGAAACTCGACAACCCACCAAATCCGGACTCGACAGCCCGCCAAGACGGAACTCGGCACCCGCCAAACCCGGACTCGGCAACCCGCCGAAGCGGAACTTGACAGCCCACGGAAGCCGGACCCACCAGCCCGCCAAAGCGCGACTCGACAGCCCACGAAAGCGGGACGAGCCGCGGTGGCCGCGGAATCTGGACGCAGGCCGCGACTAAGCCAGTGGGTGTCGTGGTGGGTCCTGTTGTTGGTGCTGACGCACCGATACCTCGTCGGAACGTCGACCGTGGGGTTTGGGGTTCGGCTGCCGTGGGGTTCGCGGCTCGGCGGCCGTGGGTTCGGGGCCGCTGCCTCCGGGTTCGGGGGCCGCTGCCTCCGGGTCGGGAGCGGCTGCCTCCAGGTTCGGGGTTCGGCCGCCTCCGGGTTCAGGTTCGGCTGCGGTCGGGTTCGGGGTTTTCGGCTGGCATGGCGCTGCTGTGCCTTGGGTATGGGCGACGGCAGGCGGAACGGCATCAGCAGGGGTGACTGGGTCGCTGACGACGTGCATCCGGCCGGGTACGGGCGTCGGGGGCCGCTAGCGGTTCGGTCGGGAGCCTGCGCGGCTGCTCGGTGTGCGGCAGGGTGAGGTGCCTGCGGCCTGCCATCGGCCAGTCGGGTTGTCCGGGTCGGTCGCCCACCCAGGCGGCTGCGAGCCGGGCTTCGGCGCGGTGACTTGCCGTGGCGCGCGGTCGACGGTGAAAGGGTCGGCGGGGCTGTCGGACGGTCGCGACGGGTTGTGTCCTGTGTGGACTATGACTGGAGTGAGGAGCACGCCAT
The DNA here is from genome assembly GCF_055586285.1 of Actinokineospora sp. NPDC051303. Lineage (NCBI taxonomy): Bacteria > Bacillati > Actinomycetota > Actinomycetes > Pseudonocardiales > Pseudonocardiaceae > Actinokineospora > Actinokineospora sp. NPDC051303. Next base: position 116,203 of record NZ_JBVJIN010000011.1, read on the forward strand.
GTTGGAGCACACTAAGGCGTTCAGCGGATTTTCCGTGGACGACATTGGCAAGGCCAAGGAGTTCTATGGCGAAACGCTCGGCGTTCCGCTGGTCGAGGAGTTCGGGATGCTGCGTCTGAGCCTGGGGGCGGAGACATTGGTCTACCCCAAGCCGGACCACGTGCCCGCGTCGTTCACGATCCTGAACTTTCCGGTTGCCGATATCGAGGCGGCGGTGGAGTGGCTTCGGGAGCGTGGCGTCATATTCGAGCGCTACGAGGGGGTTGACGAGAAGGGGATCATGCGCGGACGCGGGCCGTTGATCGCGTGGTTCAAGGATCCGGCGGGCAATGTGCTGTCGGTGCTCCAGGCCGACTGAGGTCAGCTCGCGCGGGACAGGGAGGCGCGCACGCCCTGGTAGGTGACGCCCAGGGAGGCGAGTGCGTCCGCGGTCGGGCCGCCGACGCGGAGGATGGCGAGTAGGACGTGCTCGTCGCCGATGCTCTTGTCCCCTAGGTCCAGCGCCTCGCGCAGGCTGTGCTCCAGGACCCGTTTGGCTTCGGCGCTGAACGGGACCCGCCACCGTGGGCCGAAGGTGCGCGGGCGCTTGCGCCCGCCTGCCAGCGCGCCTTCGCCGTGGGTTTGCTCGACGGCCGCGACGACGGCGTCGACGTCGATGCCGAACTCGCCGAGGGCGGCGGCTTCCGCCTCGGTCAGGCCGCCGCGCCTGCGGGTGGCGGCGAGGGCGGCGCGGGTCGCCTCGGTCGTGACAGCGTGCCGGGCGAGGACCGTGGTCCCCGGTGTGCCGTCCTGGCCGAGCAGGGCGAGCAGCAGGTGCTCGGGACCGATCGTGGCCGCTTCCTCCGTCTCGGCGATGCGCACGCCGTCGCGGACGACGACGCGGGCCGCTTTGGTGAACCGCTCGAACATCTACTGCCTCCCGTGTTTCTTGTGCACGGCCTGCTTGCTCACCCCTAGCTCGGCCGCGATCTCCTGCCAGGACCATCCGTCGGCGCGCGCGCTGCGCACCTGCACCGCCTCCAACTGCTCCAGCAGCTTGCGGAGAGCGGCCACCGCGCGCAGGCCGACCCGGGGATCGCGATCCCCCGCCGCGCTCGCCAAGTGGGTTGCTTCAGCCATAGCGTCAACATAGGTTGACGACACCGGGGTTGTCAACCCTGGTTGACGAGGGCAGGATCGGGGCATGCCGCAGATCGCGATGGCCGAACAGCCCGGGGTCGGACTCGACGGCCTGCCGCGCCCGAGTGAGGACGTGGTGGTCGTGCTGCCGGACGCGGTGATCCTGCTCGACGGCGCCACCTCCCTGCGCCCGGAGTTACCCAGCGGCGGCGCCTACGCGACCGACCTGGCCACCCAGCTCGCCGGGCGCCTGGCCACCGCGCCCGAACTGGATCTGGCCGACCTGCTGGCGGGCGCGATCCGCGCGGTGGCGCGCGGCAACGGCTTCACCCCGGGCGAGAGCCCGGCGAGCACCGTCGCGGTGGTGCGCTGGGACGACACGACCGTCGAGGCGCTGGTGCTGGCCGACAGTCCGGTGGTGGCGTTCCTGACGACCGGCATGGTGGTCGTGGCGGACACCCGGCTCCGCGAGGGGCCGCCCGGCTCCTACCGCGACCGGCTCCGCGACGGCGCCGGGTACACCGACGAGCACCTGGCCGCCCTGCGCGAGTCGGCGCGGCAGACCTCGGCCCGGCGCAACCAGGAGGGCGGCTACTGGGTCGCCGAAGCCGTGCCCGCCGCCGCCCACCACGCGATCCGGGCGTCGTGGCCGCGCGCGGAGGTCACCTCGATCCTCATGGCCAGCGACGGCGTGTCCTGCGGCGTGGACGACTACAGCCTGTTCGACTGGCCCGCCGTCCGCGCCCTGGCCACCGAACACGGCCCGCACGCGGTCCTGGACGCGGTCCGCGCCGCGGAGACCTCCGACCCGGCGGGAATCCGTTGGCCCCGCCCCAAACCCCACGACGACCAAGCCCTCGTGCACATCGACTTCACCAGGTGAGAACCGGCCGGGCGATCCGCCTGCCACCTACGCGCCAGCCAAGGAGAGGTCGGCGCTTGCCACACCCGTCGCGAAGTCCCCGGTGAGGCGGCCTTGGTGCGCGAGGGTGCGGCCTAGGGACAGAAGACTGTGCCACCGCGCACCCGGCCACCAGCACGTCCCCGGCGTGGCGGCTTATTCCGTTGGGAGCTTCTCGGCGCCGGTCAGGGTTTGCCGATGCCGATCCACTCGAAGCCGACGCGGCGGGCGACGGCGGGGTCGAGGAGGTTGCGGGTGTCGACCACGATGGGCTTGCGGACGGACTCGGCGAGGCGCGCCCAGTCGAGGCCGCGGAACTCGGGCCATTCGGTGAGGACGATCAGGGCCTCGGCGTCCTTGGCCGCCTGGTAGGGATCGTCGGCGATGGTGATGCCCGCGAGGTCGGGGTGGCGGGCGTCGGGGCGCAGGGCGGGGTCGTAGCCGACCAGGTCGGCCCCAGCCTGGCGGAGCAGGGCGGCGACGGCCAGGGCCGGGGAGTCGCGCAGGTCGTCGGTGCCCGCCTTGAAGGTGAGGCCGAACAGGGCCAGGCGCGTGTGCGACAGGGAGCCGCCGCGGCGGCCGGTGACCGCGAGGCGGACCTTCTCGACCATCCGCTGGCGCTGGCGGGTGTTGGTGTCGATGGTGGCGCGGATGAGGCGGAACTCGAAGTCCGCCGCGTCGGCGAGTTGCAGCATCGCCGAGGTGTCCTTGGGCAGGCAGGAGCCGCCCCAGCCGGGGCCGGGCTGCAGGAACGCCTGGCCGATGCGCTTGTCGTAGCCCATGCCCTCGGTGACGTCGGTGATGTTCGCGCCGAGGCGGTCGCACAGTTCGGCGACAGCGTTCACATAGGACAGTTTCATCGCCAGGAAGCAGTTGGCCGCGTACTTGACCAGTTCGGCACTCGGCGCATCGGTAAGCACTGTCGGGGCGCCGAGTCGGGAGTAGAGGGCGGCGACGCGTTCGGCGGCGTCCTGCTTGCTGCCGCCGACGACGATGCGGTCCGGGTTGAGGAAGTCGTAGACAGCGCTGCCTTCGCGCAGGAACTCCGGGTTGGAGACCACGGCGACGTCGTCGCGGACCAGCAGCTCCTCGGTGCGCGCCGCGGTGCCCACCGGCACGGTGGACTTGTTGACCACGACGCAGCCCGCGGGCAGCAGGTCGCGGACCTCTTCGACCACCGACTCGACGATGCTCAGGTCGGCGACGCCGCCGACGCCCATCGGGGTCGGCACGCACAGGAACATGACCTCGGGGCCGTTCTCAGCGGGCCGGATCGCGGCGGCGGCGCCCAGGACGAAGGTCAGCCGCCCGGCCGCGATGCCCTCCGCGACCAGTTCGGCCAGACCCGGTTCGAGGATGTCGACCTCGCCGCGGGAGAGGCGCTCGACCTTGTCGGCGTCCACGTCGGCGCACACGACGTCGTGGCCAAGCGAGGCCAGGCACGCCCCCGTGGTCAACCCGACGTACCCGGTGCCGATCACGGCGATCCGTCGTACGAACATCGGTTCTCTCCCCTTGCGTCCGGAAGTCAGCTTGCCTGCGGGGCCGGGCCGTCGCACGACTCGGGCGCCATGATGCGAGTCGCGGCGAAGGCACGCAACGCCCGGTCGTCGCGAAGATCGACAAGTCGGTTGCCCCAGCGGTCGGTTCCGGGCGCGAATCTGGCCTCGGCCTCGGGGTCGTCGTGGGGGAACGGGCCCGCTGAGGCGAAATCGAGGAGTTCGTCATAGACGCCCACGTACGCCTCGGCCTGCGGGCGCCAGTCGAGGACCCGCTCGGCGCGGCGCCTGCCAGCGGCGCCCAGTTCGGCGCGGCGGTCGGGGTCGTCGGCGAGCGCCACCACCGCGTCGGCAAGTCCGTCGCTGTCACCGGGTTCGACATAGACAGCGCAGTCACCGCCGGACACCACGGTTTCCGTGAGCCGGTAAGCGACGACGGGCAGCGCGTACGCCATGTACTCCATCGTCTTGTTCATGGTGGACACGTCGTTGAGCGGGCTGCGCGGGTCGGGCGAGAGGCCGATCGACGCCGCCGAGAGGTAGGTCGCGATCTGCTCGGGGCCGACGCGGCCGGTGAACTCCACGTACTCATCCAGCCCCAAGTCCGTGGACTGCCGCTTAAGGTCTTCCAAACAGTCGCCGAACCCGAGCAGGACGAACCGGAAATCCTTGCGGCCGTGGAAGTGCACGATCCGGTCGGCGGCCTCCAGCACACCGTCCACACCGTCCTGTGGGCCCATGATTCCCAAGTACGCCACCAAGTGTTCACCGCCGCGCAGTGGCGCGTCGCCCGCGTAGACCGGGCGCATGACAGAGGTGTCCGGGCCGGAGCGCACGACGGTCGTGTGCTCACGTTTGACGCCGCCTCGGTTAACCGCGATGTCTTGGTAAGAGGTGTTCGTAGAGATCACTCTGTCCGCGGTGCGGAAAGTGCGGCGTTCCAGCCACTTCAGGATGGCGAGCTGGATCTTGCCGGGCAGCTTCGTCGGCTCGCCGAAGCGCGACCGGAACACCTCGGGGTTGAGGTCGTGGTGGTCGAAGACGAACTTGACCCCGGTGAGCTTCCACGGCAGCGCGAGCGCCCAGTAGGTGTCCGGCGGGTTGCACGCCTGCAGGACGTCGAAGCGGGCGCGGCGGCGCACCTTGAGGGTGAGCCGGGCGGTGCGCAGCCAGCAGTAGACGAACTCCCAGGCATAGCCCAGCAGGCCATCGGCCTGCTTGGGCGGGGCGTACTTGTAGAGGTGGACGCCGTCGAGCACCGCGTAGGCGGGGTCGCCGGGGCCCTTGGGGCAGATCACCGACACCTCGTAGCCCGCCGCGGTGAGCGCCTGGCACTCCAGCCAGACCCGGCGGTCGAGCGGGACCGGGAGGTTCTGCACGATGATCAGCACGTGCGGCCGCTGACGGCTCACGGGGACCTCTTCCTGGCGGGGGACCGACGGGTCTGTATTCGCTCGATCGAGTAGTTCGGTTACGGGCGGTATGAATCAGCTGCGAAACCTGGCCGAGTTGCCCATCACAGATTCGGCCGACCGCCGGTTGTTGTTACACACCGTGGTCGTTCGCCGATACGGAGGTCGAAGCACCGCGGCGGGCGGGCTGGGCTGCGGAGGTGTTCGGGTGTACGTCGCATCCACCAGGAGGACCAGCGCCCCGCCCGGGGACGCGCGGCCCAGCCGGGTGCCGACCACGGTGCTGCTGCTCGGCACAGTGAGCCTGCTCACAGACGTCTCCGCCGAGATGGTGACCGCCTACCTGCCGTTCTACGTCGTGTTCAGCCTGCAGATGAGCTACCTGCAACTCGGTCTGCTCGACGGGATCTACATCGGCGCGACCGCCGTCCTGCGTCTCGTCGGCGGCCATGTCGCCGACCGGGTGGGCAGGCACAAGGCGGTCGCGGTCGTCGGATACGGGCTGTCGGCGGCCACCAAGCTCGCCTTCACCCCGATCGGCGCGTCGGCCGCCGGTCTCGGCGGGCTCATCGCCGTCGACCGCGCGGGCAAAGGCTTGCGGACCGCGCCGCGCGACGCGCTGATCTCCTTCGTCACCCCGCCCGACCGGCTTGGCGCGGCGTTCGGGGTGCACCGGGCGATGGACACCGTCGGCGCGATGATCGGGCCGCTGGCGACGTTCGCGATCCTGACCTGGCTGACCACCCGGCCCGGCCCGATCTTCGTGGTCAGCTTCTGCTTCGGCCTGCTCGGGCTCATCGTCCTGGTGTTCTTCGTGCGCCAGCCGCGCCGGGAGCGGACGCCGGGGCGCATGGTCACCTTGCGCGACACTCTCGGCCTGCTGCGGAGTCGAGGGGTGCGGCGCACGACCGTGGCGGCGGGCCTGCTCGGGCTCGCGACGATCTCCGACGCGTTCGTCTTCGTGATCCTGCAGAAGGTGTCCGGCGTGTCGACGCAGTGGCTGGTGCTGATGCCGGTCGGCACCGCCGTGACGTTCCTGCTCGCCGCCGCGCCGCTGGGGCGGCTGGCCGACCGGGTCGGGCGGTGGGCGGTGTTCTTCGCCGGGCACGTGGTGCTGTTCGTCGTCTACCTGTTGCTTCTTGGACCGTTTACCGGTGTGCCGTTAGCGCTGATTACCGTGGCTCTGCACGGTCTCTATTACGCCGCGACAGACGGCGTGCTGATGGCTCACGGCTCGACGTTGGTCCCGGAACACCTCCGGGCGGGCGGTTTGTCGATCGTGCAGACCGGCCAGGCGTTGGCGCGGTTCGGCTCATCCGTCTGCTTTGGACTGCTCTTGCAACAGTTGGCGTTCACCGTGTCCGTGCTCATCGCCATCGGCGCGCTCGGCGCCGCGCTCGTGGGCGTCTTCCTGCTTGTCCGCCCGGAGGTCTCCCGGTGAACTGGTTCGCGCGACACCGGATCGCGGTCGGCGTGGCCGCCATCGTGCTCGTCGTCGCCGCGGGGGTCGGGTATGTCGTGGCTGCCGTGCGCGACCAGCGGGCGGTCGCGAACCAGCCGGGGGCGGCGGTGGCGGGCGGGCTGACGTTCGTGGACAACGCGGGCGGGCAGAACCTGGTCTCCGCGCTCGCGCCGGACGGCACGCGGACCACCGGGGCGCTCAAGTGCCTGCGGGTCTACACGGCGGGCGGGACCACGGTCTGCCTGCGCATGTCCCTGCCCGGCGGCTACGAGGCCGCGGTGTTCGACGCGGCAGGCAAGGACCTGCGCCGGGTGCCGCTGCCCGGCACGCCGAGCCGGGCCCGGGTGTCGGCGTCGGGGAAGATCGTCTCCTGGACGGTGTTCGTGACCGGCGACTCTTACCTCGCGCCGGGCGGGTTCTCCACCCGGACCGGTGTGCTGGACCTGCGTTCGGGCGAGGTGGTCGAGTCGCTGGAGACCTTCGCCACGACCATCGACGGCGTGCCGGACGAGCGGGCCAACGAGAACTACTGGGGCGTCACCGTCGCCGCCGACGACCGCACCTTCTACGCCACCCTCGGCTCCGGCTCCACCACCTGGCTGGTCAAGGGCGACCTGGCGGCGAAGACCATGGCGACGGTCCGCCAGTCGGCCGAGTGCCCGTCCCTGTCCCCCGACGAGACCCGGGTCGCCTACAAGAAGCGCGGCGGCCGCCTCGGCGGCTGGCAGCTGTACGTCCTCGACCTCGCTACCGGCCGCGAGACAGCGCTACCCGGCTCGGACGGCGTGGACGACCAGGCCGCCTGGCTGACCCCCACCACCCTCGCCTACGCCAAAACCCCCCGCGACGGCGCACCCGCCATCTATGAGTCCTCCGCCGACGGCGCAGGCGAACCTCGGGTCCTGGTCACCGGCGCCTCGTCACCTTCCCCCTGACTGGTCGAGCCACACGAGCCGGGTGGTGGTGTCGTCGTCGGAAAGCAGAGTGCGCACCCGCTCAGGCGTGCTCACCCGCATGTGGAAGAGCTCGTCCACGGTGAGCGCTTCCACGCGGTCCGCGAACGCCATGCCCCAGGCCGCGACGCAGGCGCCCTCTTGGCCGTCCTGTTCCTGAACCACAGCGAACAGGCTCGGCGCCTGCTCGGCGATCATCTCGCGGACCTCGTCGCTGACCTCCGTGTTGTCACCCGATCGGGTCTGACCTGCTGCTACTACCATGGCGCCTCCACCCCACGCGCCGGTGTGATCACCGGCTGTCACCGCTACAGTGGCGTAGAAGTTGTCGCACCAAAAGTGGAACTTCCGAATTTCATCCATTCAGGCTACCCGGGTGGGTCTGTGCCGAGAGGCGAACCGTCGAGTCAGGGGGAGTTGTGAGCCAGGAGAACGGCGCGGCGGTCAGCGCGACCGTGCGGCAGTGGCAGCTCATCGAGATGCTGCGGGAGGCACGCGAGAAGAGCGGCCTGACCATGGACCAAGCCGTGGACCGGCTGCGCGAACTGGGCGGCAAGTGGTCGCGCTCGAAGATCAGCCGCATTGAGAACCGCGAGCAGGGCGTGAAGGACTACGACCTAGACCGACTGCTCGATGTCTACGGCGTGGCCGACCCCGGCGTGCGCGAGTGGGCACACGGCCTCGCCGCCCGCGCCGACGAACGTGGCTACTGGCTGTCGATTCGCAAGGACTTGCCCGAGGATTTCCACGGCATGCTCAATGTCGAAGCCGCGCTGATCGCCCGGCGGCAACTGGAAACCCTTGTGGTGCCAGGTTTGTTGCAGACAGCGGACTACACCCGCGCGCTGTTCAGGGGCGTCAACCCCGGCATGTCGCATGAACTGGTCGAGCGCCGAGTGCTGGCCCGCGCCGCCCGGCAGCGCGTACTGACCCGTCCGGACCCGTTGCGCTACCACGTGATCCTCGATGAGATGGTGCTCGAACGCGCCATAGGCACCCGATCGGTGATGCGTGGACAACTCAGCAGGCTGGTTGACGCCGCCGAAGCCGAGCACACCACCATCCAAGTCCTGCCGAAGTCAGCGGGCGCGAGCCCGGCGCTCGACGGCTCGTTCTCGGTGCTGACCTTGCCGGAGCCGATTCCCGAAGTCGGCTACACCGAAGGCCCAGGCGGTGCGGTCTTCATCGAAGACCGCACCGAAGTGGGACTATGTTTGGAGCGTTGGGGCATCCTCACTGACCGGGCGCTGTCACCTAACGACTCACTGGCAACCATCAAGAGCATCGGTAAGAGTTACGAGTAACCCTCAGCGAGAGGAATATCCGATGACGAGCAACGACACCGTGGTCTGGCGCAAGAGCAGCTTTTCCGGCGGCGGCGGCTTCGGCGGCGGCGACTGCGTGGAAGCCGCTCGGCTCGACGGCGACCGCTTTGGCCTGCGCGACAGCAAGAACCCCGGTGGGGCCATCCTGCCGGTGTCCACCGCCGCCATGACCGCTCTGCTCCGCGACCTCACCGCAAGCCACTAGACCCGCGATCAGCGTCCCGAAGGCGGGCCTTCGGGACGCTGAAAGTCACCGCGGGCTGGGCAACTGCCGGTTGGTGGCGCTGAGGTTGTTGGCCCAGCGGGCTATGCCGCCGCCGTCGAAGAGGACTTCGCCCCAGCCGCCGGTGGTGGGGCCGAAGCGGTTGTCGGTGATGACGGCGCCGGACAGCGGGGCGCCCAGGCGGAGGATGTAGCCGCCGCCCGAGAGGTAGTTGCCGACCACTTGGAGGTTGGTGGAGGCGAAGCCGTCGCTGGGCATGATGAAGATGGCCGCGTTCTGGTGGGTGCCGTCGTAGGCCTTGCCGTCGGCGCTGATGTCGATGCGGTTGTGCTTGATCGACAGGTTGGGGCCGCCGTAGTTCTGGATGCCGTCGTTGTGGGTGTTGTTCGGGTAGTCGCCCGCGCGGAGCATGCCGTGGATGTGGTTCTGCTCGATGGTGCTGTTTCCCGGGCCGTTCTGGATGCCGTCGGGGGTGCCGGAGATGTCGCAGCGGATCACCGTGACGGTGGCGTCGCCGTGGATCGCCCCGTTGCCCCATTGCGGGCCGGGCCACTGGGAGTCGGTGTAGGTGATGGTGGTGTCGCGGACGTCGATGTGGCCGCTGTTGCCGAGCAGGGGCGACCAACTGTGGTGGTTGCCCTCGATGATCGAGTCGCGGATGGTCAGGGTGCCTCGGCCGCTGTACTCGATGCCGCCTTTGACGTGGACGTTCGCCAGGGTGACGTCGCCGCCGCCGAAGCGGAGGGCGCCGGAGTTCCACTGGGTGCCGGGGGGCGCGCTGGCGGGGCCGTCGACGACTTTGAGTTTCGCGCGGTCGCCGCGGTAGCCGACTTGGCCGGGTTGAGGGACGACACCGGGGGCGAGAACGCCCGCGACCGGGCGCGGGGTGGCGACGGTGGGGGGTTTGACGCTGGACGACGCGGTCGGTTTGGCGCTCGACACCGTGCTGGTCGGCGGTGCGCTCGTCGTGGTCGTCGTCGTGGCAGGCACGGAGGTGGGCGCCGGGGCGATGGTGGTGGTCGTCGTCGTGGGGAGGGTGGGCAGCGGGGGGACCGGCTTGCCCGCCAGGGGTTTGCAGCCCGCCACGAGAACCGCGACCGCGCCTGCCGCGAGGGCGATGCGGGCGCCCGCGCGGCGTCTGGGTAAGTGGTCGGACATGGGTTCCTTCCGGTCGCGCCGCCTCGCCCGGGCGAGACAACAACTTCCCGCTGACACCAACGGCACTCTATGCACATCGCCGAACGGATCACAATAAGGTCACGGCGAGACGTCGTCGCGGTCACGGTGAGTGTGACTCTCCCCTCGCGTCCCAGAGATCGACGCTGGGTAACGATTCCCCCGGCGGCGCGATCCCAAGCCAGAGCACTTCCTTACTAAGCCGGGAGCCCTGGGATGCGCACAAGCACCCGACCGACCCCAGTAGGCGGACGGCACCACGCCGTGCCGAGTCCGCGGCCTCGGCCACCGGTCTGGCTCTCGGCGACCCTGCTGGCCTGCGGGATCGCCGCGATCCGGCTCGCCATGGTCGTCTTCGCGCCGTACGAGCGCGCGGTCGGCCTGTTCGATGACGACGCGTTCTACTACTTCGGCGTCGCCCGGCACATCGCGGGCGGCGACGGGTCGACGTTCAACGGCCTGGACCCCACGAACGGTTATCACCCGCTGTGGCTACTGGTCCTGATCCCGGTGTTCTCGGTCGCGCAGGGTCACGCCGCTCTGGTGGTGGTGACCCTGGTCTCAGCCGGGTTGGCCATCGCGTCCGCGCGGCAACTGGACCGGATCGGGAAGCTGACCGGACGGCCGGTGCTGACGCTGGTCTTCGCCGCGCCGCTGCTGGTGGTCGGGGCCGCGGGACCGTCGTTCTGGTACTCCGGGATGGAGACCGGGCTGCTGTTGTTCGCGCTGCTCTGGCTGGCGGCGACGTACGTGCGCACCGACGGCTTCACCTCGGCGCGGTTCGGGCCGGGGCACGCGCGGGTCGCCGGGGCGCTCATGGCGTTGGCCGTGCTGGCGCGGTTGGACACGGTGTTCCCGATGGCCGTGCTGGGCGTGCTCTCGGCGGTCCTGTGGGCGCGGGCGGGCCGTCCGTGGCTGCGGCTGTCGCTGTGGCTGGCCGCGTATCCAGCGGTCGCGCTTACCGTGTACATGTCAGTCAACTTGGCGTTGTTCGAGACAGCGCTACCGGTTTCCGGTCAGGCCAAAGCGTTGGGCGGCACGGCGTTCAACGTCGATGTCATAGGGCAGTTCTTGTCGTCGCCGGTGCTCTTCGGCCAGTCGACCTGGCTCGGCGCGCTCGGCCTGGTCGTGGTCGGCGCCGCGGTGGCCAGTCGGGCGGGCGGGCGGCTGGGTCACTCGGCCCGGTATGGCGCGGTCATACTGGCGGGCGGGATACTCACTGTCGGTTACTACGCGGTGACCTCGTCCTGGCAACTGTGGCCCTGGTATTTCTCGGCGGCACCGCTGGCCGTCGCGCTCGCCGGTCCGGCCATGGCGGCCCGGTGGAAAGCGCCCGCGCAGCGGCTTCTCGCCGCGGCGCTGGTCCTGCTGGTGGTCGCGGCGGTCGGCGCGAACGCGGTACGCGCGACCGGCGGCGGTGTGGCCCGCTCGGCGTTCATCGAGGCGGGGCCGAGGGTGGCCGCGCAGATCGACGCGCTGCTGCCGCTGGGCGAGCCGATCGCCATCGGGGACCGGGCGGGCAGCCTCGGCTACCACCTCAACCGGCCGGTCGTGCACCTGGAGGGCCTGGTCAACTCGGCGGCGTACCTCGACGCGATGCGCGCCGGGCGGGTGGCGGAGTTCCTGGCCATGCGCGGTGTCGTGCTCTACGCGCGCGGCGACGCCGAGTCGGGCGTCCCCGATCCGGCCCACCCCGGGTGCGTGCGGTTCACCGAGCCGCAGCAGGGCGGCGGCACCAAGGCGCGGATAGTGGTCTGTGAGCGGGACCTCCTGCTCACAACCCCGCTGGGTGATGGCACGTCCTACCGCGTGTGGCGTTACCGTGCGAACCTTGCCGGGTAGGGCTGGGTCCCCCGAAGAGAGTTGTTTCGTCCAGATGGCCGAACGGGCTAGCGCACGGCATCACATGGAGTAACGACTTTTCGTGTGATCACGATTGACTGAAAAGTAGGCAGCCGGACCTGTTGCTCGGCGATACGTCGTGTGTTGGGGCGCAGATGGACTTCTGGAAGACACTGCTTGTACTGCTCAAGCGGTGGTATGTGGCGCTCCCGGTGTTCCTGGTGACCATCGGCGCGGCGGGCGCGGTCTACGCCGCGGCGCCGCTGCACTACGAGTCGACCGGCGTGATCGTGCTGACCTCGCCGTCCAGCGGGCCGACGAGCAGCGCGGACAAGGTCAGCGGCCAGACCAACCCGCTGCTGGCGTTCGAGAGCAGCCTGGCCATCTCGGCATCGATCGTGATCCAGAGCATCAACACCCCCGAGGTGGTCAAGCAGCTGGGGGCGGACAAGGCTGACCACACGTTCGTGCTCACCGGCGGGTTCGAGGGCAGCCCGTTCATCAGCGTGAAGACCGAGAGCGTGTCCGAGCAGGGCGCGCGCGACTTGGTGGTCCAGGTGCTCGACCGGGCCAAGAAGGAGCTGGCGAAGCGGCAGGAGGCGCTCAACGCGCCGCCGAGCACGTTCATCGGCGTCGATGACGTGGTGCCGCCGACCGAGCCGGAGCCGCTGCGCGGGAGCAAGCTGCGCGCCGCGGCCGTCGCGCTGGCGCTGGCGCTGGTGGCCAGCCTCGGCACGGTGTTCGCCGTGGAGAGCTACCAGAACCGCCGCCGCAGGCGCGACGGCGGCGAGGAGGGCGGCAGGCACGCCGACGTGCCGGACGACGAGCCAGTGCCCGCCGGGGACCGCAGGGCGCCCCGGGCGCCCGCGCACGCGCGCGACGAGCGGCTGCCCGCTTCGCCCGCCGAGCGCACCCAGCGGGTGCGGCCCGCCGAGGTCGGCGGCCGGTCCACGCCCGGTGCCCCGGTCAAGGCAGCGCCTGCCGTGAACCGGGCCCCGGTTAACGGCAAACCGGTAAGCGGTGGTGCGGCGACCGGTAGCGCCACCGGCGGCAGGAGGCCGGGGTGGCCTGCCGAGGAGTACCGCGAGCCGCCCACGGTGCGCGTGCAGCCGCCCGATCCACGAAGCTGACCATGCTCCCCGATCATCTCGGCGGCAAGCAGAAGGCCGACGGCGCGACGCTGGCGTGTGGGTACGCGTTGGCCATGACGATGATCCCGGCCGCGCTGGTGATCAAGGGCATGCCGATGGCGATCACCCCCGGCATGGCCATCGGCCTGGTGATGGGCGTGCTGTGGTTCTGCGCCCAGTTGGTCACCACGCTCGGTGTCGCCAAGGGCCGCAACGCGGCGCGGACCGCCCTGTTCCTCTTCGCCTGCTCGCAGCTGGCGACCTACGGCTACGCCACGTACGGCTACCTGCCGCCGGACGAGCTGGCCGCGGCCGACCGGACGCTGATCACCTTGCTGGCGGTCATCTCGGTCGGCATCGCGACCTGCGACGGCGTGCGCGGCCTGGCCAGGATCGACCGGCTGCTCAAGACCATGGTCGTCGGCGCGACGTTCATGGCGGTGGTCGGCATTCTGCAGTTCATGGCGGGCCTGGACCTGACCCAGTACCTGATGCCGCCCGGCTTGCGGCCCAACGGCGAGATGTCCTACGTGCTGGAGCGGTCGAACTTCCGCAGGCCAGCGGGCACCGCGGGGCATCCGATCGAGTTCGGCGTGGTGTGCGCGATGGCGGTGCCGCTGGCGCTGCACTACGCGCTGCGCGGGATGGACCACGGCGGTCCGCACCGGCGGTGGTGGCTGTGCCTGTCCATTCTCGCGGTGGCGTCGATGCAGTCGCTGTCGCGCTCGGCGGTGCTGGCGCTGGCGATCGCGGCGATCTTCATCATCCCGGCGATGACCCCCAAGCGGCGGGTGCGGGCACTGCTCGGCATCGTGCTGTTCCTCGGTGCCATGCGGGTCGTGGTGCCCGGCCTGGTCGGCACCCTCTACAGCCTGTTCACCAGCATCAGCGTCGACCCGAGCGCGGAAAGCCGCAGACGCGCCGTCGAGCGGGCGGGCTCGGAGATCGCCGAGCACCTGGTCCTCGGCCGGGGCATGGGCACTTACCTGCCGGAGAAATACGGCTGGCTGGACAACCAGTACCTGGGCACGCTGGTGCAGAACGGCGTCGTCGGCCTGGTGCTGCTGATCTTCCTCTATCTCGCGGGCATGTACTGCGCGTTCCGCGCGCGGCTGGCGAGCAAGGACCCGAGGGTGCGTGACCTGGGCGTGACCATCGCCGCGTGCATCGCGGTGCCGGGCATCTCGTCGGCGACCTTCGACCTGATCGGCTTCGCCGTCGCCACCGGGTACACGTTCCTGCTCGTGGGCGTCGCCGGGGCGTTGTGGCGGACAGTGCAAGAGCAACCGGGCGGTGTGCCGCCGTTGCTTGGCGAACCACTGCAACGGGGAAGGCGTCCGCAGCGACATTCCCACCGACATTCCCACCGACATCCCCACCGACGACAAGCCCCGCCGCACAGAACCGAGGTGTCCGCGTGACCACAGACGCCCCCGAGGCGCCGCCGGGCGCCGCGGTCGGTGGGAAGGTGGGCCGGGGCGCGCTCTGGAGCCTGCTGAACACCGTCGTGCTGCGCCTGGGCACGCTGGTGGCGGGCATCGCGCTCGCCCGCATCCTCAGCCCGGCCGACTACGGCGTGTTCGCCGTCGCGCTGGTCGCGGTGACGCTGTTGCAGGCGTTCAACGAGCTCGGCGTCAGCCTGGCGCTGGTGCGCTGGGAGCGCGACGTGCGCGAGTTCGCGCCGACGGCGATGACGATCGCGGTCGGCACGTCGACCGCGCTGTACGCGCTGGTGTGGTTCGGCGCGCCCGCGTTCTGCGAGCTGATGGGCAGCCCGGACGCGGTGTCCGTGGTGCGGGTGCTGTGCCTGGCCGTGGTGTTCGACGGGGTCGCGGTCGTGCCAGCGGCGATCCTGAACCGGGAGTTCTTGCAGCGCACCAGGTTCCTCTGCGACGCGGCGGCATTCGTGGTGGTGACCAGCGTGACGATCTCGCTGGCGCTGTCCGGCGCCGGGCCGCTGAGCTTCGCGGTCGGGCAGATCGCGGGCAACGTGGTGTCGGTCGGCTGCTATCTGGCGCTGTGCCCGGTGCGGGTTCGGCCGGGCTGGAACCCGGTGGTGGCGCGCGAGTTGGTCCGGTTCGGGCTGCCGCTGGCCGCGGCGAGCCTGCTGGTGCTCTCGGTGACCAATGTGGACAAGATCGTCGTGGGGTCGCTCGCCGACGAGGTCGCGCTCGGGCTCTATGTCATGGCGTTCAACCAGTCGAGCCTGCCCCTGCAGGTGTTCTCCGAGGCCGCGCGGCGGGTGTCGCTGGCCGGGTTCTCCCGGCTGGCGCACGACAAGAGGCAGTTGGAGCAGGCTCTCGCGCGCGGGGTGGGGCTGCTGATGGCCGCGTCGATCCCGGTGTGCGTGCTGCTCGCCTGCTACGCCGCGCCGATGCTGCACGTGGTCTACGGCGAGAAGTGGACGCCAGCCGCGGTGGCGTTGCAGGTGCTGGCGGTGCTTGGCCTGCTGCGGATTCTGCTGTTCATCGGCTACGACCTGCTGGTCGCGCTGGACGGCAACCGGGTGCTGATCGGGTTGCAGGCGCTGTGGCTGGGCACGATGCTGCCCGCGCTGATCGTCGGCACCCGCTTGGACGGCATCCGGGGCGCGTCGATCGCGCAGGCGGCGGTGGCGGCGCTGGTTGTGGTGCCGTCGTTCGCCTGGGTGGTGCGCGGGCGTGGGCTGCGGCTGCTGCCGTCGGTGCTGGCGTGCCGCAGGCCGGTGGCGGGCGGGCTGCTGGTGGTCGCCTCGGCCGTTCTGGTGCACCACCTGTTCGAGAACGTCTTCGCGAAACTGGTCATCGGCGGCCTGGTGGCCGTCGCCGTCTACCTTCCGGTGGTGTATCCGATGCGTGCCCTGCTGCCTGGCCGTTCCGGTGCGGAGGCGGCCGCCGCGTGACCGCCCCGACGAAAGACCGCAACGGCGTCTCCGCCACTGTCCGCCGCGCGCTGCGCGACGCGTTCGGACTCTGGCCCATGCACGAGGCCAAGACCCGGCTGACCCTGGGGCGGCGGGTGCCCGCGCTGCGCGCGTTCGAGGACGCCGAGGTGGCCCGGCTGCGCGCGGTGGTCGGCGCACGGCCCTCGACTCTCGTGACCACGGTAATGCCGACTTACCGGCGCCCGGAACTACTACCGGCGGCGGTGGAGTCGGCGTTGGCGCAGACGGTGACAGACCAGACCGTGATCGTGGTGGACGACGGCGGCGGAATGCCCGCGCTGCCCCAGGACCCGCGCCTGGTCGCGGTGAGCCTGTCCCGCAACTCCGGCGTGCTCGGCCTGGTCCGCAACGTCGGCATCCGGCTGACGAACTCGCGTTACCTGGCTTTCCTGGACGACGACAACACCTGGCGTGAAGACCACCTGGAGCACACTCTGCGCGCTCTTAGCCGTGGCACCGATTTGGTGTATTCGGCCGTCGAACGCCGCCGCGCCGACGGCACCGTTCTCGATGTGCTGTCCGAGCCGTTCGACCGCAAGACCCTGGTGGATGACTCCCCGTACGTGGACTCCAACTCGATCGTGCTGCGCCGCTCGCCCGATGTGCTGTTCAGCCGCATTCCCCGGGTGAAGGCGACGCTGCCGAAGGAAGACTGGGAGTTCGTCCACCGCATGTCGAAGCGGCGCGTGGTCGAGCACGTCCCGGAACCCACCGTCCGATACCTGGTGAACGAGGCCAGCTACTACACCCAGTGGCAGGCCGACTGACTTCGCTCCCGGGCTGGGAATCGGACCTATCGCCGCGCGGCAAGGTGGGGCTGTCGTCTGTTCTCCTGGTCGAGGCAGCGCCAGGTGACCCTGGTGTCGCCGCCGAGCAGGGCCAGGCAGCCAGGGGAGACGAACCGGGCGTCGGCGACACCGGGGACGCGGGTGAGCGGGGTGTTCTCCGGGCCGAGCACGACAAGGTCCGTTTCGGTCGGCAGGGCGAGCAGGTCGGACGCGGGATCGTAGGCGGCAGGGTGGATTCCCGGGTCTTCACGTTCCCAGCGGAGGTGGCCGCCAGCGTCGAAGAAACGGGTGGTCGTCATGGCTCCCATGGCTGACTCCACACGGAATCGTTGCGTGACAACGGTGTTCTGGCCAACGGCGCAGCGGCCGACGTGGGTGGCTGGGAAGTCTCGGCGGGCGTCGGCGTCGGCGACGATCGTGTGATCGGCGTCGAACAAGACGATCGGGTGGCCCCCAAAGCCGAGGCAGGCGCTGTCGATCGGCGCGCTGGTCGGTGCCGAAATCGACCACCTGCCAGCCGAGCGGGCCAGCGTCCGGTACTCGGCGGAAGCGCCCACAAAGGACACCGCGACGGCGCGGGAATCGTCTGGGGCGACGAACAGGCGGGTGTCGACACCGCTGGTCTGGTGTGTTCCCGCGGCACCCAAGTCGATCTCGTCGCCGCTCGGCCTCGGCCGCACGGTGATCGCGTCGGTCCGGGAAGCCGCCCAGAGCACGGGGTCCTGAGTCAGATCGCGGGTGTCGCCGGTCCACCAGATCGTGGGGGCGGCCGGGTCCGAGCCGACCGCGTCGGGGCAGTGGGCTTGACAGGCGACGGTAAGGCGGGCCGCGAGGTCGCGGTCCCGCCAGCGGACCTCACCCGCCGCGTCGATGCCGAGCATTTCCCCGGTCGCCTGGTCGAGCACGATCGCGCCGTGCTCGTCGGCGTCGATCAGCACCGGCGGGTCCGGCGGGAGCGGCGGCGCCGTCTCCCTGGGATACAGCAGGTACCCGAGCACCAGCACGACCAGGGCGGCCGTGATACCGATCCATCGTCGCATGTGGACACTCCGGGATGCGGGCCGGTGGCCCGCGCCAGGGACGCGGGCCACCGGGACACGGATTACCTAGGCAGGTTGATGTAGGCGGCGCACGAGGGGTCGGGGCCGTTCTGGTCGAAGGTCGCGTGGAACTTCACGTAGGGCTTGGCGCCGCGGGGAACACGGACGTTCACCGTCTGGGTGTAAGTCCTGCCGCCGACGATGTTGTCTCCGCTGGTCCACGCCCAGTAGTTGGAGTTGCCGCCGTTGCCGCGCAGCCGGACGTAGACATTGTTGTGCTTGCCGCTGTTGCGCTCGATGTTGAAGCGGGTCTTCGACACGTAGACGGTGTTCTGACTGGCCAGGTTGAAGTCCACCGAGCCACTCAGGATGTCGCCGCCCGCCCGGCAGTCGGCGTGCCTGGTTTCCGCCGACGCCGTGCCCGTCAGCGCGATCATCCCCACCATCGCCGCGGCCGCGACGCCAACGGCCTTGGTTCGTCGAGTTGCCATGAACCCCTCCTGATTCCGCGAGTCCGCCGAGCGCGGACTCTCTGGCATGACAGGGGAAACGCTATGCGCGCCGGTTCGGGAAGTCGTCCGCCCACGGTTTGCGACTTCGGCTACAACTCGGAGATCACGTCCACGGCCGGATAAACCCGCGCGGTATACGAGGTCCACTGTCAGGACGACGCGGGGGCGGAAACGTGGCAGACCGGCTGGTTCTCCTGCGGGCACTGGCCAGAGTGCCCGCACTCCGCCCACAGCGCCTTTCGCTTGCGCTCGGCGCGCTTCGCTGTGTCGACGGCGGCGGCCGCGATCAGCATGACGGCGGCGGCGCTGCCACCGCCGTGGTGCTGACCACCAACGGCTTGGAGAGCGACACGGTGACCCCGGCGGCAGGCCCGTCGATCCAGCCGACACCCCAGGTGGTGATCGAGGTCCAACACGGCGGAAATCCCCTGGACGACTGCGGACTGACCAAGAGCTTCTGGGGCATGGGCGGCAAATGCGGCCCGGTCACCGTCAACGGCGCCACGATAGGCGTTTCCACCCAATCGACCGACGACGACCGATTCGACCAATGGGCCGCCTACAAGCACCTGGGCGACGCAGTGGTGTTCGTCGCCCAGGCGAAGTCGTACCCCTACACCGGCCTGCCCGGCCTGGACGCCTTACCGTTCACCGTCGACCAGCTCGCCGCCCTGGCCGCCGACCCGAAGTTCCTGGTCAAGTGACCCATGCCGAGCGGCGGTCCCCCAACCGCCGCTCGGCTCCCCCCTCCTGGGCTGCCCGTCGTCTCTTGTGGACACTCCGGGCGACTCGCAGGAACAAGGTTATGCTTGCCGCCTGGGAAAAGCGTCTGCCGTGGGTTGCGTCATCTGCTGCCCCGGGTGGGTTACGTCCGCCGTGGGGATAAACCTGCGCGGTATACGGGGTCCACTGTCAGTACGACGCGGCGCTGCGGCGGGCGGCTTACCATGCGGGGGGTGTTCAGCGAAAGCGCCGTTCTGCGCGGCTTGGGACGGCGTGGGCCGTGGCTGATCGACGCGGTGATCACGGCGGCGATGACGGGGCTGGCCTGGATCGTGGGCAGCCAGTACTTCCCCGACCCGTGGGGCCCCGACCTGTTGGCGTACGCGTTGACGGCCGCGGTGTTCCTGCCGCTGGCGGCGCGGCGGGCGGCCCCGGTGGCGGTGCTGGCGGCGTCGACGGCGGGGCTCGCGGCTTACCTCGCCGCCGGTTACGACCAGTTGGCGCTGAACTTCTGGGGGCCGCTTCTGGCGCTGTACACCGTCGCGTCGATGCGGCCGCCTCGGGTGACCGGGGCGTGCCTGGTCGCGCTGGCGCCGGTCCTGTTCTGGAGCGCGACGGTGTCCGGGCTGTCGCTGCCCATCGCGCTCGCCGAGACCCTGCTGCTGCCCGCGACGGCGTGGGCTTTCGGTGAGACCGGCAGAAGACTGGCCGACCGCAACGAGCGGCTGGCCGCGGTCACCGAGCAGTTGCGCGCCGAGCAGCGCAAGCGCACCGAGCAGGCGATCGTCACCGAGCGCCTGCGCATCGCCCGGGAACTGCACGACGTGGTGGCGCATCACATGTCGGTGATCGCGATGCAGACGGGGCTGGCGGGCTACGTGCTCGACGCCGACCCGGACACCGCCCGGACCGCCTTGAACGTCGTCAGCGGCGCCAGTCGCGAAGCCTTGGACGAGATGCGGCACATGCTGGACCTGCTGCGCGCCTCCGACGACCCGGGACCTGACGCCGACGGCGATTCCCAGCAGCCCGCGCCGGGGCTCGACGGTCTCGCGGACCTGATCAGCCGGGTGCGCGCCGCGGGCGTCGAGGTCGAGTTGGCCGTGGTCGGGACACCGCGCCCGCTGCCGTCCGGTTTGCAGCTGACGGTGTACCGGGTGATCCAGGAGGCGCTGACGAACGTGCTCAAGCACGGCGGCCAGTGCCGGGCCTGGGTTTCGGTAACGTGGCATCCTCGGCAAGTGGTGGTGCGGATCGACGACAACGGCACGCGGGCGGGCGACCCGGCCCCCGGCGGACACGGCGTGATCGGCATGCGCGAGCGCGCCCGGCTCTACGGCGGCACGCTCACCGCGGGCCCCGCGGCCGAGGGCGGCTTCGCAGTGCGGCTCACCCTGCCCACGCCGGAGCCGCTGAGCACCTAGGCGCCCGGCCGGGACGCGGGGAAGGGGAGCGATCCGTGGCGATCACGGTGCTGGTCGTGGACGACCAGGCACTCATCCGGGCAGGTCTGACCGCGTTGCTGCGGGCCGCCCCCGGCATCGAGGTGGTCGGCGAAGCGGGAAACGGCGAAGAGGCCATCGCCCAGGCCGCCGCGCTGCACCCCGATGTCATCCTCATGGACATCCGCATGCCCGGCGTCGGCGGCATCACCGCCACCAGGCGAATCCTGGCGACCGGCTCCGCCGCCCGAATCCTCGTCCTCACCACCTTCGACTTGGACGACTATGTCTACGACGCCCTCAGCGCGGGCGCGGCGGGCTTCGTCCTCAAGGAAATCGAACCCGCCCGCCTCCTCGCGGCGATCCACACCATCGCCACCGGCGACACCCTGTTCGCCCCCACAGTCACCCGCCGCCTCATCGAGGCCTACCTCCACCACCAGGCCCCGCCCGAGCCGACCCGCGCCACCGACCTCGACTCTCTCACCGCCCGGGAACGGGAAGTCCTCCAACTGGTGGGAACCGGCATCGGCAACGCGGAAATCGCCCAGCGCCTGGTGGTCAGCGAGGGCACGGTCAAGACCCACCTGAACCGGGTGATGACGAAACTGGACCTGTCCAGCCGAGCCCAAGCCGTGGTCACCGCCTACGAAACCGGCCTGGTCGTAGCCCAGTCGACCCGCGACGGCGCCTCCCGAAGACCCCCGTCCGAGCAGTGAGGGCCTGGATCAGATTCCGCTGCGCTGCCAGCGGAGTTCGCGGACGTGCTGGCGGACGCGGCGGGCGGGAGCGGTGAGCACCAGTGGGGACAACACGCGAGCGCGGCGAGCCCCCAACCGCCTGCGGAGCCGCAGCGTGTGCCATTCCGGCAGCGAATCGATGTCGCCGTAGGACTCGCGGGCGAAGTCGACCAGTTCTTCCACCGGATCGATGTCGGCACGGCCCTTGTCGAAGGCGCGGCCAGCTCTGCGCAGGGCGTCCCGGGCGAGGACTCGGCGCACCTGGCGGTCCAGGTCGGCCTTGTCCGCGAGCGGGTTGTCGGCGCGGTCGGTGATCGCGGTGTAGGCGGCGAGGCGCTGGCGCAGGTCGGCGACCACCGAGGCGTAGTAGGCGGCGGACATGTTTTGCCCGTGGACCCGGTAATACGCCTGGTCCACCCCGCGCAGGTAGCCGACGTCCGCGTGCAGGGCGAAGCGCATCCACATCTCGATGTCACCGGTGTGCTTCAGCTCCGGGTCGTAGCCGCCCAGCTTCTGCTGCAACGAAGTCCGGACGACCACCTCCGGAGAAGTGATGCACCCGTCCCCGAGCGCGAACCGGCGACGCAGCCAGGAATGTCCCTTGTAGACAGTCCAGCCGCGGTCCTCAGTGCGCGCGGGCGGCAGCGGTTCCGAGCCGTCCCAGTGCAGTGGGCGCCCGTACACGAAGCCCACCTCCGGATGGGCGTCCATCAGCCGGGCCGCCCGGCCGAGAGCCCCGGGAGTGAGGGCGTCGTCAGCGGACAGCAGCGCGCAGTAGTCCGCCGACGCCCAGTCCAGCAGGCCCTCGTTGTAGGTGGCGATGTGCCCCTTGTTCTGCACGTGCTCGACCACCTGCACCCGACTGTCCACATCAGACAGCGCGCGGGCGATGTCGGCGCTGCCGTCGCCGGAGGCGTCGTCGATCACGAGCACCCGGACGTCGACGTCCGGTTGGTCGAGCACGCTGCGCACGGCGGTCGGCAGCACCGAGCCGTACTTGTAGCACGGGATGACCACATCGACGCTGGCCACTGTCTAGCCCCCTCGGGATCGGCTACGGAAGAGTGGTTGCGAACACAGCGTCGACCCAGTAGTTGGATCCGTTACCGTTTCCGACCGGGAAAACCCCGCCGCCACCGTATTGGTACACGCCGTTGAATCCGGTGTCCGCAGTGGCGGGCGCGGTCAGCGGGCCATTGGTCCGATCGGTGGCGAAGTACTGCGACGTGTAGCCGTACCGTCCGGCGGAGCCCCAGTAGGACACCACGTAGGTCGTGCCCGCGGTGACCGGCACCGGAGTGGCGAACGTGAGGGTCTGCCATCCGCTGCTGGTCTCACCGGTGAACGTGCCGGTGGCCAACTGCTGCCCGGTGTTGCTCCACAGGGTTCCGGTGTGCGAGCCGGGGTCGCCCGCGGCCTTGTAGAAGCGCACGCCGGTGATCCAGCCGTCCGCGGTCGGGGTGATCCGCATGCCCAGTTCCACTGTGGAGTCGACCGCGTAGGTCTCGGGCTCGTCCGTGGGGCGGAACAGGGTGCACGGGCACGCGCCGGGCGGGCCGGTGGTGAACGACCAGGTGTGCGGCGTGGGCATGAAGTTGCCCATCGGGTCGCTGGCCCGCACGCTCACCGTGAACTGCGCGTCGCCCGCTAGGACCGAGGTCGAGGCGAAGGTGGCGCTGCGGCCGTCCGGGGCGATCTTGGTGGCGCCGCTGACCTCGCCGACGCCGTTCTGGGTCACGGTGAATTGCAGCGACGTCGGGTTGATCGGCTCGGAGAAGTGCGCGGTGACACCGGTTCCGGTGGACACGTTCACCGCGTTCGCCGCCGGGTCGGTCGAGGTCACCGTGGGCGCGGTGGTGTCGGCGCCGTCGGTGTCGACCACGACGTCGACCCAGTAGTTGTTGGCGTTGAACGTGCTCGTCGGGAAACCGCCGCCGTAGACGAACACGCCTTGGCCGCCCGAGGCGGGCGAGCTGGGCGCGGTGAGCACCCCGCGCCCGGCGCCCTGGTTGGCGAAGTAGCCGGTGTCGACCGAGTAGTGGCCGGTCGGCGTCCGGTACGAGGCGATGTAGGTCTGGCCTGCCTGGATCTGCACCGGGCTCGGGAAAGTCAGGGTCTGCCAACCGGTTTCGGTCTCGTTGGTGAACGTGCCGTGCGCGATGCGCTGGCCGTTCGTGGTCCAGACCGAGCCGGTGTGCGTGCCGGTGTTGGCGAAGGACTTGTAGAACCGCACGCCGGTCACCGTCGCGTTGGCGGCCACGGTGAACTTCACGCCCAGCTCGACGTCGCTGGCGTCCCCGGCGTCCACTGTGGCCGGTGTGCGCGTCTTGAACAGGGTGCACGGGCACGGTGAGAGGTTCGTGCCGGTGGTGAAGCTCCACGTCTTCTGCGCGGCGAGCGGGTTGCCGAAGCCGTCGGTGGCGTTGAGCGAGACCGTGTGCTGGGTGTTCATCGGCAGCAGGTCGGTGGGGCTGAACGTGACCACCTTGTCGTCCACGCTGACCGTGCCAGGGATCGGGGTTCCGTTGGCCTGCACGGTGAACTGCACGCTGGCCGGGTCGACGCCCTCGTTGAACGTGGCCGTGATGCTGCTGTCCACATACACGTTGGTGGCGTTGGCGGTGGGCGTTGTGGACTGCACGACCGGCGCGGTGTTGTCCGCGGTGTCGGTCGTGACGATCACGTCGACCCAGTAGTTGCCGCCGTTGAACGAGCTGTCCGGGAAGCCGGAGCCGTAGCGGAACACGCCGTTGCCGCCGGGGACGGACCCGGTGGCGGGCGCGGTGAGCGGGACGATGCCCGCGCCCTTGCCGTTGAAGTACCCGGGATCGACCGAGTACCGGCCCGCGGGCGCGGTGTAGGAGACGACGTAGGGCTGGCCTGCGCGGATCTGCACCGGCTGGGCGAAGGCGAGGGTCTGCCACCCGGTCGCCGATTCGCTGGTGAACGTGCCGGTGGCCAGGCGCTGGCCCGCCGAGGACCACAGCGAGCCGGTGTGCGTGCCGGTGTTGCCCGCGGACTTGTAGAACCGCACGCCGGTCACCGTGGCATTCACCGAGGTGGTGAACTTGGTGCCGACCTCGATCGCCGCCGTGTCTCCGCCGTCCACAATGGACGGCGTTTGGTTGCCGAAGATGGTGCACGGGCACTGCTGCGAGCCCACGGTGAGGTTGATCGTCACCGTGTTGCCGATGGTGGCGCCGTCGTCGGAGGCGCGGACCTTGATGGTCACCGGGCCGAGCACAGACGGCGTCCAGTTGTAGGTCCAGTTGTCCAGGCCGGTGGCGCGGTGGTAGGTGGTCCCGCCGTCGACGGACACCTCGACCGAGCCGACCTTGCCGCCGCCGACGTCGGCCGCGGTGCCGCTGATCACCCGCGGGGTGCCCGCGGGGACGGTGGAGCCGTTGGCGGGCGCGGACACCGTGACGGTCGGGCCGGTGGTGTCGGCGCTCTTGGTCGCGGCGACCAGCCCGGCCATCAGCGTGCGCGGCTGCGCGCTCATGTCGGCGAGCATGTTGACCGTCGCCTGCTGCATCGCCGGGCTCGTCGGCGCGGTCGGCGGGGCGCCCGCGGGGAAGGTGTGGTCGGCGTCGAGGCCCCAGGACCACTGCACGGTGGCGGAGTTGAACACCAGCGCCTTGCTGACCTGGTCGCGGTAGAGGATGAGCTTGTGGTTGGCCGGGCCGCCGCCGTAGAGGTGGCCGTGGTCGAGCAGCAGCTGCCCGTCGTCCACGGTGACCGTGGTGTCCGACAGCGGAACCGAGCCCGCGGGCCGGTGGCCGTTGTCCGGGTCGCTGTCCCACTCGTAGCCGAGCGTGCCAGCGGGCAGCGTGGTCGTGGTGGTGGCGGTCGCGATGGAGGTGTTGCGCCACAGGCGGTTGCGGCCGTAGGACGCGGGGACCTGAATGGCGTCGGCGCGGTAGCCGTTGACGAAGAACAGGGCGCCGGTCAGCGCGTTCTCCGGGCGCCCGCCGTCCGAGGGCGGCGACTGCCGGGGGTCGCGCCAGGTGCCGGTCCAGGCCGGGTTCGGGTCGATCTTCGCGCCGCCGGGTGCCTTGGTCTCCTTGTAGCAGACCATGGTGCGCAGAGCGGTGTTTGAGCCGTCGATCGAGTTCTCGAACCGGGTCTTCCAGAACATCGAGTTGCCGGTGAGGAACATCAGGTTGACGCCAGCGGCCTTGGCCGCCTCGATGCCCGCGCGCTGGGTGGCGTTGACGTACTCGTCGTGGCCCGACGAAATGTAGACCTTGTGGTTCTTCAACAGGTTCGGGTTGCGGGTGACGTCCACACCGGACAGGTAGCTGACGTCGTAGCCGTTGCGTTCGAGGAACCGGATCAGCGGGTACTCGGCGTTGAGGAAGTTCGACGTGCCCGCGTTGCGGTACGGCCGGTTGTAGCTGACCTTGAACGCGCGCCCGTCCGGCGAGCCGCTGAAGCCGCCCTCGTAGAGGTTGAACTCGTTGATGCCCTCGCGGTCACCGTACTTGTTGTACGCCTGCCAGGTCTGGTCCGAGGTCTGCACCACGATGTCGGAGGTGGACGAGTCGTTGCGCACGACGAACGGGTACTGGCTCGCGCCCGCGCCGTCGTTGCGGATGAAGTTGGCGACGTAGAAGCCGGGAACAGCCGTGCTGGGCACGAACCAGCTCGCCGAGACCGCCCAGTTGCCGCAGTCGACCAGGCCGGTGTTGGTGTCGTACTTGCACACCGGCTGGTTCTGCGGCAGCGGCACCGAGGGGTTCAGCGTCTGCTGGAGCCTGCCGCCGGTGCCCTGGTAATAGCCCAGGCGCACGATGTCGATCTGGTAATTGGCGCTCGGCGTCTTGACCTTGAAGTCGAGCCGCTCGCCGGGCTGCACGCTGGTGGCGGTGGCGAAGCCCTCGATATCGCCGTAGTGGCTCTCGACAAACCAGTTGTCGCGCGGCGTGCCCGGCTTGGAGTTCTCGCACACCACCGGATTCGTCGGCGCGTCACAGGGCCCCGCGGAGGCGGGTGACGCGACCAGGACCGGAAGCCCGACAGCGACGAGAAGTGCCGCGAGGCCCGCGCGGAGACCGCGGGCCTTCCGACCGCGTGCGGTGTGCGTCGCCGGGTCCATCCGAGCCTCCACGGTGTGTGACCGCAGGTGATGATGTTCTGCGGAAATGGTCTTGCGAATGGGGACGCGTGACACCGTCAGCGGTTCCCATCACCCAGTCATCGCCGAACCGTCCTACCCCGTTACCCCACTTGGCGGCTGGAAAAGTGGGCCTGGACTCAGAGCGTCACCATCTGTCCCTTGCGGACTGCACAACGCCAGCACGGGCATGACGGATCGTAGTGGCCCTGATACCCGGACATGATCATCAGCCGTGTGGGATCATGCGTCGAGTCGATCTCGGGGGGCGGATTGTGCGTGAGCGCGCGCTGATTCTGGCTGCGTCGTTGCTGGTGGCGGGCTGTGCCGCACCGGTGAAGGGCCTAGCGATGACCACTGACGGACAAGTCGCGATCCCGTCGGCGCAAGCCGAGATCAAGGAGTCTTCCGACAAGAATATCCGGAAGGTGCCGCGCGCTTCCGGCGAATATTTCACTTATCTGCCCGAGGAGACGGCGGCGCAGACAATCTGTCACACGATGCCGTTGCAGCGGTGGTCGGAACTACTGCACGGCCCGGTGCGCCGTGAGATCTACGGCGGCTCGCCTGCCTGCCTGGTGACCTCGAACCGGATGCGGGTCGAGCTGACGGCCCAGGACTTCGACCCCGCGGGATGGCGCCCGTACCGAGACACCCCGCCGCCACGGGACATTCGCCACGGGGACCGGCCGGGGCGCATCAGCGTCACGGCGGCGGCGCCGTTCCAGGCCGATGGCTACGTGGCGCTCATCGACGACAGCAGCGGCCGCAACCTGAACGCCCTGACTTTCCGGATCACCGCCGGGTCGCTGGCGACCATGGACCGGCCGCCCGCCTTCACCAAGCTGGTCGATGACGTCCTGGCGGAGGTGGTCGAGACGCTGGCGAAGCCGAGTCCCCCATTGCCCGCTGCCAAGGACGCAACCGGCGTGATCGACTACATCGCGACTCCGCCCGCGCCGCGCGGCGGGGTGGTCGACGCGCCGTACCCGGTGGCGGCGTGGCAACTGTGCACCGCGGCGGTGGCCGCGGTGGGTGTCGATCCCGCGACCCTGACCATCGTGCCCGACCTCACCGGCAACTGCCGGGTCGGCAGCGGCGCCGACCTTTTCGTCTCGCTCTGGTTGCGGCCGTACGCCAACCGCGCCGAGTTCACCGAGAAGATCGCCGGACGCCCAGCCAAACGCGGGCAGAACAAGCAGGTCGAGGTGTTGCTGCGCGACGACGTTCCGGCCTCGCTGTGGGTGACCACGGCCTCGGGTGACAGCACCCCGTTCATCGAGAAGCTGGTGCCGTTGCTGCTGGCGGGCTAGGGCGTGTCACCTGCCGGGACGAGACCGTTGCCGTCCGCGGCGGGCGCGTAGGCGCTGCGGCAGTCGGGGCAGCGCAACACCTCGTCCAGGCGTTCGCCGCACGCGCAGACCCAGCCCTTCTGGCGGGCGGGGTTGCCCGCGACGAAGGCGTGCGGGGGCACGCTCTTGGTGACCACCGAGCCCGCCGCGGCGAACGCGTACTGTCCTATGTCGACTCCGCAGACGACGACCGTGCCCGCGCCCAGGGTGGCTCCGTGCCGGACGTGGGTGTCCACCAACTGGTCAGGGCCTTTGCGAATCGCCGCCCGAGGCCGGAAGTCGTTGGTGAACAACACGTTGGGGCCGAGGAAGACCTCGTCCTCGCAGGTGACCCCGGCGAAGACGAGAGTCCCGTTCTTGACCGTCACCCGGTCGCCGAGGGTGGCTCCGGTCTCCACGAACGCGCCGTCGCAGATGTTGCAGTCGCGGCCGACGCGGGCGCCGGGCAGGACGTGCGCGAAGGCCCACACCCGGGTGCCGTCGCCGACCTGGTCGCTTTCGCAGAGGCCCTTGTCGTGCACGAACACGCCGGTCATGGGGCCACCTCACTTGTTCGGTGGCCCCGCGCGCCCACGCACTGTGTCAATGATTCGCTCGCAAGCTCGCTCATGCGAACACCGCGTCCGCCAGCACGGAGACCACGCGTTCCTGCTGCGCCACCGTGATTTCCGGGAACAGCGGCAGCGACAGGATCTCGCCCGCGACGCGCTCGCTGACCGGGAACGCGCCATCGCCGTGCCCGAGGTCGGCGAACGCGCCGGTCAGGTGCACCGGGGTCGGGTAGTGGATGCCCGCGCCGATTCCGGCCGCGTGCAGCGCTTTGAGCACGGTGTCGCGCTCGGCGACCCGGATCACGTACAGGTGCCACACCGGCACGTTGCCCTCGGCGACGACCGGGGTACGCACACCGGCGATGTCGGCGAGCAGCGCGTCGTAGCGGGCGGCGGCGGCGCGGCGGGCGGCGTTCCAGCCGTCGAGCCTGCGCAGCTTCGCCGACAGCACCACGGCTTGCAGCGTGTCGAGCCTGCTGTTGAACCCGAGCACCGGGTGCTCGTACTTGCGCGGCGAGCCGTGCGCGCCGAGCAGCCGGACCCGCTCGGCGAGGTCAGCGCGGGCGGTGGTGACCGCGCCGCCGTCGCCGTAGGCGCCGAGGTTCTTGCCGGGGTAGAAGCTGGTGGCGGCGATGTCGCCGAACGAACCGGCGGCCTGGCCGTGCCGGGTCGCGCCCTGGGACTGCGCGCCGTCCTCCACGATGGCGACCTCGGCGGGCAGCGCCGCGCGCAGCTTCTCGATCGGCGCGACCTGACCGTAGAGGTCGACCGGCAGCACCGCGCGGGTGCGCGCGGTCACGGCTTCGGCCGCGGCGGCGACATCGATCAGCGCCGTGTCGTCGTCGCAGTCGACCAGGACCGGGGTGGCACCGGTGCGGGCGACGGCTTCGGCGGTGGCGATGAAGGTGTTGGCTGGCACGACGCACTCGTCGCCAGGGCCGACGCCCAGCGCGCGCAGGGCGAACTCCAGCGCGTCGGTGCCGTTGCCGACGCCGACGCAGTGCTCGACGCCCGCGTACCGGGCATAGGAAGCCTCGAACTCGGCGACCTGCGGGCCGCCGACGAACGCGGTCTTCGCCAGCACCTGCGCCCAGCCCTCGGCGACCTCGTCGGCCACGGCGGCGTGCTGGGCGGCCAGGTCGACCAGGGGGATGCTCATGTCTACTCCTCGCGGGACGTGCTGAGTTCTCGGGCGGGCACGCCTGCCCAGGTTTGGCCATCTGGCACGTCGCGCAGCACCACCGCGCCCATGCCGACAACAGCCTTCGCTCCAATGTGGACACCCTGCCGGATGACGCACCCCGCGCCGAGGTACGCCGACTGCGCGACGGTCACATCGCCGGAGAGGGTGGCGCGACCGGCGCAGGTGACGAAGTCGCCGATGACGTCGTCGTGGGTGAACAGCGCGTGCGGCATGACGACCACGTGCGCGCCGACGCGCTGCGGCGCGGTGACGACGACCCCGGCGAGCAGCACGGCACCCTCGCCGAAGGTGACGCCGGGCGCGACCGAGGCCATCGGGTGGACCAGCGTGGCGTAGCGCTCGGGCGGCAGCGCCAGCTTGCGCACCAGGTTCGCCCGGCCGTCGGGCCGGGCTGGGGACGCCACGCACACCAGCACGACGGCGTCGGTGTGCTCGTGCACCAGCTCCGTCGGGCCGAACACCGGCACACCGTCCACTTCGGACCCATGGCGGCCGGGGTCGTCGTCAAGCATCCCGATGGGCTTGAAGGCTTCCGGGAGCGCGCGGGCCGCGGCGAGGACTTCCCTGGCCAGCCCGCCAGCGCCCACCAGGAGCAGGGGGCGGCTCATGAGCGGGCCACTTCGCGGTGCCAGACCTCCAGCGACAGCAACGTCCACAGCCGGGGCTGCTCGTTGCGGGTGCCCGCGGCGTGCTCGGCGAGCAGGGTGCGGACCGCGCCGGGGTCGAGGATGTCGGCGACGAACGAGGACGGCCCGGTGAGCAGGTCGTTGGCCATGTCGCGCAGGCCGTCGCGGAACCAGGCGTCGAGCGGGACCTTGAAGCCGGACTTGGCGCGGTCCACCACGTCGTCCGGCAGGTGCTTGCGGGCGACCTCCTTGACCACCCACTTGGTCGTGCCGCCGCGCACCTTCACCGAGCTGGGCAGGGAAAACGCCAGTTCCACGAGCCGGTGGTCGAGGAACGGCGGGCGCAGTTCCAGGGACGCGGCCATGGACATGCGATCGCCGCGCTCCAGCAGGTTGTCGGCGAGCCAGGCGTGCGAGTCGGCGTAGAGCATCCGGCGCAGCGCGTCGCCCCGCCCGTCCCGGTAGGGCTCGATCGCACTGCGCACGGCGGGTCCGCCGAGCAGGCCGGCGCGCTCCCGTTCGGTGAACGGCGCGAACCAGCCGCGCATCCGTTCCGCCGCGCTGGCTTCGGCCATCGCCCGGACCGCGACGCCAAGGCGGGCGCGGGACGCGGGCAGCGCGCGTTCCAACCGGGGCAGCAGGGCGCCACGCACGGGCGCGGGCACCAGCCCAGCCCAGCGGGTGGCGTTGGCGAAGCGGTACTTGGGGTAGCCGCCGAACAGCTCGTCGCTGCCCTCGCCGGAAAGCACGACCTTGACCTGCTTGCGGGCCAGTTCGGCGAGCCGGAACACGGCGACGTCGGCTGGCTCGGACAACGGCGCGTCGCGGTGCCAGCTCAGTTTCGCCCACGAGTCCTTGAAGTCCTCCGCGGTGACGATGACCTCGTGGTGCTCGCTGCCGACGATGCCCGCGACCTTGCGCGCCCAGTCCAACTCGTCCACCCGGGGGTCGCCGAAG
The DNA here is from genome assembly GCF_055586285.1 of Actinokineospora sp. NPDC051303. NCBI lineage: Bacteria > Bacillati > Actinomycetota > Actinomycetes > Pseudonocardiales > Pseudonocardiaceae > Actinokineospora > Actinokineospora sp. NPDC051303. Next base: position 147,219 of record NZ_JBVJIN010000011.1, read on the forward strand.
CCCGCCGAGAACGTGTGCAGGCCCTCGCCCTGGCGGGCTTTGGCGGTCAGCGCGCAGATCAGGCTCGAATCGATGCCGCCGGACAGGTACGCGCCGACCGGCACGTCGGCGACCAGAGCGTCCTCAATGGACGCTTCGAGCGCGTCGGAGACCAGCCGCACCGCCTCGTCCGGGGTGACGTCGCGGCGGTCGCCCCGGGTCGGGATGCGCCAGTACGCGCGCAGCCGCACCTGGCCGTCGCGGCCCAGGGTCAGCCGGTGCCCCTGCGGGACCTTGCGCACGCCCTGGATCAGCGTGTTCGGCGCGGGCACCGAGCGGTGCGCGAGGTAGTCGTGCAGGCTGGCGCGATCCACCTGGCGGTCGCCGATGGCCGGGAACAGCGCCTTGATCTCCGAGGCGAACGCGAACACCTCGTCATCGACGTAGTAGTACAGCGGCAGGATGCCGAGCCGGTCGCGCACCAGGTGCAGCTCGCCGGTGTCGGCGTCGGCCACCGCGTAGGCGAACTGGCCGCGCAACCGGTCCACGCCGTCGACGCCGTGCTTCTCGTACAACGCCACCAGGGTCTCGGTGTCGCCGCCCGTGCGGAACGGGTAGTCCAGTGTGGACCGAAGCTGCCGGTAGTTCAGGATCTCGCCGTTGAACACCAGGTGGCTGCGGCCGTTGTGGCTGGCCATCGGCTGGGCGGACGCGCCGAGGTCGATGATCGACAGCCGGGTGTGGGCGAACCCGGTCGAGCCGTCGACCCAGGTCCCCGCGTCGTCGGGGCCCCGGTGGTGCAGCCGCTTGGCCATCTCGGCGAGCACGCCGGGGTCGACCGGGGCGCCGTCCAGGCGTCGCACGCCCGCGATTCCGCACATGGCTACCGCTGCCCCTCAGCCAGGTCCATGAGCTGCCGCGCCCGGGAGTCCCAGGACGCGGGCAGCACCGATGCCCGCCGCTCATCCACAGTGGACACACCGCCGTCGGCGATGGTCTCGCGGACGGCCGCGACGAACGCGTCGTGCCCTTGGGCGACCCGGACCCGGTCGGCGTAGTGGCGGATCTCGGGGAAGTCCGAGCTCACCACGGCCAGCCCGAGCGCGAGGTACTCCTTGAGTTTGATCGGGTTCGCGTGCTTGATCCAGTCGTTGTCCAGCCACGGCATGATCGCCACGTCGAACCCGGTGCCGTAGGCGGGGATCTCGGCGTAGGGCCGGAAGCCGAGCCAGTGCACGTTCGGGTACTTGGCGAACCGCTCCATGCTCAGCGTCGCGTCGCCGATGAGCACCAGCGACGCCTCGGGGAACTCGGCCGCGAGTCGTTCCAGCAGGTCGAAGTCGACCAGGTAGTCGTCCAGGCTGCCAAAGAACCCGATGCGCGGCCCGGGGATCTCCGCGAGATCGGCGGGCAGCGTGTCGCGGCGGCGGAAGTGCCGCAGGTCAACGCCGTGGTCGAGGAAGTACGCGCGGTCTCCGGTCGACGCGGCCTCTTCCGCTTGCAGCTCGCGGCTCACGTAGAGCACGTGGTCCGACCCGGTGAGCAGTTTGTCCTCCAGCGCCGCGATCGTGCCCTGGTCGGCCTCGGGGAACGCGGAGTGCCGGTCGGAGCGGTTGAACAGCAAGCCCCGGCGCCGCATCGGCTCCACCACGTCCCACGCGGTGGGGATGGTGGCGACGATGACCGGGGCGCGCATCCGCAGCACCGCGCACACCGCGCGGACCTGCGCGCGCACCAGGGTCGCGTTGAGCCTGCGCACCCAGGCGCTGCCGTAGAAGGGGATCGGCAGCGGGGTCATCACGTGGTAGCCGGGCACGTCCGGCAGCGGGCGGCGCACCAGCTTGGCGACGCTGCCCGCCTTGCGGGCGATGCGGCGCAGGAACTGGGTGCTCTTACCCGGGGTCGGCATCCGCAGGCCGATGCTGTTGACCAGCAAGACCTTGCGATGCTCCGCGACCCGGCGCATGAGCTGGAAGTCGGAGTGCGCCTGGTTGTGGTACCACCAGTCCTGCGCCGAGAAGCACACGTACGGCGGCGCGTTACGGTCCGGTGTGGACAGTGGCTCCGGCCAGCGGCGCTGGCGCAGCAGGCCGCGCAGCGCGGCCCGGTGCCGCGCGGTCGCCGATCCGCGCACCGCGCGCGGGAGGTTGTTGAGCACCGCGGCCAGCCACATCAGCGCCGCCGCGCCCCGGCCGTGCCGCTCGCGGTGCAGGCGAACCTTGTTGGTCACCAGCAGCGACCACAGCCGCGGCGAGGTCAGCACCTCGCCGCCCAGGTGCACCGCGTGCGCGGCAGGCTCGTAGCGGGTGCCGAAACCGGCGGCCCCGGCGCGGAGCATGAAGTCGGTTTCCTCCGAGTAGAGCAGGTAGCGCTCCTCCAGCGGTCCCACGGCTTCGAGGCAGTCGCGGGTGACCAGCCAGGCCGCGCCGGTCGCCCAGTCGACGGTGCGGGCGCGCTCGTAGGCGGCCGGGTTGGTCACGGTCTCGCCGAGGGCGGCGATCCGGCCCGCGCGGGCGCCGCCGAGCACGGCCTCGCCCACCGACCGCGCCACAGTCGGCGCGCGGCGCAGCGAGTGCTGCACGCGTCCGTCCACATCGGTCAGTCGCGGCACGACGACACCGACCCCCGGGCCGACCGCGGCGCGCAGCGTGGCGACCGAGCCGGGCGAGAGCCGGATGTCGGCGTTGAGCACCAGCACGTCGCAGCCCAGCGCGTGCGCGACGCCCGCGTTGACCCCGGCGGCGAACCCGTCGTTCCCCGCCCGCGCCACGATTTTGGCCGCCGGGTCGGTCGCGGCCACCACCTCGGCGGTGCCGTCGGTGGAGGCGTTGTCGACCACGATCACCCGCGCGTCGGCCACGCCATCGAGGGCGGCGGGCAGGGCGCGCAGGCAGTCGCCGATCACCTCGGCGCTGTTGTAGGTCACGATGACAACCGCGACCGGGCGGGTGCGCTGTGTCAATGGTTCGCTCGCAAGCTCGCTCACGATGTCACCAGCTCGATGGCCTGGGCCAGCGCGCCGACGACGCGCCGCTGGTCGGCGTTGGTCAACTCGTGGTGCAGCGGCAGGATCAGCGACCGGCGGGCCAGGTCCTCGGTCGCGGGCAGCGGCCCGTGCGGGTGGCCCGCGTAGGCGGGCTCAAGGTGCGCGGCCATGATCCCGCGCCGCGCGGACACCCCGGACGCGGCGAGCCGGGCCAGCACCTCGGCCAGCGGCGGCGCGCCCTCGGGCAGCGCGACCCAGAACGACTGGTAGTTCGTGGTTCCGTGCGCCGGGTCGGTCACCGCGCGCAGCCCCATCGGGGCCAGCATCTCGTGGTAGCGGGCGGCCAGCTCGCGGCGCTGTTCCACGATGCCGTCGAGCTTGCGCAGCTGCACCAACCCCATGGCCGCCTGGATGTCGGTCATCCGGTAGTTGAACGCGGTCTCCACATAGGACTCGACCACCGCGCCGCCCGCGGCGTGCCGGTCGGCGGCCGACATGCTCATGCCGTGCTCGCGCAGCCTGCGCAGCCGCGCGGCCCAGTCGGCGTCGTCGGTGGTGACCATGCCGCCCTCGCCGGTGGTGAGCAGCTTGCGCGGATGGAACGACCAGGCCGCCAGCAGCGCGCCCGTCCCCACCGGCCGACCGTACACAGTGGACCCGGCGGCGCACGCGGCGTCCTCGACCACCGGAACGTCGCCAACCGCGATGCGGATCGCGTTGACGTCCGCTGGCACCCCGCCCTGGTGCACGACCAGCACCGCCTTGGTGCGCGGCGTGACCACCTCGGCAACGGTGCTGCCGGTCAGGTTGCCGGTGACCGGGTCGACGTCGGCGAACACCGGCGTGGCCCCGCAGTAGCGGATCGCGTTGGCGGTCGCGATGAACGACAGCGACGGCGCGACGACCTCGTCGCCGGGGCCGACGCCGAGCAGGTGCAGGCACAGGTGCAGCGCGGTCGTGCAGCTCGACACCGCCACCCCGTGCTCAGCCCCGACCCGCGCGGCGAACGCTTCTTCGAACGCCGCCACCCGGGGACCCTGCGCGACCCAGCCGGAGCGCACGGCCTCGGCCACGGCGAGGGCTTCTTCCTCGCCGAGAAACGGCTTCATGACCGGGATGTTCACGCCTGCTTCTCCCCGCGCCACCACTCGACCAGCCCGCGCAGGCCGTCGTCCAGCTTGATCTCCGGCCGCCAGCCCAGTTCCCGCTCCGCCGCGCCGATGTCGGCCAGCCGCCGGGTGACGCCGTTGACCTTGCGCTCGGGGCCGTGCTCGACGCCGAGGTCGGAGTCCATCGCGCCGAGCAGCGCCTGGGCCAGTTCCAGCAGGCTGGTCTCCTGGGAGCTGGCGATGTTGTAGACGGTGTCGGTGACGTCCGCGCGGGCGGCGAGGAGGTTGGCGCGGGCGATGTCGTGCACGTGCACGAAGTCCATCGTCTGCGCGCCGTCGCCGAAGATCAGCGGGGCATTGCCGTCGACGATCCGCTCCATCCAGCGGATCAGCACCTCGGTGTAGAGGCCGTGCACGTCCATGCGCGGCCCGTAGACGTTGAAGTACCGCAGCGCCACGTAGTCCAGGTCGCGCATCGCCTTGAAGCTGCGCAACATGCCCTCGTTGAACGCTTTCGCCGCGCCGTAGAAGGTGTCGTTGTTGTACGGGTGGTGCCGCTCGTCGGTCGGGAAGGTCTCCGCGAGCCCGTAGACCGACGCCGACGACGACGCGATCACCTTCTTCACCCCAGCGTCCGCCGCCGCCTCGATGACCGTGAACGTCCCGTCCACCAAGCATTCCAACGCCAGCCGCGGTTCTTCTGCGCACTGGGTGATGCGGATCGCGGCGAGGTGGAACACCAGGTCGGTGCCCTTGCTCAGCTCCGCGACCAGCGCCCGGTCGTTGATGTCGCCTTCGACCACCCGCAGCCTGCCGCTGGCGTCGGCTTGGGCCAGGTTCTGCCGACGACCGCGCACGAAGTTGTCGAGCACGACCACCTCGGCGGCGCCCGCCGCGACAAGCTGGTCCACCACCGCCGAGCCGATGGTGCCCGCCCCACCGGTCACCAGGGCCCGCTGCCCCTCAATCGGCTGGCCACTCATGCCTTTACCCCTTCACGGAAATCGGCGCCGAGAACGGGCAGGAACGCCCCACCCTGGGCGAGGCTCGCCGACGCGGCCTCCAAAATGGACAGAACCTGCAACCCCGAGCGGCCGTCGGTGAGCGGCGCGCGCCCTTCGGTGATCGAGGCGTGGAACTCGGCCATGACCGCGCGCAGCGCCTCCTTCTCCGGCAGCGCGGGGGCGACCATGTCCCCGGTGCGGTACGACACGATGGTCTGCGCGCGCTTCTCCGCGCCGAGGTCGCCGGGCACCGAGCGGTCGACGCCGCGGTCGTAGACCGACAGCCGCTGCGTCGGGTTGAGGTCGTCCCAGACGACCGTGCGCGCCGAGCCGCCGATGACCATCGTGCGGATCTTGGTGGGGGACAACCAGTTCACGTGCACGTGCGCCATCGCGCCGCCGGTGAGCTGGATCGTCAGGTGCGCCACGCAGGCGTGGCCGGCGCCGATCGGGTCCGACCCGTGCGCGGCGACCGCGAGCGGCGCCACGTCGTCGGGCAGGATCGACAGGAAGATCGACAGGTCGTGCGGCGCGAGGTCCCACAGCACGTCCACATCGGGCTGGACCAGGCCCAGGTTGATCCGCACCGAGTCCAGGTACTGCACCGCGCCGATGCCGCCGCCGCGCACCAGCTCGCGCAGGTGCGCCACGGCCGGGGTGTAGCAGTAGGTGTGGTCGAGCATCAGCGTCAGACCGCGCGCGTCGGCGGCGTCCACAAGCTGCCTGCCCTCGGCATAGGTTGCCGCCAACGGCTTTTCCACCAGGACGTGCTTGCCCGCCTCCAGCGCGGCCATGGCCACCGCGAGGTGGGTCTTGGCCGGGGTGGCGATGGCGACGGCCTGCACCGCCGGGTCGGCCAGCACCTCGTCCAGCGAGTTCGACACGCGCACCGTCGAGTAGTCGCCGAGGACGCGGCGGGCACGGTCGGCGTCGAGGTCGCACAGGTATTCCAGGCGCAGGCCCTCGGTGGCCTGCGCGTTGCGCACGAGATTAGGCCCCCAGTATCCCGCGCCGATGACGGCAAGCCCGATGGTTCCCACGCTGCTATCCCTCTCGTAAAAGCCTGAAAAGAAATCAGTAAGCGCCGTGGCCGCTGAACACGGCCCGGAATGTCTTCCAGAGGATCACCGCGTCCAGCGCGAGCGACCAGTCCTCGACGTAGCGCAGGTCGAGCCGCACCGCTTCCTCCCACGGCAGGTCGCTGCGCCCGCTGACCTGCCACAGCCCGGTCAGCCCCGGCTTGACCAGCAGCCGCCGCCGCACGTCCGGGGCGTAGCGGGCGCTTTCCTCCGGCAGCGGCGGCCGCGGCCCGACCAGCGACATGGGCCCGGCGAGCACGTTGAACAGCTGCGGGAGCTCGTCGATGGAGTAGCGGCGCAGGATCGCGCCGACCCGGGTCACCCTGGGGTCCTTGCGCATTTTGAACAGCAGGCCCGCGCCTTCGTTCTGCTCGGCGAGGTCGGTGACCATCTTGTGCGCGCCGGTGACCATGGTGCGGAACTTGATGATGGTGAACTCGCGGCCGTCCTTGCCGACCCTGCGCTGCTTGTAGAACACCGGGCCGCGGCTGTCGACCGCGATCGCCAGCGCCACCATCAGCATCAGCGGCGCCAGCAGCGTGATCAGCAGGCCGGAGCCCACCTTGTCCACGACGTCCTTGACCACGCGCCGCACCCCGGTGAACGAGGGGGCGGAGACCCGCAGCAGCGGCATCCCGAGCACGCCGTCGACGTGCAGCCGGGGACCGGCGACCTCCATCAGCACCGGAGCGACGACCATCTCCGCGCCACTGCCTTCCAGCCGCCAGGCCAGTTGTTGCAGCCGCTTGGGCGTCCAGTACTGGTCGGGGGTGACCGCGACGATGCGGTAGCCGCCGCGGCGGGCGTGCGTGGCGAGGTCGTGCAGGGTGCCGACGACCGACACGCCTTCCAGTTCGGTGACGCCCTCGCCGAGCCCGTCGGCGGTGCAGACCGCGTCGACGCGCCAGCCCAGGTGCGACGCGCCTCGGGTGCGGGTGATCAGGTCGCGCACGGTGTCGACGCTGCCCGCGGCCAGCACCGGCAGCAGGCAGTGGCCGTCGCGGCGGGCCCGGTGCAGGCCCTGCCGCAGCGCGTAGCGCAGCGGGAACGCGACCAGGGCTGTCGCGGGGAGCACGACGAACACCCAGGGGCGCATGCTCGCGATGTCGAAGAGCAGCCCGCCGAGCGCGAGCACGACGCCCGCGGCGACGAACCCGCGCCCGAGCCTGCGGAACTCCTCGGCACCTTGGCCGAGCACCGCGACGTTCCACGCCCGGTTGACCATCAGCGCGCCGACCAGCACCGCGAAGGTCACCACGGTCACGCCGCGGACCAGCGGCCCGCCGGGGTCGACCCGGCCGCCGACGAATCCGCCGACCGCCAGCACCCCGAACAGGATCGCGAACAGGTCGGCGATAATGACGCTGAGCCGGTAGCGCGGCTCCCAGTCCGCCACCGGCGGAAAGGACGGCTCCCCTACGGGCAGCGCCCGTTGTGGCGCCCGACCGCGGCGCGCGCTCGTCGGCGGCTGCCACATGGTCGTTCTTCGGCGCGGTAACCCAATTTGGTCACGCATCGTGTATCCCCTGGTTCGGGCCGGATCGGGCATGCACGTCGCGGGGCATCCCCGAGAGCCCTCGCCTTGGTCATTTGTCTTGGTGAGCCAGCCCGTCCGGGCGGTGTGCCCGGGGCGTGGCTGCGATAGCTGATTCGCTCCCCTCCCCGGCCTTGTTACACGGAGGGTTAGTTTTCGCGTAACCCGACCGAGTAGATAGCCCGTCAGCAGGTAACCGGCTACACGTTCCGTAGCCATTCAGCCACCACTAGCGGCCCCCACCACCCCCAAGAACCGCAGGTAAACACGCCCCCACCCATCACTTGCGACAGTCCGAACAAGACAGTCAAAACTGTCACCACACGCACAAACACACGACCAAACGGCGGAACACCTTTAACGCTTCCGGATAGTTCGCAACCGTCGATCTTCCCAATCCCCCACTTCCCCCACCGCCCCCATCCAGCCGCACCCCCCTTAGTCCATTCGCGGCCACTCTCCCCCCAGCCCACCCCTTTCACCCCCACCACCTGCACCTGTCTCGTTCCAGACCCCCACGCCCCCGCAGACAGCTTGCTGCCACCCACCCACCACCACCCACTTCAAACTGTGCCCTTGATCACACCACCCAAAAACCACCCCCCGCACCCCGCCCACCAGCCCCACCCAGCACCCCCAGAACCACTCCCCAGCCGCCCTCCACCAACACACCTAAGGCAAGCCACTCCACGCCCCACAAACACAATTCCAGCCACCCACAAATACATCACTCCCCAATACCCCGCCCCCCTTCAACTATTCCAACACCACCCCATCACGCCCCAACCACACAACAACCATTTATTAGCACTCTCCCCAAACAAACAAAACAAAAACGGCCCTCCCATCAGGAAGGACCGTTCTTACAAGTTACACAGATTGCTGTTGTGGCCAGGGGCGGGGTCGAACCGCCGACCTACCGCTTTTCAGGCGGTCGCTCGTACCAACTGAGCTACCTGGCCCAACCCCGTTGGTGTCTCCACACCGAACCACGCTGGTTCCGGTGGAACTCGCACCGTGGGGGGTTCGGGGGGGTCGCTCCCCCGATGCGCTCGGCGAGCGCCCCAGCCCACGCTTTCCGTGGGCAAGGGGACGCCAAAGCGAGCGACCCTGACGGGACTCGAACCCGCGACCTTCGCCGTGACAGGGCGACGCGCTAACCAACTGCGCCACAGGGCCTTGCTACTGCTGTCTTCCGTGCTCCCAACGGGATTCGAACCCGCGCTGCCGCCTTGAAAGGGCGGAGTCCTAGGCCGCTAGACGATGGGAGCCCGACCAATTCCGGGCGAACCGATCGACCGCGCTTCCAGGTCTACCGCTGACCGCTCGGTTTCGCTGGGAGCATGTGTAGCTTAGGGCACGGCGGGTGATCCGCCAAAACGGGGGGGCCATAACCGCTGTGAGCTGGGCAAACGCCGGGTTCGATCACCGCGGGGCGGCCGGAACGTGATGCGACCCCCGCTCGGGGCACCGAGCGGGGGTCGCGGGCTGGGTGGGTGGGCGACGGCCGGGGCGGTCGCCCAGCGGACGGGGATGGCTCGTGCGCGCGCCGGTGAACGACCGGTGAGGACGGCGGTGTCCTCACGCGGCTGCGGCGTGCTCGCGGTCAGCGGCAGACGGCGGGGATGCCGTCGTCGCCGTCGACCAGGCCGAGCATTTCGAGCAGTTCGCGGCAGTCCTCGGCGCTGTGCGCGCCGCGGGCCACCGCGAGGCGGGCGCGGCGCACCTGCTCCTCGGAGACGCGACTGGTGTCGCCCGAGCGTGGAGTGGGGACGCCCGAGGAGAACTGCCCCGACGTTCCGAGGCTGTCTTGCTGCAGAAGAAAACTCCGCACTTCGAGTGACCCGCTCATTGGGCCACCTCACAAGGTCGGTGGCCTCGCGCGCCTACGCACTGTGCTGATCGTTCGCTCGCAAGCTCGCTCATCGTGCCTCCCCGGCTTTGTTTGGCGTGAGGCTATGAGAGATCGCGCCGCGGTCACAGCCCCCCGCAGGGTGAACCGCATTCCACGGTAGGTAGCGGTACGTGACCGGTTTTCCCGATGCGAGCGAGGAGTCGCCAGGAGTTCACCGGCTGTCCGCTCACCCGAACGGCGGCATCGGGTATGACTCGGCACACTCCGTTTGCGCAACCCCTACCCCCTAAGGGTATGGTCGACGGCATGGAGCACGCGCCCCCGGGTACCCCCAGCGCCAAGAAGGAGTCCCACCAGCGGCGGTTACGCCGGGTCGAGGGACAGGTGCGGGGCCTGCAGCGGATGGTCGACGAGGACGCCTACTGCATCGACGTGCTCACCCAGGTCTCGGCCGCGACCAAGGCCCTCCAGGCGTTCGCGCTGGAACTGCTGGAGGAGCACATGGCCGGCTGCGTGGTGGACGCCGCCCGGCAGAGCGACGAGGCGGCCGCGGCGAAGGTCCGCGAGGCCGCCGACGCGATCGCCCGGCTCGTGAAGTCCTGACGCCGCGCCCGGCCGCCACCCACCGGCCACAACAAGATCAAGCACCACCGAAGGGAACACCCGTGTCTCTGCAGACCGTCTACACCGTCAGCGGCATGACCTGCGGCCACTGCGTCAGCTCGGTCACCGAGGAGCTGTCCGACATCGAGGGCGTCTCCGCGATCGACGTCGACCTCAAGACCGGCGCGGTCACCGTGACCAGCACAACCGAGCTGAACCGGGACGAGGTCGCCGCAGCGGTGACCGAGGCCGGGTACCAGCTCGCCAACTAGAGGACCGCGATGACGACCATCGAACGCGCCCCGGAGACGGTGGAGCTGGCCATCGGCGGGATGACCTGCGCGGCCTGCGCGGGCCGGGTGGAGCGCAAGCTCAACAAGCTCGACGGGGTGCGCGCGACGGTCAACTACGCGACCGAGCGCGCCACCGTCGAGGTGCCGCCCGGGTTCCCGACCGACACGCTGGTCACCGCCGTGGTGGGCGCCGGGTACGCGGCCAGCCCGGTCCGCGCCGAGCCGGAGCCCGCCGAGGACGACGACCGCGAAGCCGACGCACGCGCCGACGAGCTGCGGCTGCGGTTCGCGATCTCCGCCGTGCTCAGCGCCCCGGTGGTCGCGGTCTCGATGGTCCCCGCCTGGCAGTTCCCCACCTGGCAGTGGACGGCGCTCGCGCTGTCCTACGTCGTGATCTTGGTGTGCGCGTGGCCGTTCCACCGGGCCGCGGCGGTGAACCTGCGGCACGGCTCGGCGAGCATGGACACGCTGGTGTCGATGGGCGTCACCGTGGCGTTCCTGTGGTCGGTCTACGCGCTGCTGTTCGGCGGCGCGGGGGCGGTCGGGCTGCGCCACGAGTTCAGCCTGCTGCCCGCCGAGGGGCACGCGACCGCGGACGTCTACTTCGAGGTCGCCGTGGGCGTGACCACGTTTTTGCTGCTCGGCCGCTGGCTGGAGGCCAGGTCGAAGCGGCGGGCGGGCGCGGCGCTGCGGGCGCTGCTCGCGCTGGGCGCCAAGGACGTCGCCGTCCTGCGCGACGGCGTTGAGCGGCGGGTCCCGGTCGCCGAGCTGCGGGTCGGCGACCTGTTCCTGGCCCGGCCGGGCGAGAAGATCGCCACCGACGGGGTGGTCGAGGAGGGCGCGTCCGCGGTCGACCGGTCGCTGGTCACGGGCGAGTCGGCGCCCGTCGAGGTGGGCCCCGGGGACTCGGTGGTCGGCGGCACGGTCAACGCCAGCGGCCGGTTGGTGATCCGGGCGGCCCGAGTCGGCGCGGACACCCAGCTCGCGCAGATGGCCCGGCTGGTCGAGCAGGCGCAGACCGGCAAGGCCGAGGTCCAGCGGCTCGCCGACCGGATCTCGGCGGTGTTCGTCCCGATCGTCCTGGGACTCGCGGCGCTGACCCTGGCGGGCTGGCTGGTCACCGGCGCGGGCGCGGACGCCGCCGTCACCGCGGCGGTCGCGGTGCTGGTGATCGCCTGCCCGTGCGCGCTCGGGCTGGCCACGCCCACGGCGCTGCTGGTCGGCACCGGCCGCGGCGCGCAGCTGGGCATCCTGGTCAAGGGCCCCGAGGTGCTGGAGTCGACCCGGCGGGTCACCACGGTCGTGCTGGACAAGACCGGCACGGTCACCACCGGCCGGATGGCGGTCGTGGACGTGATCCCCGCCGACGGCGTCACCCCGGAGCGGCTGCTGCGGCTGGTCGGGGCCGTCGAGTCGGCCTCCGAGCACCCGATCGCGGTGGCCATCGCGGCGCACGCGGCCCAGGAGGCGCCCGACCTGCCCGCGGTGGACGGCTTCCGCAACGCCGAGGGCCTGGGCGTCACCGGCACGGTGGACGGCGAGGCGGTGGTGGTCGGCAGGCCGCGGCTGCTCGCCGAGCACGGCGTCGAGCTGCCCGAACCGCTGGTCGAGGCGCAGGCCGCGGCCGAGGCGGCGGGCCGCACGGTGATCGCGGCCGGAGCGGGTGGGAAGGCTCTGGGGCTGGTCGCGGTCGCCGACACGGTGAAGCCGACCAGCGCCGAGGCCGTCGCCAGGCTGCGCGCGCTCGGCTTGCGGCCGGTGTTGCTGACGGGCGACAACGAGGCGGTGGCGCGGGCGGTGGCGGCCGAGGTCGGCATCACCGACGTGATCGCCGAGGTGCTGCCCGAGGAGAAGGTGGCCGCCGTGCGGCGGCTCCAGGCCGATGGCGAGGTCGTGGCGATGGTCGGCGACGGCGTCAACGACGCCCCGGCGCTGGCCGCGGCCGACCTGGGCCTGTCGATGGGCACCGGCTCGGACGCCGCGATCGAGGCGGGCGACCTGACCCTGGTGCGCGGCGACCTGCGGCTGGCCGCGGACGCGATCCGGCTGTCGCGGCGCACGCTGGCCACGATCAAGAGCAACCTGTTCTGGGCGTTCGCCTACAACGTGGTCGGTATCCCGCTGGCGGCGTTCGGGCTGCTCAATCCGATGATCGCCGGGGCGGCGATGGCGCTGTCGAGCGTGTTCGTGGTGTCGAACAGCCTCCGGCTGCGCGGTTTCCGCGCCACCGCGACGGGGTAGGCGTATAGCGGTGAAACGCCCACGGCGCAAGAAGAACATCAGGTGAACATTTCCATCGATTTTTCCGCCGCAGCCCCTCCCGCGGGCCTCGTGCACGTGCAACAATCAAGTTGCTGACACACCCCCGGTCAGCGCCTGTGGAGATCCCCTCCGGCCCCCGCGTTCCTCCCCCTGGCGCGGGGGCCTCTCCGTGTCCATGGCAGGGTCTTCGCAGGTCATCCGGACGTAACGCGATCGTGCGCTGTGCCCCGAGTCACAGGCGCTGCCGGACCGCGACCTGTTCGTTATCGTGTGCGGGTGCCTTTTCCCTCTTTCGGACGCAGCCGCACCGACCTCAAGACGGTCGGCACCAACCCGGGACGCCACCGCAACCCGCAGCGTGAGCAGGCCGAGGACGCCCTGCCCGACGACGAGCTTGAGTCGTACCTGGCCGCGCTCGCCCCCGAGGGCGACGCGGAGACCACCGGCTCCGGCCGCCGCTTCGGCGGCGCCGAGGTCTACCAGCTCCGGCTCTCCCTGGTGGCCAACGAGCAACTCCGCGAACTGGCCGCCTACCGGCAGACCTCGCCGATGGCGCTGGCCCAGGAATGGGTCATGCAGCGCCTGGAGTGGGAAGCCCAGCAGCTTCAGCGTTCCTGAGCGCTCCCGCGTTGCCCCGACCGACCGCAGCCGACCCACCACAACCCGAACACAAGAGCCCCGGCCGAGCGGCCGGGGCTCTTGTGTGTTCTGGCTTACAGCGGAATGACGTTCGTGGCCTGCGGGCCCTTGGTGCCCTGGCCGACCTCGAACTCGACCCGCTGGTTTTCCTCAAGGGTGCGGAAACCCTTGGCCTGAATCTCCGAGTAGTGCACGAAGACATCGGCGCCGCCGTTGTCCTGCGCGATGAAGCCGAAGCCCTTCTCGGAGTTGAACCACTTGACAGTGCCCTGTGCCATAAACCTGCCTCCATCGCAGGAGCTTGGGGTTACACCGTGCAACCCCGGGCCGCCTTCGGGCGATGCCTCCGCCCACTGCAGCGGAAAAGCAGCGCGCCCGCGTTGTCGTTCCGCGAGCGTGAATAGCACGAACACAGAAACTACGGCCTGCAAGGGAAAGACTATCGGCTCAGTCGGACGCGCACTACTGCCTGATGGGCGCTCGGCTAGCCCAAGCGGGTGATGTCAATCGGCACGCTCCGAAGCGACCGGATCGCTCTCCGAACTCACCCCCGCTTTCCAGTAATTGTGATGCGGCTCACCGCAGTTCTCGGCCAACGTCACAGGCCGCCACAGCGTCGATAGGGGGGTCACTCGGTTGTGGGGGAAAGGAAGCACGATGGACAAGCGCAGACGCACGGGACGTCGCTCGCTCCCGGTCGCGCTACTCGGGGCGGGCCTCGTCGCCACGCTCGCGCTCACCGGCTGCACCACCGGCGGAGCCGAAGCCGCGGGCGTTCCCGTGGCCCAGGCCGCCGCACCGGCCAAGGTCACCACGACCCCGGCGGCGGGCGCGACGGACGTCAGCCCCGGCGCCCCGGCCTCGGTCACCGTGGCCGACGGCGTCCTGCAAACCGTCACCCTGACCAACCCGGACGGCAAGAAGGTCAAGGGCGCCCTCAGCGAGGACAACCGGACATGGACCGTCGCCGAAGACCTCGGCTACGGCAAGACCTACACCTGGTCCGGCGCCGCGATCGGCGCGGACGGCGCCACCACCGCGGTCAGCGGCTCCTTCACCACGGTCAAGCCCAAGAGCCAGGTCAAGGCCAGCCTCAACACCGGCGACGGCCAGACCTACGGCATCGCGATGCCCATCGCGGTCACCTTCGACGCCCCCGTCAAGGACCGGCTCAGCGCTCAGCGGGCCCTCAAGGTCGCCACGACCCCGGCGACCGAGGGCGCGTGGGCGTGGCTGGACGACCGCCGCGTCCACTGGCGGCCGAAGGAGTACTGGAAGCCCGGCACCGCGGTGACGGTGACCGCCGACATCTACGGCATGCCGCTGGGCGGCGGCGCCTACGGCCGCGACGACGTCACCTCGACCTTCGCCATCGGCCGCCACCAGGTCGTCAAGGCCGACACCCAGACCCACCGCATGCTCGTCATCACCGACGGCGTGCAGACCCACGACTTCCCGGCCAGCTTCGGCCTGGAAACCGACCCGGGGCGGGTCACCAAGAGCGGCACGCACGTGGTCATGAGCAAACACGCGAGCTACGGCATGACCAACCCGAAGTACAACTACGAGAACGTCGTCGTCCCGTGGGCGGTGCGGATCTCGAACAACGGCGAGTTCGTGCACGGCTACGCGCCGTCGATCCCGCACCAGGGCAAGCGCAACGTCTCCCACGGCTGCGTCAACCTCTCGCCCGCGAATGCGAAGATCTACTACGACACCGTGCTGCCGGGCGACCCGGTGGAGATCACCGGAAGCACCCAGCAGCTTGGCGCGGCGGACGGCGACTACTACGACTGGGCCGTGCCGTGGGACCAGTGGCAGGCCATGTCCGCGGAGGCGAACTAGGGCACGGTCGGCTGGTCGCCCTCGGCGGCCAGCCGACCCGTTCACTCGATCACTTGTTGAACAATCAAATCATTGACGCGCGTCGCTTTATGCCAGGTTGAGCAGGGAACACAGTGGACGGAATACGCGCGGAGAATCGTCTGTAGCGGTATTGCCGGGGCGGCACTACCCTCGCCCCAATGGATGAGTCGGGGACCCAGCCAGACCAGAAAGCTGTCCGCAAAGCCGTCGCGGCGTCGGCTATGGGCAATTGCATCGAGTGGTACGACTTCGGGGTGTTCGGCTTTATGCCCGCCATCCTCGGGGCCGTATTCTTCAACGCCGCCACACCGACCGAAAATGTGCTCGGCACCTTCGCGGTGCTGGCGGTCGCGTTCGTCGCGCGGCCGTTCGGCGGGTTCGTGTTCGGGCCGCTCGGGGATCGGGTCGGCAGGCAGAAAGTGCTGGCCACCACCATTATTCTGATGTCCGGGTCGACGTTCGCGATCGGACTGTTCCCCTCCTACCAGACCGCGGGAGCCCTGGCTCCCGTCCTGGTCGTCGCCGCGCGGCTGGTGCAGGGCTTCTCCGCGGGCGGCGAGTACGGGGGCGCTGCGACGTTCATCGCGGAGTACGCCCCGGACAAACGGCGCGGCTTCCTGGGCAGCTGGCTGGAGTTCGGCACCCTCGGCGGCTTCTTCCTCGGCGCGGGCATGGTGACGGCCAGCACGATCGTCCTCGGCGACGAGGTGATGCACTCCTGGGGCTGGCGGATCCCGTTCCTGCTGGCCGGGCCGCTGGGCCTGGTCGGGCTGTACCTGCGGCTCAAACTGGAGGACACACCGCTGTTCCGCGAGGTCGCCGCCCGGCACGAGGTCAAGACCTCGCCGCTGCGGGCGGTGCTGCGCACGCAGTGGCGGGCGATCCTGCACCTGATCGGCTACATCGTGCTGCTCAACATCGCCGACTACGTGATGTTGACCTACATGGAGTCCTACCTGACCAACGCGCTGGGGCTGACCGGGCACGGGCCGCTGCTGGTCATCATGGGCGTCATCCTCGCCATGATGCTCATCATCACCCCGGTCGGCGCGCTGTCGGACCGGATCGGCCGCAAGCCGCTGCTCTACGCCTCGTGCGCGGGGTTCATCGTGCTGCCGATCCCGGCGTTCAGCCTGATGTCCAGCGGCAACCCGGTCCTGCTCACCCTGGGGCTGGCCGTGATCGGGGTGCTGCTGACATTCCTCCTCGCCACCATCCCCTCCGTGCTGCCCGCGATGTTCCCCACCGAGGTCCGCTACGGCGCGTTCGCCATCGGCTACAACCTCTCCACCGCCCTGTTCGCCGGGACCGCGCCGTTCATCGTCACCAAGCTCGTGGACTCGACCGGCGACCAACTCGTCCCGGCGTACTACCTGATGGGCGCGGCCCTCATCGCCGTCGTGCCGATCATCCTGCTGCCCGAGACCGCGGGCCGGTCGCTGCGGGACATCACGGGAAGCACCCGCGGCAGGCTGGTGACTGTCTCGTGAGGCCGTGTTCGGCCAGAGAGGACCGGCTGCCTAGGCTCAGGTAATGAGCCGTACTCAACAACCGTGGCCGCCCGTGGAGACCGAGCCGCCGCTGGCGCACCCGGACGCGCCAGCGCCCGGCACCGACCTGCCGCAGCACTACGCGCGCTGCTTCGGGTGCGGCGACCAGCAGGAAGACGGCCTGCGTCTGCGCGCCCGGGTCGGCGACGGCCACACCATCCGGTCCCGGTTCACCGTCACCGAGGCCCACCAGGGCGCCCCCGGCCTCGCCCACGGCGGCCTGCTCGCCTGCGCGTTCGACGAGGCGCTGGGCACCACGGTCGGCAACCTGCTGCGCAAGCCCGCCGTGACCGGGAAGCTGGAAACCGACTTCCTGCGCCCCGTCCCGGTCGGCACGACCCTCGTCATCGACGCCCACCTCGACGGAATCGCGGGCCGCAAGGTCTACGTCAGCGCCGAAGGCCGGATGAACACCGACGACGGCCCTGTCGCCGTCCGCGCCCGGGCCCTGTTCGTCCTGGTCGACCTGAGCCATTTCGTCAACCACGGCAGGCCGGAAGACCTCCAGGCCGTCGCCCGGGACCCGAAACTGCTGGGACGGCTGCCGGTCGAGGTGAATCCGTAGTCTGGTGGCATGTTCTTAGCGGTCGTCGGCGTTGTCGTGGCGCTCCTGCACGTGTACCTGTGGAAGCGCCTGGTGAAGGACACCACCCGCGCGCCGTGGGGCCGCCGGATCGGCGCCATCGCGCTGGCCGTGCTCGCCGCGCTGGTCGCCGCGACCCTGGTGCTACCCCGGGTGGTCGGGGTCGAGATCGCGGCGTGGTTCGCGTGGCCCGGCTACATCTGGCTGGCGCTGTTCTTCTACCTGCTGCTCACCCTGGCCGTCCTGGAACTGCCCCGCCTGGCGCTGCGCCGCTGGTCCCGCCCCCTTGAGGCCACGGCGACGACCACCGTGCGCCCACCGGAACCAGCGGTGGACGACAGCAGACGCCTGTTCCTGGCCCGCGGCGCGGCCGTCATCGCCGGGGTGGCCTCGACCAGCATCGTCGGCGCGGGCATGGTCTCCGCGCTGAGCCCACCCCTGGTCAAGCGGGTCCCCGTCCCGATCGGACGGCTGACCCCGGCGTTCGCGGGCTTCCGAATCGCGGTCGTCAGCGACATCCACCTGGGACCACTGCTGGGCCGCGCGCACACCGAACGCCTTGTCCGCATGATCAACGAAACCCAGCCGGACCTGATCGCCATGGTCGGCGACCTAGCCGACGGAACGGTCGCCGAACTAGGCCGAGCAGCGGAACCCTTGCGGGACCTGGTTTCCCCCTACGGCACCTACTTCGTCACCGGAAACCACGAGTACTACTCCGGCTACGAACAGTGGGTCCGCGAACTGGAACGCCTCGGCCTGAACTACCTCCGCAACGAACACACCCCCATCACCCGCGCAGGCGAGAGCTTCACCCTGGCAGGCGTCACCGACCTAACCGGAAAAGCCCTAGGCGACGCCCCCGACATGCCCCGCGCCCTCTCCGGCCGCGACACCACCATCCCCACCGTGATGCTGGCCCACCAACCAGTACAGGTCTCCGACTCCACCCGCCTCGGCGTCGACCTCCAACTCTCCGGCCACACCCACGGCGGCCAGATGTACCCCTTCCACCACTTGGTGTCCCTGGCCCAACCAGCCGTCTCCGGACTGTCCAAAATAGACAACACCTGGCTTTACGTCACCAACGGCGCAGGCGTCTGGGGCCCACCAGTCCGCGTAGGAGCACCCCCGGACATCACGGTCATCGAACTCACCCCACCCCGCTGAGCGACGCGGCCTGCCAGAGGCGTGCCGGGAGCAACGCAGGACAGCCTGCGTTTCTGGCACTGCCAACCGCTC
Source organism: Actinokineospora sp. NPDC051303 (assembly GCF_055586285.1). NCBI lineage: Bacteria > Bacillati > Actinomycetota > Actinomycetes > Pseudonocardiales > Pseudonocardiaceae > Actinokineospora > Actinokineospora sp. NPDC051303. The sequence goes on from NZ_JBVJIN010000011.1 coordinate 165,803, forward strand.
GTCAATGGGCGGAGAAGCAGACCCACGCTCCTACCAGCAGGAACCCGAGGCTCGCCAGGTGCTCGATGGGGTGGAGTGGTTTCTTCGGGGGAGAAGGAAGATCGCTAAGCTGGCTCCGCACGTGTGAGGCCGAAGGCATCCCACCCGTCTTTCACACGGCGATCTTCCTTCATAGGGGCCCCGAAGAAACCACTCCACCCCATCGAGCAGACAGCAACAGCAAGCAACCAGCCCACCCGCAACATCAAGTCAACGTGCGTGGCCGAATAGCGTTGGCCTTGTCAACCAGCTCATGACGTTGCTCAGGCGTGCCCGCGAGCCGAGCCAACGCGCGGTAGCAGCGTTCCAGCCCAAAGCGCAGTTCGCGCTCGGACAGCGTGCAACCGAGAACCGCCCGATTGGCATTGGCTGGATTGGCGCCGGGCTTGCCCGCCTTCACCCAGCCGTAAGCGGATTCCAGTACCTCCGCGGAAAGCTGCGTGCGCCGCTCAGCGTCCAAAGCCAAGCGCTCCAAGCGTTTCGCGGCGTCGTGTAGCTCGTGCTCGACCAGCTTCTCGGCTTCCTGCGCCCGGGTTTTGATCTTGATGGCGGCGACCTGAGCCGCCACGTGGTGGCTGGAGGTGTCCGGAACGGACTCCAGCACCTCGATCGCCCCGGAGCGGGCGCCTTGGGCGAGGTAGACCCGGGCCAGCCCGAACGCCGCGCTCACGAACGAATGGTCCGTGCGCCACACCAGTTCGTAGTAGCGGGCGGCGGCGAAGTGGTCGCCCGCCTGCTCCGCGCTGACCGCGAGGGCCAGTTTCGGGGCGATCTCGCCGGGGACCGCGTCGTAGACCCGGTCGAAGGATTCGCGGGCGAGCTGCGGGGCGCGGTTGGCCAGGGCCAGCAGGCCGTGGAACCAGTCCGGGCGCCAGTCCGCGGGGTCCGTGACGAGCCTGCGTGCGGCCTCCAGCTCAGAACCGGCGGCGCGCAGGTCGCCCTGTTCCATGCGGGCCTTCACCAGCCGCAGACGGACCTCGATGGAATCCTGCGGCGCGTTCATCAGGGCAGCGACCAGTTCGGCGGGCTCGGTGGCGGTGATGCTCGCCAGGACAGCGGCCGCGTGGTCGTCAGTGTCCACAAGGGGCAGTGGCAGCACAGTCGCCACCTCGACCGGATCGGGCGCTGGCAGGGTTTCCCCGCGCTCAGCCACAACTAGTCCCGCACCGAACGTCCTGGTCTCCACACTGAACACAGTGGACGGTCCAGGGCGCGGGCGGCCGGTGCCCAGCGCCATGACCTCGCGCAGCACGCCGGTGAGCTGGTCGGCCATCTCCTCCGCCGAGCCGAACCGCTGCGCCGGGTCGGCGTGGGTGGCGCGCTTGAGGACGCGGTAGTAGCTGCCGAACAGCGCGAACAGAGGCTCGGCGTCCGGGCCGGGCAAGGTGTGCTTGTAGCGGGTGGTGTAGCCGGCGAACTCGATCGATAGCACGGCCAGGGTGCGGCCGACGGTGTAGATGTCGGACGCGACCGTGGCGCCCTCGGTGGCCAGCTCCGGGGCGGCGTACCCGGCGGTAAAGAACAGCGGGCTCTCGTAGTCGTCGGTCTTGCGGACCGCGCCGAGGTCGATGAGCTTGAGCTGCTCGCCGGTCTGGATCACGTTGTCCGGCTTGAGATCGCAGTAGAGCATGTCAATGCTGTGCAGGTACCCGATCGCGGGCAGGATCTCCAGCCCGTACGCGATCACCTGCCCGATCGGCAGCGGCTCGGCGCGGCCCGCCTCGCGGTGGTGCTCCAGCGCGAGCTCGCGCAGCGACTGGCCGCCGACGTACTCCATGACGATGTAGCCGACCAGCGTGCCGGTGCTCGGGTCCGGGTGCTGCACGAAGTTGTAGATCTTGACGACGTTCGGGTGCTCGACCTCGGCGAGGAACCGGCGCTCGGCCACCACCGACGCCATCGACGTCGCGTCGCCGGTGTCGATCATACCCTTGAGCACGACCCAGCGGTCGCTGACGTTGTGGTCCTTGGCCAGGTAGATCCAGCCGAGGCCGCCGTAGGCCATGCTGCCGAGCACTTCGTACTGCCCGCCGACCAAGTCGCCGCGGAACAGGCGGGGCCGGAAGTTGAACGCCTGCCCGCACGTCGGGCAGTTGCCCTCCGGGTCGCCCGGCTTCCCGTCCCGGCCGCGGCCCACCTCGGCGCCGCAGTTGTTGCAGAACCGCTTGTTCTCCGACACGACCGGGTCTTCCAGGACCGCGCTCGCCGGGTCCTTCACCGGGACGATCGGCACCTCGACCAGGCCCGCGCCCAGCCGCCCCCGCCCAGACGCCCGCGACCCCGTGCGGCGGCTCGTGCCGGGGAACGAACTGGACCCGGTGACCGGCGCGCTGTCAGACCGGGTCTTAGCCTGCTGCGGCTCGGGCTGCGGGTCCGACTGCTCCGCGGACTCCTCCGGCTTGGGCGGGACGATGCTCTGAGTGAGCGTGGTCATGCCCAACACGCTGGTGGGCTGCGGCTCGTCAGCGCCGAGAGCGGTCTCGGGCAGCACCCCCGGCTGCCGCGGCGCCACACTGGGCACGGGCACGTCCGCGGGCCACTCCGGCGGAGCGGGCGGACGGCTCGCCCCCTGCGCGGGCGGCCGCGACTGCCCCCCGGCTGCCCGAGGCGGCCAGGGCTGGTTCTGCTGCTGCGGATGCGGCTGGCCGACGGACTGGCCGGGAACGCGGTGCTGACCCGCCGGTTGCCCAGACGCCCGCTGACCGGGCGGGTACTGCCCCCCGACCTGCTGGCCCTGAGCCTGCTGACCAGGCGACTGCTGGCGGCCCGGCGGAGGCTGCTGCCCTTGCGGGTACTGCTGCCCCTGCGTCGACGAACGCCCACGCGATTCGGCCTGCCCCTGCGGGTGCGGCTGGCCCTGGGACTGCGGCTGCCCCTGGACAGGGGCATGACCCGGCGGGTGCGGCTGACCAAACTGGCCCTGGGGGTACGGCCTGCCCTGCGAAGGCGGCGCGCCATGCGCGGGCGACTGCCCCCGGTACTCGGGCTGTCCCGGGGAAGCGGCCTGGCCCTGCTGGTGCGGCTGCCCCTGCGCGGGTGACTGACCCCGTGAGTGCGGCTGGCCTTGCGTGGGCGACTGCCCCTGGGCAGGTGAGTGCCCCTGGGTGGGAGGCTGCCCCTGCGCGGGCGAGTGCCCCTGGGTGGGCGGCTGGCCCTGGGAGTGAGTGTGGCCTTGCGGTTGCCCGGGCGTGGGCGATTGGCCGCGAGAGTCGGACTGCCCCTGCGGGTAGGGCTGGCCTTGCGCCTGTTGGGCGGGCGAGTGCTGCCTGCCCGGTGATGACGAGCCGTGCGCCGGGTGCTGGCCGTGGCCCTGTGTTCCCGGCTGGTCCTGGAAAGCGGGCTGGCCCGCGAAGGGGCGACCGCCATGGGCGGGTGGACCTGCCGGAGTGCCGCCCGTGCGCGGGTCGTGGTGTCCCTGCTGGGTGCTGTAGCCCGGCTGGGGAGCGCGTTGCCCCGGGTGCTGCTGGCGGCCGGTCTGCCCCGGCGCCCACTGCTGCGGGTTCTGCTGCTGCGGGTTCTGGGGCGGCTGGGGCCAGGGCCTGCCTTGGGTGCCGGAGCGGTTGGGGTCCTGCGGTTGGCGGTCCGCGGGCGGGGTTTCCTCGGGCCCGGTGGGGCGGTTTTCGCCTGCCGGGTCGGGGCGGGGGGTGTTGTCGTCGGCTGGTGGGGTCCAGTTGGCCATGGGTGCGCCTCAGTCCCGGTAGCGAAGGGTGGGCGGGACGGCCTGTTCGCCGGAGCGGGCGAGCCACTGGTTGTAGCTGCCGAGCCAGGCGCCGTCCTTGACGGACTTTTCCAGCACGCCGTTGACGAAGCGCACCATGTCCTCGTTCTGTTTGGGGATGCCGATGCCGTAAGGCTCCTCGGTGAACCTCGGGCCGACCATCTTCACGTTGGGGTCCTGGGCCCGCATTCCAGCCAGGATCGTGTCGTCGGTGGACACCGCGACCACCTGGCCCTGTTGCAGCATCAGCAGGCAGTCCGACCAGTTGTCGACCGCGACGACCTCCGGCGGCGCCGGGGACTCACGCAAGCGGTTCAACGACGTGGAGCCCTTCGCGGCGCAGACCTGTTTGCCGCCCAACTGGTCCACGCCGGTGATCGGGGACGCGCGGTCGACCAGGAGGCGCTGGCCCGCCGTGTAGTAGGTGGCCGAGAAGTTGATGTCGACCCAGCGGGCGCAGGTGGCGGTCATGGTGCGCACGACGATGTCGACCTCGCCGTTCTTCAGCGCGTCGATGCGCTCGGCGGAGGTGATCACCTTGTACTGCACCTTGTTGGGGTCGCCGAAGATGGCCGCGGCGACCTCCCGCACCCGGTCGATGTCGAAGCCTTCGAGGGCGTTGCTGGTCGGGTTGCGGAAGCCGAACAGGAAGGTGTTCTGGTCGACGCCCGCGATGAGCCTGCCGCGCTCCTGGATGGCCCGCATCGTGGAGCCGACCGGCATCGCGCCCGGGGCGGGCAGCGGGCCGGGGCGCAGGCTGGCCCCCGGGTCGCACGGCGGGACCTGGGCCGCGGCGCCGGTGGTCGTGGGCGGGTTCGTCTCGACGCCGACCGGTTTGGGGCGCTCGACGGACTCGACGGTGGCCAGGTCGACCGGAGCCCCGGTCGCCGAGCAGGCGGTGGCCAGGCAGGCCATGGCGACGGCCAGCGCCGCGGTCAGACGCCTCATCGGTACTCCCGCAGTCGGTCCCGGATGCCCATGGTGATGCCGATGGCCGCCACGAGCGCGAGCGCGACCACGCCCGGCACCAGGCCGGTGAGCGCCTGGCCCGCGCGCGTGGTCTGGGTGAAGAACTCCTGGCGGCCCGCGTTGAGGGCCGTGATCAGGTTCTTGTCGAGCTTGCCGAAAGCCGCGGCCGCGCTGTCGGGGGCGTCGCCGATGGCGAAGCGCACGGCTTCCTCGTACTGGCCGCTGTCATCGAGTTCGCGGACCTTGCGGTGCGCGGCGAGCCAGGCGTCGGCGTTGTCCACCGCCTGCTGGACCTCGCCCGCGATGGCGTCGTCCGAGGCGAGGGCCTTGGCCTGGCGGAGCAGGTTCCCCTCGCCTTCACCGGTGATGGTGGCCGAAAGTTCCTGCCACTCCCGCTCGTAGCCGGGGCCGTCGCCGCGGGCGACCAGGGTCAGGGTCTCGTCCGCGCGGCACTTGAGGGAGTTGATCCTGGCCTGGACCAGCACGTCGACCTGCTGGGAGCCGTTGCGCTCGGCGTCAGCGACGTGCGCTGCCTCGACCAGCAGCGCCACCGTCGCCCAGAGCAGCCCGACGACCACGGCCACGGTCGCGGTGACCAGGCCGACGTTGAGGAGCCGGTTGGTCTTGCGGGTCAGGTAGCGCTGGGTCGCGACGAGAGCGGCGAGCAGGGCCAGCACGAGCACCGCTGCGGCCCACGGGAACGACCGCGCGTGTTCCTGCTCTGCGGTAAGCCGCTTGTAGTCGATCCCGTAGAGGCGCTCGGCCGCGGGCAGGATCTTTGAGCGCATCAGCCCGGACGCCTCGCGCAGGTACGCCGCGCCAGCGGGGAAGCCTTGCCGGTTGTTGGCGCGCGCGGTCTCGACCAAGCCCGTGTAGACGGGAAGCTGCTGGGACAGGATGGCGACCTGCTCGCTGGCGTCGGAGTCGCCGCCGACGTCGGAGGACGCCTTGCCCAGCGCCATGCCCGCCTGGGCGATGTCGCGCTCGTAGCGGGCGCGCAGGTCGGCTGGCTCGACGCCGCCGGAGAGGAACGCGCTGGCCGCGGTCGCGTCGGCGTCCGACAGCGACCGGAAGATCTGCTGCGCGGCGGCGGCCAGCGGCTCGCGGTGGTCGACAAGATCGTCGAGGGTCGCCTGCTTGCCCTGCAGGGTGAGCGCGCCGATGAGGCCGGTCACGACCGTGAGCAGCAACAACCCGACCGCGATCACCGAAAGGCGCCCGGGGGTGGTCGTGGCCGACCGGGTCACCTTCCGCAGCACGGACGGCCGCGCGGTCTCGGGCGGCGCCGCGGTCACCATGGATGCGTCCACAAGGACACACTCAACAACACCTGCACGCCCACGATGCCCGCTTTCCCCCGGGGGTTACCTGGCTGTGACGCCAGCTTGGCCCAGTCCCGGGTTGAACTTAGTGCAGCGATTTCGGCCGAGCCACCATCGGGACCGCCACGGGCCGTCACCGGAACCAGCCATTCGCGCCGCGCGTAATCGCCTGGTTGCACTCTGGTTACGCAAAGGTTTGTCTGTCAGTGTTGACCTATGCCAAAGATCGTCCGTGCCGACTTCGGCCAGCGTGTCCCGACGAGCCTCGGCCTGCTCGGCGAGCGGGCCACGGCCCGGTAGCCGGGACCGCCGTGTGGCCGCCCCGGAGTGGTTAGGGTGGGTGCTCACCTTGGCGTTCCTCGGGATCGCCGGGTACAGCGTCGCCCGGCTCGTCGCCGCCGGGCGGTCCCCGTCCGGCTACCACGGCTGCCACCGGGCGGTGGACGTCGCGCACGCGGCGATGGCCGCGGGCATGGCGGTGATGTGCTCCCCGGTGGGCGGGCCGCTGCCGATGGCGGGCTGGCAGGCGGTGTTCGTCCTGGTCACTGGCTGGTTCTTGGCGTCGTGGCTGCTGGCGGGCGGTGACCGGCCCGCCCCGGTCGGCTGGCACGGCTCGGACCTGCACCACGCGGTCGGGGGCCTGGCGATGCTCTACATGCTGACGGCGGTGCCGCACAGCGCGCACGCGATGTCGTCGGCGTGGACTCCCGGCCCGCACACCGGCCAGGCGGCTTTGCCGTTGCTCGGTTGGGCGTTCGTGGCTTTCTTCGCGGTGCAGGCCGTGCGGTTAGGCCCCGCCGCCCTGCGGCGGTCCGGTTCCGGTCTCCTGGCCGACTCGCGGGTGGCCGCCGGGTGCCAGCTGGTCATGGCCGTGGGCACCGGCTACCTCATAGCCGCCATGCTCTAGCCACCGCGCGAGGCCCGCCATCCCCAGGGCGAGGGCCGCGAACAGGACGAACACGACCGAGGGCACGTCGAGCAGCTGGCCGACGCCGAAGGACACCACGAGCCCACCCGCGTTGCCGCTCAGCCAGAGAACCGACGTGATCACCCCAGCCGACGGCGAGCCCCCGCGCTCGACCAACGACAAAGCCACCGGCAGCACGGCAAGCAGCAGAAATCCGACCGGGACCACAGCGGCGACCCCAACCACCGCACTCGGCGACACGGCGAGCACGACGCACGACACGCCCGTCACGACCCCGGTGAGCCCCAGCATGCGCGCCTCCATACCCGCACGCGCCGCGGCAGGCGGAACAACCACACAGCCCACGACCCCGGTGACCAGGATCGCCAACGGCAACGCGCCGCCGGTCTCCACCGGAATGCCCGCCGGGACAAGCAACGACGCCAGCCAGGTGGCGAGCGAGATGAAGACGCCCACCCCAAGGAAAACGACCGCCGCCAGCACCACCACCCCCGGCGACCGCAACGCCCCGACCAACGCGCCCGCCCCAGCGCCAGACCGCCCCGGCAACAGCCCGCCCGTCCCATCCCCGGGCACGCCCGACACCGCCCCGCCGCCCAGCCCAGCAGCGGGTACCCCCAGCACCCCTGGCACCGACGCACCCGACCCACCCGCGGACGCCCCCGACACGAGCCCGCCCAACTCGGCGGCGGGCAACCCGGGCACCGGCGCACCCGCCCCAGCGACAGGCAACCCAGACACCGGCACGCCAGATCCAACCGCGGGCAGCCCCGGCGCCGACCCGCCCAGGCTGGCGGCAGGCAACCCAGGCACCGGTCCGTCCACCCCAGCGGCAGGCACCCCAGGCAGCGGCACGCCAGGTCCAGCTGTGGGCAACCCACGCATCGGCGCGCCAGGTCCGGCGGCGGGCACCCCAGAGACCGCCACGCCAGGCCCAGCGACGGGCGACCCAGGCACCGACCCATCAGGCCCAGCAACGGGCGGCCCACCCACCGACGCGCCCGTTCCACCGACGGTCACCCCAGGAACCGACACGCCCGGCCCAGCGACAGGCGACCCAGGCACCGACACGCCAGACCCAGCCGAGGGCAACCCACCCACCGACGCGCCCGGTCCAACGGCGGGCGACCCAGGCATCGACCCGCCAGGCTCAACCGAGGGCAACCCACCCACGGACACACCAGGCCCAGCAACAGGCAACCCAGAGACCGAAGCCCCAGGCCCAGCAACAGGCAACCCAGGCACCGACGCGCCCCGCCCAGCGACCGGCACCCCAGGCACCGACGCGCCCCGCCCAGCGACCGGCACCCCAGGCACCGACGCGCCCCGCCCAGCGACCGGCACCCCAGGCACCGACGCGCCCGGCCCAGCGACGGGCGCCCCAGGCACTGACCCGCCAAGCCCACTTGTGGGCAGCCGAAGCGTCGGCGCGCCATGTCCGGCGACGGGCAGCCCAGGCGACGACTCGCCCGGTCCGGTGGCGGGCAGCGCGAGCAGCGGTGTGACCGGTTCCGGCGGTTGGCGGGACAAGGTGACCGGGCGCGCGCCGAGGTACGGGGGCGGCACCCGCAGCGCCACTCCCGCCGCGACGGTGGCGGCCACCGAGATCACCGCGCCCACGCCCACGGCGGTCGGGACGTCGTCGGGGATCGCGGCGCCGATGCCCACGGCGACGATCATCCCGGCATACGTTCCGCCCACCCCGACCGCGATTCCCAGCGGGCGGTCCTTTGGCCGCAGGTAGACCCCTGCCACCCGGGTGATCGCGTTGGCGAGCACCGGCTGCGCCACGGCGACGAGCACCTGCCCCGCCAACGCGGCCACGTAACCGTCGACGGCGACCCGGGTGAGCGCGCCGAGCGCGACCAGTCCCGCGCCCACGGCCAGGGTCGGCCGCGGCCAGCGGTCGAGGACCGCGCCCGCCGGGAGGGCGAGCACGACGAACAGCACCGGGAAAATGTTCGCCAACCACCCCACGGCCTGCTCCGACACCCCGAAATGAGCCGCGGCCACTGCCGTCATAGGCGCGTAGGCGAGCCAGCAGACCTGCGTCGCGACGCCGAGAGCGGCGAAGGCGACCACGACCGGCCAACGACTCTCGGGGAGGGGCATGGCTCAGTATCGAAGCGCCTCTCTTTCCGCGTCAATGGCGTCCCTGGTCACCGCCGTGACGGCGTTTCAGGCTGCCGCGTGACGGCCTTTTACCCGAAGGCCAACCAAGTCCACTGTGGACGGCTTCGGGGGGGGGGGGGAGCCAAGGCGTGCAGGAAGGCTCGCCCGCTGGGTCCATCCAGCGGTGGTGGCTGGAGTGGGGGGTAGGCGTGGCCCAGGGTCGTTGCCCCCACAGAAAACACCCTATCTGTGCTTCCC
>NZ_JBVJIN010000012.1:0-46631 GCF_055586285.1 Actinokineospora sp. NPDC051303
ACGACGGGATCTTCCTTCGTAGGGGCCCCAAAGAAACCACTCCACCCCATCGAGCAGACAGACCCAGCCAGCCACCCGGGAACCCGCTCCACCCCATCGAGCAACCCCACCACGCAAACCCACGAGAGCCCAGGACGGCTGCAATTCCACAGCTGCAACCAGCACCAAGTGGCCCCCATCACCACCAGCCCCACCCCTGATCACGGCTCGGCCACAGTGCGACACCAGCTCCGACTCGACGCCCGATTGAAGGCCACGTCCACGGCATCCGCCCGTCACTGTAGAGCGCGTACCCACACGTGACGAAGAAAGAGGCAACCGCCCGTGAAGACCGTCGGACTGGCGGCCGCGACCAGCGCGCTCCTGGTGGTCCTCACCACCAGCGCGTGCGGCGGCGGACCCGCGACGGCCCAAGCGGGCGCCCCCACCACCTCCGGCGAGCAGGTGGCCCGCTCCGCTGGCCCGCTGTCCCGGAGCAACGACCGCGTCGACCTGGGCAACGGCATCACCATCGTGATCTCCGCGCCCAAATCCTTCGTGCCGACCGCGTCCGCGTCCCCCGTCGCCCCGCGGGCGGTCGGGTTCGAGATGACCCTGCAGAACGACGGCGCCACCCCGTACCGCCCCACGCTGCTGTCCCTGTCGGCGAGCGCGGACGGGACGGGCACCCAGCAGGTGATCGACTCCACGCAGGGCTACAGCGGCGTCGTCGGCCAGGACGAGATCCAGCCTGGGCGGAGTGTCCAGTTCTCGGTGGCGTTCGCCGTGCCCGCGGAGAAGGCGCTCGTGGTGGTCGAGGCGCAGCCGGACCCGGCGCGCGGCGCCACCGTGACCGTGTTCCACGGGGTGGCGTGAGGGCCCGCTAGCGTCAGCGGCATGAGTGAGCAGAACCGCCTGTCCGCTGGCGATCAGGCCCCCGACTTCACCCTGCCCGACAGCGAGGGCAACCCGGTGTCGCTGGCCGACTTCCGCGGCCGGTCCGTGGTCGTCTACTTCTATCCGGCGGCGGCGACGCCGGGCTGCACGAAGCAGGCGTGCGACTTCCGGGACAACCTCGCCGAGCTGAACGACGCGGGTTTCGCCGTGCTCGGCGTCTCGCCGGACAAGCCCGCGAAGCTGGCGAAGTTCGTCGCCGACGAGGGCCTGACGTTCCCGCTGCTGTCCGACGCCGACCGCGCGGTGATGACCGAGTGGGGCGCGTACGGCCAGAAGCAGCTTTACGGCAAGACCGTGACGGGTGTGATCCGGTCCACGTTCGTGATCGACCCCGAGGGCGCGGTGACGCACGCGCTCTACAACGTGCGGGCCACCGGGCACGTCGCCAAGCTGCGCAAAGACCTCAAGATCTGACGTTTTCCGGCCAGTTCGCCCCGCTGGGGCAACCATCGGGGCCGGTGCGCCGTAACGGCGTGCTGAGCGGAGAAGTTGACCCACGATCGGGTCAACTTTTCCCGCCGGGTGGGCGTGTTTCCCGACATGCGCCACCACCGGATCGGGACTTCGCTGGTCTTGCTGAGCCTGTTCGCCGTCGCGGCCACCGGCTGCGCGAGCCCGTCGAGGACCGTCGCGCTGCCCGCCGCCGCACCTGCCGTGGAGTCGATCGTGGAGTCACCCGCCGCCTCGCCCACTCCGGAACCGAAGCCGTCGGCGATGCCGTCCCTGGAGCCGTCCCCGACACCGACGCCGTCCCCGCCGCCGACCCGGTCGCCGGGCAAACCCCCGAAGGCCGCCAAGCCGGACGCGATCACCGCGGCCGTCCGCGCCGTGCAGGGCTCGGCGACCGTGGGCGCGCTGGTGATCGACCGGGAAAGCGGCGACGAGGTGCTGGCCGTCCAGCCCGACCGCGGGTTCCGGTCGGCGTCGCTGGTGAAGCTGCTCATGGCCATCGACGCGCTCGGCCGGGGCGCGGACGCGCGGACCCGGCAGCGGATCGAGGTCATGCTGCGGCTGTCCGACGACGACGTCGCCGACGACCTGTGGGTCCAGGGCGGCGGCGCGGCGCTGGTCACCCGGACCGCGCGGGCGATCGGCCTGACCGGCGCCCGCCCGCCCGCGATCCCGGGCCGCTGGGGCGATGTCCTGCTCACCCCGCGCGACGTCGGCCGGATATACCAGCACGTGCTGAACCGGCTGCCCTCGGCGGACCGCGACCTGATCGTGGCCGCGCTCGCCGCCGCCCCTCGGCAGGCGGCCGACGGGTTCGACCAGTACTTCGGCATCCCGGACGGCATCTCGGCGCGGTGGGCGGTGAAGCAGGGCTGGTCGAACAGCAAGAGCGACATCGTCCTGCACAGCACGGGACTGGTCGGGCCGGAGTGGCGGTACGTGGTGGTGCTGCTGACCGAGCACCCCTTGTCGGTGCGGTGGAAGACCGCCGCGCACTCGGTCACCGCTGGGGCGGAGACCCTGAACCGCCTGTTTACCTGATCTTTTCACGCGTTGCCGAACTCTCCCGGCCGATCTCGCGTTGACGCCGGTATGCGCAGTCGATCGACTCGGCTCGCGGCGACGGGGGCGGTCGCGATCACCGTGTCGTTCGTCCTGGTGGCCTCATCGGCCGCCGCCCCACTCGCGGCGAGCGCCAGTTCGCCGGTGGCCTCGCTGGCTCGCCCAGCGGCACCACCCGTCCTCGCCGCGGCCAGCGTCGACTCCGCCGCCGTCGCCACGGCCGTCACCGCGGCGGTGCGCGCGGTGTCGAAACGCGCCGACGTCGGCCTGATCGTGTGGGACCGCGCCCTGGCCGGGCCCCTGGTCTCGGTCGAAGCCGACCGCCGATTCCGGTCCGCGTCCCTGGTCAAACTGCTCATCGCGATCCAAGCCGCCCCCGACCCCACCCACCGCGCCCGCGTCGAGCGAATGCTGCGCGACAGCAACGACAACGACGCCAGCATCCTCTGGGGCTTACACGGCGGCGACGCGCTGCCCGCCACCGCCGCCACCACCCTCGGCCGAACCGGCCCCACCGCCCCCGACATCCCCGGCCGGTGGGGCAACACCCCACTCACCCCGAACGACGTCCTGGCCGCCTACCAACACCTGCTGACCACCCTGCCCACCCTGATCGACCCCATGCGCGCCGCCCCCCGCCACGCCGCGGACGGCTTCGACCAGCACTTCGGCATCCCCTCGGCCTTCCCTGCGCCCTGGGCGGTGAAACAGGCCTGGGGCAACGCCGCCGACCACGTCGCCGTCCACTCCACCGGCACCCTCGGCCCCGACGACCGCTACATCGTGGTGCTGATGACCAACCACCCACCCGGCACCCCGTTCAGATCAGCCACGGCAGCCGTCACCGCAGGCGCCCAAGCCCTCGCCAGCTCCCTCCCCCTGACCTGACCACGTTCCACGTCGGGCCCCGACCACTCCCAGCTCCTGTCAAGTCCCCTGTCCACATAGGCCGAACCTGTCCACAGCTTTCGCGCACCCCCTCCCGCAGGCCCCCACAGCCGATAGACTGGAGCGGGGGCGGCCCCCAGGGAGGGCGGGGTTGTGCCGGGGCCTGTTCGCGCCGGTTCTGGGCGGTGCCGGTCCAGCCCTATCGACACGGACATCGACGGATCGCCCCAGCTCCACCTCGACTGAAAGTGAATTCAAAACACCGTTCCGACTCATAGACCCCCAGGTCAACAAGTGTCTTCCCCGCGCACGCGGGGCTGTTCCCGCCTGGTCGCCGCCCTGACGGCCGCCTGGCGGGTCTTCCCCGCGCACGCGGGGCTGTTCCCAACGCCCAAACCGTCCCGCACCAGGCGCTGGGGTCTTCCCCGCGCACGCGGGGCTGTTCCTCCGTGGGGAATCACCTACCCCTTTTACGGTGGGTCTTCCCCGCGCACGCGGGGCTGTTCCCGTCCTGCGCCAAGTGGTCCCCGCCATCGCCGATTCTTCCCTGCGCACGCGGGGCTGGTCCGGCTTCGGCCGTCGCTCGGGAGTCCCTCGATGCTCTCTCCCCGCCCGGGAGATCCTGGGACCCAACCGACCACCACCGCTGGCACCCACAAACCGTTAAGCGGTCGTCTGGGGATCAGGGCGGGGAGGTGGGCACCTTTCAGTCCTCGACCCATTCGAGCAGGTCGCCAGGCTGGCAGCCGAGGACTCGGCACATGGCTTCGAGGGTGCTGAACCGGACGGCCTTGGCGCGGCCGTTCTTGAGGACCGCCACGTTCGCCGGGGTGAGGCCGACGCGTTCGGCGAACTCGCCGACGCTCATTTTGCGTTTGGCCAGTTCGACGTCGATGCGCACGACGATCGGCATCAGATCACCGCTTCCATGTCGGTGCGCAGCGTGGTGGCCTGCCGCAGCAAGGCCCGCATCACCACCATCAACAACCCCACCACCGTCAGACCCACGCACAGCAGGAACAAGAGCATCGGCATTCCCGGGTCGTCCGCGTTGATGGTGACCAGGAACGACACGCCCACGAGTGCCACCCACGCCGCGCCGATCGCCCACACGATCGCGTCCACCCACCGCATGGACGCCGCACTGAAGATGCGGTCGTTCTTGACCAGGGTGAGCAGCTTCCAGGTGGACACCACCACCACCTGCACGCACAGCACCCAGTAGACCGCCAGGGCGGTCAGCGGCCACCGCAGGTGCGCGTCCTGCGGCGACTCCTGGGCCATGTGCGCGAACTGCCCGGGCAGCGACAACGTCTGGAAGACGACCAGAATCCCGAACAGCACCACCAAAAAGACTCGGAGCAGGGCAACAGCCCGATGCGTTGTGATCATGCATCGAGTATCGCTAGCTACCTATCGAAAGTCAATCGACAGTTATCGCTCCGCGATCTAGGTGCGGCAGCAGCATGCGCAGCGCCCGCGCCCGGTGGGACAGCGCGTCCTTCTCCTCGGGCGCGAGTTCCGCCGAGGTCCGGTCATGCCCCTCCGGCACGAAGATCGGGTCGTAGCCGAAGCCGTTGGCCCCGCGCGGCTCCCGGATCAACCGGCCCCGCCACTCGGCGCGCAGGACGGTCTCACCGCCGCCCGGCACGACGAAGGCCACCGTGCACACGAAGGCCGCGCCGCGCCGGTCGTCGGGGACGTCGGTGAGCTGCCCCAGGACCAGGTCCAGGTTGGCCTGGTCGTCGCCGTGGCGGCCCGACCAACGGGCCGAGAGGACGCCCGGCATGCCGTTGAGCGCGTCGACAGCCAGGCCCGAGTCGTCGGCGATCGACGGGAGGCCGGTCTCCCGGGCGGCGTCCCGCGCCTTGGCCAGGGCGTTCTCCTCGAACGTCGCCCCGGTCTCGGGGGCGTCGGGGAACTCCGGGACGTCGGCCAAGCCGACGATCTCGACGCCGGAGATGTTCTCGGCGGCCAGGATGCGGCGCAGCTCGGTGAGCTTCTTGGCGTTGCGGGTGGCGAGCAGGACGCGGGTCACTTGGCCGCCTTCGGCTCGGGCAGCTCCTTGGGGTACGGCAGGGCCAGCGCCTCGGCCTGCACTCGGTTGAGCTCAGCGCACCCGGCCAACGCCATGTCCAGCATCCGGTCGAGGGTGGACCGGGCGAAGGTCGCGCCCTCGCCGGTGCCCTGGACCTCGATCAGCGTGCCCGCGTCGGTCGCGACCACGTTCATGTCGACCTCGGCGCGGACGTCTTCCTCATACGGCAAGTCCAGCCGAACCCGGCCGCCGACGACGCCGACGCTGACCGCGGACACCGCGCACGACAGCGGCTGCGGGTCGGCCAGCCTGCCCGCGGCGGCGAGCCAGGTGACCGCGTCGGCCAGCGCGACATAGGCCCCGGTGATGGCCGCGGTGCGGGTGCCGCCATCGGCCTGGATGACGTCGCAGTCGAGGTGGATGGTGTTCTCGCCGAGCGCGGCCAGGTCGATGCACGCGCGCAGCGACCGGCCGATGAGCCTGCTGATCTCGTGCGTGCGGCCGCCGATGCGGCCCTTCACCGACTCCCGGTCGCCGCGGGTGTTGGTGGCCGAGGGCAGCATGGCGTACTCGGCGGTCACCCAGCCCAGCCCCGAGCCCTTGCGCCACCGGGGCACGCCCTCGGTCACGCTGGCCGCGCACAGCACCCGGGTGCCGCCGAACTCCACCAGGACCGAGCCCGCGGGCCACAGCTGGTAGCCGCGGGTGATCTTGATGTCCCTGAGCTGGTCGTCGTTCCTGCCATCGCTTCTCACCACGACGGCCAGCCTAGAGGCCGGTCTCAGATCTCGTAGCGAGCGCCCTGCTCGACCCGGATCGTCTCCCCGCTGAACGCGGCCTCCGCCTCGGCCATGACGGCGTCGGCGTCGGTCCACGGCGGGATGTGGGTGACCAGCAGCCGCCGCGCGCCCGCGCTCTCGGCCAACTCGCCCGCCTCGCGGCCGGACAGGTGCAGGTCGGGGATCACCGCCGCGCCGTGCGTCCAGGACGCCTCGGCCAGCACCACGTCGGAGCCCTCGGCGAGCGCGGTGACCCCGGCGCTGACACCCGTGTCACCGGTGTAAACGAGGGTGCGGCCCGCGTGGGTGATGCGGAAGCTGAACGACTCGCACGGGTGCGCGGCGGACGCGGCGACCACCTCGAACGGGCCGATGTGGAACTTGCCCACGGCGAGCGCGTGGTAGTCGTACACATCGGACAGATCGGTGATCTGCCGGTCGGCCTCGTCGGTGGCGTAGGCGTTGATGAACCGCTGCGGCGCCTCGTGCGGTGCGTACACCGGCAGCTTGTGCACCCGGGGGTCGCGCGGCGGGCGCGGGTGGTAGCGCCGGTACACACTCAGCCCGGCGAAGTCCGCGCAGTGGTCGGCGTGCAGGTGCGAGAACAGCAGGGCGTCCAGCTCGAACGGGTCGCGGATCGCCTGCAGCGCGGCGAAGGTGCCGTTGCCGAGTTCGATGCCGAGCAGGAAGCCCTCGGCCTCCAGCAGATAGCCGGACGCGGGGGCGTTGGGTCCGGGAACACTCCCGGAGCAGCCGAGGACGGTCAGCAACACGTGGGACAGAGTGTCACAGCCGAGCCCCGAGCACGATCACCGATCGGCCAGCGAGGCCACGCTGGCCAGTTCCGGGCCGAGGAACCGGCGGGCCAGCCGGTGGAACGGCTCGGCCGCCCCGGTGGCGGCGAACTCGTGCTTGGGCTCGGCGTCGGACTCGGCGAGCAAGCCGTTCTCGGTGAGCACCCGGAAGACGTCTTTGGCGCACTCTTCCGCGCTGGACACCAGGGTGGTCTCCGGCCCCATGACGACCTGCAGAACCCCTGTGAGCAGCGGATAGTGCGTGCAGCCGAGCACGACGGTGTCGACGTTGGCCTGTTGCAGCGGCTCAAGGTAGGTCTGCGCGAGACCCAGGATCTGCCGCCCGGAGGTGACGCCGTGCTCGACGAAATCAACGAATCTCGGACACGCCGAACCGGTCACCGTGATCCCCGGCGCGGCGGCGAACGCGTCCTCGTAGGCCCGCGACCGAATCGTTCCCGTGGTTCCGATCACGCCGACCCGCCCCGTCCGCGTCGCGGACACCGCACGCCGCACGGCGGGCACCACGACCTCCACGACGGGTATGTCGTACCGCTCCCGCGCGTCGCGCAGGCAGGCGGCGGACGCGGTGTTGCAGGCGATCACGAGCATCTTGACCCCGCCCGCGACAAGATCGTCCGCGATGCGCAAGGCGTGCGCCCGGACCTCCGCGATCGGCAGGGGCCCGTAGGGGCTGTTGCGGGTGTCGCCGACGTAGCGCAACCGCTCGCGCGGAAGCTGGTCGAGGATCGACCGGGCGACGGTCAGCCCGCCCACTCCGGAGTCGAAGATCCCGATCGGGGCATCCGGGTTCACGCGGCGAACCCGCCGGGCGCGGGCTTGGGCGCCCGTTTGTCGCTCAGCGCCACCAGCCAGGCCGCGAGCACCCCGCCGAGCGCCCCGAACAGGTGCCCCTGCCAGGAGATGCGCGGGTCGCCCGGCAACACGCTGAACAGCATCGTGCCCCAGTACAACAGCAGCACAGCGGCGACGCCGAGTTGCCGCAGGCTACGGTTGAACACGCCCCGGACCAGCAGGAACAGCAACCAGCCGAAGCACAGCCCGGACGCCCCGACGGTCACCGCGCCACCGACGCCGGTCAACCAGACCCCGACCCCGCTCACCACCCAGATGGTCGCGGTGACGGCCGCCCACTGCCCGATCCCGTTGGCCATGGCCAGGAACGCGAACACCAGCAGCGGCACGGTGTTGGACACCAGGTGCCCCCACCCGTCATGCAGCAGCGGCGCCCACAGAATCCCGTCGAGCCCAGCCACTTCGCGCGGCAAGATCCCATTCTGGTCCAGACTCGCAGGCACGATGACGTCGACAAGCTCAACCAGGTACAGCAGCACGGCGAACACGCCGACAACCACCGCGGCCTGCCCCGGATCCGGCGGCAGGACCCGGCCACCACCAGGTTTGACGGGCGAGATGCTCACCTGTCCGAGGTTACGTGGGCTCGGCACCCGATGGGCAGGCAGCAGCGAACCCGCCCCTCCTGCCAACCGAACCCAAAGCTGCGAGGTGCTCGACGGGAGCGAAACACCGAACCCGCCCTCCCACCAACCGCACCCGAAGCTGCCAGGTGCCCAACGGGGGCGAACACCGAACCCGCCCTCCCACCAGCCACACCCCAACGCTGCCAGGTGCCCGATGGGCCAAACAGCGAACCCGCCAACCGCCGCCCGGTCCCGCCAGGTGCTCGATGGGGTGGAGTGGTTTCTTCGGGGGAGAAGGAAGATCGCTAAGCTGGCTGCGCGTGTGAGGCCGTAGGCTTCCCACCCGTCTTTCACACGGCGATCTTCCTTCGTAGGGGCCCCGAAGAAACCACTCCACCCCATCGAGCAAGACAGACAAAATCACCCAACCCCGAGAGCCACATCGACCGCCAACTCAGCATGCAGTCGGGCGCTGGGAAAGACCGGAACCGGGCTGTCCGCCTGGTCAACGAGCAGTTCGATCTCAGTGCAACCGAGGATGACGCCTTCCGCCCCACGGTCCACCAAGCGGTCTATCACCTGCCGGTAAAGCTGACGCGACTCTTCGCTGACGACACCGACGACCAACTCTTCGTAGATGACGCGGTGGACAGAGGCACGGTCATCGGAATCAGGCACGAGGACGTCCAAGCCGTGCCCGGCGAGGCGACCGGTGTAGAAGTCTTGCTCCATCGTGAACGCCGTGCCCAGCAGCCCGACGCGGGTAAGGCCCGCCCGGATGACAGCGGTAGCGGTGGTGTCGGCCAAGTGCAGCAGGGGAACGCCCAGATCGTCGGCGACCTTGTGCATGGTGTTGGTGCACAGCACGATCACCTCCGCCCCCGCCCGCACCAGGGCCTGCGCGGCGGCGCGCAGCACGGCCGCCGCATCGTCCCAGCGGCCGTCGGCCTGCATCCGCTCGATCTCGGCGAAGTCGACCGAGTACAGCACGCAGTGCGCCGAGCGCAGCCCGCCCAGCCGCTCCCGGACGCGCTCGTTGACCACCCGGTAGTACTCGATGGACGATTCCCAGCTCATGCCGCCGAGCAGCCCGATCACCTTCACCCGGCGATCGTGCCGCAGCGGATGCGCCCTGGTCATCCCTATTACATGATCAGCCCATGGACGTGGCGGTGCGCGCGGAAGCGGTGCTCGGCGAGGGCCCGACCTGGGACGTGCTTACCCGCACGCTGGTTTGGGTCGACATTCTCTCGTCAGAAGCGCACCGCTATGACCCGGTCACCGGTAAGGACGAGGTCTTAGCGCTACCGCAGCACGTCGGCGCCGTGAAACCGCGCGCGTTTGGCGGCTTGGTCGCCAACCTGCGCGACGGTGTGGCGCTGCTGGACCGGGACGGGTCGCGGCGCTGGCTGGTCTACTGGGGCCGCGAGGGCTACCGAGGCAACGACGCGGGCGTTGACCCCGCCGGGCGCCTCTGGGCGGGCACGACAGCCTACGGGGCAGGCTCGGCGGCGGGCTGGCTGGCGCGGGTGGACCCGTCCGGCGCGGCCCACGTCGTGCTTAACGACGTCCAGGTAAGCAACGGCATCGGCTGGAGCCCGGACGGCACCCGCCTCTACTTCATCGACTCCCCCACCAACCGCGTCGACGTCTTCGACTACGACGTGACCACCGGCGACGCGGTAAACCGACGCCCCCTGTGCGCGGTAGCGGGACCAGGCTTCCCAGACGGCCTCTGCGTGGACGCCGACGGCTGTGTCTGGGTCGCCCTATGGGACGGCAACGCCATCCACCGCTACACCCCCACCGGCGACCTAGACCGCGAGATCCAGGTCCCAGTGTCCCGCCCGACCGCCTGCTGTTTCGGCGGCCCCGACCTGACCGACCTCTACGTCACCACAGCCCGCCGGGGCCTCACCGACACCCAACTATCCGAGCAACCGTTAGCCGGTTCCGTCTTGGTCTTCCCCGGCGCGGGCACCGGCCACCCCACCACTGCATTCGCGGGCTGATAAGTCCGGAAGAAGTCAAAGGGGAACCATGCCCACGAACAACCCGACAATCCTCGCCACCTCCATGGGATTCAACCGCTCTTGCGAACCCTGGCAACCGTCCCCTGTGTTTTCCTACGCCTTCGACCTCGCTCGAACCACAACCCCCCGTTTGTGCTTCATCTCAACCGCCACCGGCGACAACCAGCACAGCATCACCAACTTCCACCACGCCTTCACAAACAGCGACGTCCAGACCAGCCACCTCACCCTGTTCGACAAACCCAATGTGCCCGATATCGCGGCCCACCTACGTGATCAAGACGTCATCTGGGTGGACCGTGGCAGTCTCGCCAATCTGGTGGCAGTGTGGCGCGCACACGACTTGGACTGGATTCTGCGAACCTGCTGGCAAGACGGAATCGTTCTCGGCGGCGAGTCAGCGGGCTCACTCTGCTGGTTCACCGGCTGCACAACAGATTCCTTCGGCGAAGTCCGGACCTACCCAGACGGCCTAGGATTTCTGCCATTCTCAAACGCGGTACACTACCAAAATCGGCGCGAACCATTCCGCACCGACATCAAAAGCGAAAAACTGCCTGATGGCTATGCCACGGACACGGGCGCGGGCTTGCATTTCGAAGGCACAGAGTTGGTCACAGCAATCTCCGACCGAGCGAAGTCCCGCGCGTACCAGGTGGCAAGAACCGCAGCAGGTGAGGTCGAAGAACGAGCCTTGGCCACACTCCTACTCAAGCGATACCAGGCTGCCCAGTGAGAGCGGAAGCGCGCAGGGCCGTGTCCACCCGGTGGTTCAACTCCCGCACTGACGGCATGCTCCGATGCTGCCGTCCCGCGAGACGCAACTGCCGTAGCGCCTCGAATATCCGGTCGGAACGCACAAGCCCCAACGCGTCCAGGGCAGCATTCCCCAGGGCCACCGCATGTCCGGGGTCGTCGCGGGCCATGGTCAGGTGGGCGAGGTTGGCTATGGCCAGGGTTTTACCCCGGGATTGGGGCTGCGGATAGCGTTCGATCGCGGCGGCGAGGCGCGTCTGCGCCCGAGTGTGGTCTCCGCCGTTCACCGCGAGGTGCGACAGCGCCCGCCCGAGGTCGCGTTCCAGGTGAGCGACCGTGTAGTAGGAGATCCATTCCGGTTCGTCCCCGTTTCCGGCGGCGAAGTGGTCCTCGGCTCGCTGGACGGCAGCCAGACAGTCGGATTCGCGGCGCTTGCCGCTGAGGCCAAGCGCTCGGGCATGGCGGGTATGCATCACCGCTCGGGTGACGGGGGTCAGGCGGTCGGCCCGCACCAACGCCATCTCCGCCATGCTGAGGGCGTCGTCGGGCCGCCCCTGGTGCACCGCCAGGTTGGCCAGGCCGGAGAGTCCCTTGGCGCGCATCGCCCAGTCGCCCGCTTCGGTGGCGCAGCCGACCGCGAAACGAAAACAGCGCTCGGCCCGCGCGGCTGCGCCCGCGTCGAAGCACATGCCCCCCGCGACGTCGGCGAGTTCGGCGACCGCCGAAAAAAGCGCACGCCGCACCACGTCCTGGGAGAACCGGCCGTCAAGGAGGTCCGCCGAGGTGGAGAGTTGGGCGACCACGGCCTCGGACGACAGACCACCCACGAACCCGTTGTCCTGCTGGGCGAACGTGCGGGCGAGGGAGCGCACTTGGTCGACTTCCGCTTGACCGACGCGCCCCTGGGCGCTTCTGGCCGCGAAGTCGTTCAGGGGATCACTGAAAGCGAGGCCAGCGACCGAACCCGCCAAGACGCGCAGGAATGCTTGGCGTTCCACGTCATCCCCTCCATCCACATGCCGAGGACCGTGCTCCACGGTAGCGGCCCTGGAACGGGTGCTGAAAAAGCCGAGTTCGGCGTCGGACTGGCGACGCAGTGCCCGGCGCAGCGCGGCGCGGTACTGCCGATTGGGCCACCGGTGCACTCCCCGTTCCAACTTGCCGATGTAGTCGGCATCCATCGCCCCCGGTTTGCCGGTGGCCTGCTCAACCTGGGTGTTGGCGAACTCAGCGAGCTGCCCCTGAGTCATCCCGACGGCTTCGCGGGCCGTCCGCAACAGGCGATTGGGCTCCGGTGACACAGCTTCCCTCCGTACAGGTTCAGTGTCGGAGAGTAGCGCCTGGGGTGGATGAATCCGACCGTTGAGCGCCAATTCTCCGCACAAACCTCCGGGTTGACGCCTGACTCGCCGCCGTGACAGGCGGCGTCTTGATCTACGCCTTGGCCTCTGTTCCGGCAATGGGTCGCCAGGACCAGGCTCGATCCCAAGACCATGAAGCCAAGCCAGGAGTGGACCGGATGCCGCACGCCATCATCACCCAAGCCGATGCCCTGTCCTGTTTTCCTGAACTCGATAACCTTCCCGCCAACGGGAACGGGTGGGGTTTCCACTCGCTGAGCAAGGCAGGCGCCGTGTTCGGTGTCGCGGCCAGTCGCGCCCATCGGCACTACACCGACGCGGTCTTCGTCTTCGAGCACCGGCACGTGCTCGGAATACGGGTGGTGCCGGGCAGGGGTGGCGGGATCGTGTGGATGCGGCACGGCGACGGCATCGCCGAGATCGCCCGGGAATTGGTGGCGGTTCCCGCGCCGGGCGAGCCGGGGGCGCCGGGCTCGATCTTGCCCGTGGACGCGCTGTTGACACCGACGTCAGACATGCTGGCAAGCAACGTCCACGCGGCGGGAGCGGCTGCGGGTGGTGGGCTGTGACCGGCAACGATGCCACCGCAGGTCGGACCGGGATGGTCGTTCCGTACATCGCCTCCTGGAGCGGGGAGGAGTGGGCCGATCTCCCGCGCATGGTGGAGCGGCCCGGTGGGGGAATCGGCTACGCCGACGAGCATCTCAGCGACCGCGACAGCCGCGGCATCCTCTGGGACCGAGTCAGCGGCACCCCTGGGCACGGCAAACCCCTGTACGCCAAGATTCACCCCCTGCGCCAACGACGGGCCATGCGCAGGCTGCTCTGCCAGGTCTGCGGCCAGCCAGCCGCGACGACCCGCCACGGCGTCCTCTGGATACTCCCCAACACCGGCCACCCCTGGTCACAGGACATGCTGACCAGCGAACCGCCGATCTGCCAGCTCTGCGCGCGCCTGGCCGCCAACGCCTGCCCAGCCCTCCGCCGAGGCCATGTCCTCCTGCGCGCGGGGTCATTCACCCTTTACGGCATCGATGGCATCCACTACCGACCCGCCAGCCCGCACCCGGCGCCCGTCGACCATCACACCGTGTCCTTCGCCGATCCCGCCATCAGATGGACCCTCGCCTCGAAACTGGTGCGCGAGATCGGCGACTACACCATCCTCGACCGTTGACCGGTCACGCCCAGAGGTGGCCGTCCAAGCGTTCGGAGGCCTCGTCCAGGGAGCCGCTGTACGCGCCGGTTGACAGGTACTTCCAGCCCGCGTCGGCGACGACGAAGACCACGTCGCCCGATTCTCCGGTGCCTGCGACCTTCTCGGCGACGGCGAGGGCCGCGTGGAGGATGGCGCCGGTGGAGATGCCAGCGAAGATGCCTTCGGTCTCCAGCAGTTGCCGGGTCCTGCGCAGCGCGTCGTAGGAGCCGACCGAGTATCGGCCGGTGAGCACGTCCGGGTCGTACAGTTCCGGGACGAAGCCCTCATCGAGGTTGCGCAGGCCGTAGACCAGTTCGCCGTAGCGGGGTTCCGCGGCGATGATTTGGACGTCCGGTTTGTGCTCGCGCAGGTAGCGGCCTACGCCTACCAGGGTGCCGGTGGTGCCGAGGCCCGCCACGAAGTGCGTGATGGTGGGCAGGTCGCGCAGGATTTCCGGGCCGGTGCCGGTGTAGTGCGCGTTGGCGTTGTCCGGGTTGCCGTACTGGTAGAGCATCACCCAGTCCGGGTTCTGCTCGGCCAGCTCCTTGGCCCGGCGGACGGCCTCGTTCGAGCCGCCCGCCGCCGGGGAGAACACGATCCGCGCCCCGTAGGCCTGCAGGAGCTGCCTGCGTTCCTCGGAGGTGTTCTCCGGCATCACGCAGACCAGGCCGTAACCCTTGAGCTTGGCCGCCATGGCCAGCGCGATCCCGGTGTTGCCCGAGGTGGGCTCCAGGATGGTCGCGCCCGGCATCAGCCGCCCGTCGCGCTCGGCCGCCTCGACCATGGCCAGCGCGGGCCGGTCCTTGATCGAGCCGGTCGGGTTGCGGTCCTCCAGCTTGGCCCACAGCCGGACGTTCTCCGATGGGGACAGCCTCGGCAGCCCCACCAGGGGGGTGTCGCCGAGCGCGTCCAAGAGCGAGTCGTACCGAGCCACGGGGCGGCCCTCCAAAGGGGGTTTAGCGGGCGCCGCCTGCGACCGCGGGGAGGATGGTCACGTTGTCGCCGTCGGCGACCTTGGCGTCCAGGCCGCCCGCGAAGCGCACGTCCTCGTCGTTGACGTAGATGTTGACGAAGCGGTGCAGGGAGCCGTCCTTGACCAGGCGCGACTTGAGGCCGCCGTGGTTGGCCTCCAGGTCGTCGATGATCTCGGCGACGGTGCTGCCCGCGGCGGGGACGGTCTTCTCGCCACCGGTGTGGGTGCGCAGGATGGTCGGGATGGAGACGGTGACGGCCATGGTGAACCTCCGGGTGTGCCAGTTCTACAGGGGTTGACGTGCGCGGGGACGTCGCTATTCCGCCCCGCGCGGAAACTCACTGCTCGGGGACGTCGTCCGGGCCGGTGTGGGCGAACCGGTAGGACTCGACCACCTCGATGGGCTCCTCGGTGATGACGCCGTCGACAATCCCGAACGACCGGATCTCGTGCTTCTCGGGGTCGCGGGTGGACACCAGCACGTAGTGGGCGTTCGGCTCGGAGGCATAAGAGACGTCCGTGCGGGACGGGTACGCCTCGGTCGCGGTGTGCGAGTGGTAGATGACCACCGGCACCTCGTCGTTGGCGTCCATCTCGCGGTAGAGCTTGAGCAGGTCGGCTGAGTCGAACTCGTAGAACGTGGGCGAGCGCGCCGCGTTCAGCATGGGGATGAACCGCTCCGGGCGGTCGGATCCCTCGGGGCCCGCGATCACGCCGCACGCCTCGTCGGGGTGGTCACGGCGGGCGTGGGCCACCATCGCGTCCACGAGGTCCCGGCGGATCTTCAGCACGACACCCATCCTACTGGGTGGTTAGCGACCTCCCAGTAGGTGAGAGACCGCATGTGGGAGACCATTACGCCCAGAAGTCGCGATAGGCGCGCAGCCCGCCGACGGTGGTCGCGGCGAGCACGCCCCGGGCGACCGCGCGGGCGAAGACGTCCGCGGCAGCAGCGTAGAGGTCGTCCAGGTCGGCCGCGCCGGTGACCGGGTGGGCGCCGGTGGCCGCGGCGAAGACGGTGTCGCCGTCGAACAGGGAGTGCGCGGGCCGGACCGCGCGGGCCAAGCCGTCCTGGGCGGCCATGGCGAGGCGGCGGCACTCGGCCTTGTCCAGCGCGGCGTCCACGGCGACGACGCCGACGGTGGTGTTCAGGTCGGACTTGAGGGGGACGTCGAGGTCGGCGGCGTATCCGGCGGCGGGCGGGAACTCGTCGGCCAGGCCCAGGTCCGCGGCCCACAGCCCGCCGGTGGACAGGTCGACGGCTTCCCCACGCGCGTTGACCACGGCCAACGCGCCCAGGGTGACCGCCCCCACCCGGATGCTGGCGGTGCCGACCCCGCCCTTGAGCGATCCGGCGCGGGCGCCCGCCCCGGCCCCGACGCTGCCCTCGTCTACCGGCCCGTCGTTAGCGCTCTCGCAGGCGAGGTAGCCGAACTCCGCGTCCGGCCGGTTGCCCCAAGAGCTACGCGGTAAGTCGAAGATGACGGCGGCGGGCACGATCGGCACGACCTCGTGCGGCTCGTCGCCCACCCGGAAACCCCGGCCGCGCTCGCCCAGCCAGCGGGTGACCCCGTCGGCCGCCGCGAGCCCGTAAGCGCTGCCGCCGGACAGGCAGATGGCGTCTATTCTGCGCACGAGGTTCTCCGGGGCGAGCAGGTCGGTCTCCCGGGTGCCCGGCGCGCCGCCGCGGCCTTCGACGCCGCCTACCGTGCCCTCGGGAAGCAGCACGACGGTCGTCCCGGTGGCCCAGCCGTCGCCGAGACGGTGGTGGTGCCCGACCTGGACGCCCGCGACGTCGGTGATGGCGTTATGCGTCATCCGTGCGCGTCATTCCCGTGCGTCTCTTATTCCGCGGTAAGCGCTTGGACCATCGACTCTTGCACCCAGGTCAGCCAGTGGTAGACCGCCAGGTGGGGGCTGCGCGGGTCGTCTTCGGGCAGCTCGTCGGGCATGTCCTCGGTGACCTCGATGGCGGTGCCGAGCGCGAGCCGCACGTCGTTGAGCGCGGACAGCCACGCCTCGGCCTGCTCCAGCGACAGCCGGATGCCGCCGCCGTACATCGGGCAGGTCTCCATGACCACCGCGGCCACGCCGGTCTTGAGGTCGAGCAGGGTTGGCTCGTGCAGCGAGCGCAGCACCGCGGCCGAGTCGAGGTCGGCCTTGCTGGGGTTGTCGTCGTCGAGCCGGTGGAAGTCGGGCAGCAGGCGCGACAGGATCGGGTCGTCCGGCGAGGTCGACGGCCCCGTGCGGATGCCGGTCAGCTCGGCGAGCTCGTCCTGCGGAGCCTCCTCGATGCGGGCGCGCAGCA
The DNA here is from genome assembly GCF_055586285.1 of Actinokineospora sp. NPDC051303. Taxonomy (NCBI): domain Bacteria; kingdom Bacillati; phylum Actinomycetota; class Actinomycetes; order Pseudonocardiales; family Pseudonocardiaceae; genus Actinokineospora; species Actinokineospora sp. NPDC051303. Next base: position 17,019 of record NZ_JBVJIN010000012.1, read on the forward strand.
TGTCATCGATCTGCGACACCAGCCCGCGTAAGACCGCCGCCTCCTGCCTATCGATGTCGGCGTAAACCTTGTCGCCCTTGCGCTTCCACGGTTTCACGAGGTGTGTTCCATCGTCGCCCAGAGGCCCGCCGCGTGCAGCTTCGCGACATCGGCCTCCACCTTCTCCTTGGAGCCCGACGACACGATGGCCTTGCCCTCGTGGTGGACGTCGAGCATGAGCTTGGTCGCCTTGTCGCGGCTGTACCCGAACAGCTTCTGGAAGACGTAGGTCACGTACGACATCAGGTTGACCGGGTCGTTCCAGACGACCGTCTGCCACGGTCTGTCCTCGGACACGATCTCGGCACCGGCAGGGGTGGCCTGCGTCTGCTCCATGTCGACGGCTGCGGTCATGTGTCAATGGTGGCATGACCGGATTCGACCGGTACGGCGGATCTTCATTCGTTCGGAGTACGACTTTCCCCGATCGCGCCGCCGAGTGCTCAACGGCCGCCGCTTAGGCTCACCGACCATGGCCGTGAACCTCCCCAGCGCCGCGCCGACGCCGAGCACCGCGCTGCTGACCGACCACTACGAACTGACGATGCTGGCAGCGGCCTTGTCCGACGGCACGGGCGAGCGCTCGTGCGTGTTCGAGACCTTCGCCAGGCGACTGCCCGACGGGCGGCGCTACGGGGTCGTCGGCGGGACCCAGCGGGTGCTCGACGCGATCGCGGAGTTCCGGTTCGGCGCCGCCGAGATCCACCACTTGCGCGACACCCAGGTGGTGGACGAGGCCACGCTGTCCTGGCTGGCCGACTACCGGTTCCAGGGCGACGTGGACGGCTACCCGGAAGGCGAGCTGTACTTCCCCGGGTCCCCGGTGCTCACCGTGCGCGGCACGTTCGCCGACGCGGTGGTCCTGGAGACCCTGGTGCTGTCGATCCTCAACCACGACAGCGCGATCGTCTCGGCGGGCGCGCGGATGGCGAGCGCGGCCAACGGCCGCCCGATCATCGAGATGGGCTCCCGCCGCACGCACGAGCGGGCCGCGGTCGCCTCGGCGCGGGCCGCGTACCTCGCCGGGTTCGCCACAACGTCCAATCTGGAGTCCGGCCGCGCGTTCTCGATCCCCACCGCGGGCACCTGCGCGCACGCGTTCACCCTGCTGCACGACAGCGAGCGGGCCGCGTTCGAGGCGCAGGTGGCCGCCCTCGGCCCGGAGACCACGCTGCTGGTGGACACCTACGACATCACCCACGGCATCGAGACCGCCATCGAGGTCGCGGGCACCGGGCTCGGCGCGATCCGCATCGACTCCGGCGACGTGGGCGTGCTCGCCCGCCAGGCCCGCGAGCAGCTCGACAAGCTCGGCGCGAAGGAGACCCGGATCGTGGTGTCCGGCGACCTCGACGAGTACGCCATCGCGGCGCTGCGGGCCGAGCCGGTCGACGCGTACGGGGTGGGGACGTCGCTGGTGACCGGCTCGGGCGCGCCCACCGCGGGCATGGTCTACAAGCTCGTGGAGGTCGACGGGCGCCCGGTGGCCAAGCGCAGCTCGCACAAGGAGTCTCGCGGCGGGCGGAAGCTGGCGCTGCGCAGGCACAAGCCGACCGGCACCGCTCTGGAAGAGGTGGTCTATCTCGCCGACGCGCCCGCCCCCGAACGCGGAGAGTGCGACCGGGATCTGCAAATCCCTCTTATGCGCGGCGGACAGCCATTGTCCGGTCTGCCGAACCTGGAGGACAGTAGGCAGCGGGTCCGTCAGGGCCTGGTAAGCCTGCCCTGGGAGGGCCTCAAGCTCTCCGCGGGAGAGCCTGCCATCCCGACCGTCTACCCGCACCAGGAGCAGGTATGAAAGACCGGACCGCATTGATCGTCGTGGACGTCCAGGTGGACTTCTGCGAGGGCGGCTCGTTGGCCGTCACCGGCGGCGCCAAGGTCGCCGCCGCGATCAGCGAGCACATGGCCACGACCCGGTACGACTACGTGGTCGCCACCCGCGACTTCCACATCGACCCCGGCCCGCACTTCAGCGACACGCCGAACTACGTCGACTCCTGGCCGGTGCACTGCGTGGTCGACACCGCGGGCGCGGCCTTCCACCCGGCGCTGGACGTGGCCCCGATCGACGTGGTGTTCTCCAAGGGCGCCTACACCGCAGCCTATTCCGGCTTCGAGGGCGTCGGCCCGCGCGGGGAGTCGCTGACCGACTGGCTGCGCGCCCACAAGGTCACCAAGGTCGACGTCGTGGGTGTCGCCACCGATCACTGCGTGCGGGCCACCGCGTTCGACGCCGCCGCGGCCGGGTTCGCCACGACCGTGCTGCTCGACCTGACCGCTGGCGTGTCCGCGCCCACGGTGGAGACCGCGCTGGCGCGGCTGCGCGCGGCCGAGGTCGCGCTGGTCGGCACGCCGAACGTGGGCTGACGCAGCAGCCGCTCCAGGGCCGCGCACACCCGCTGGGCAGCGCGGCCGTCGCCGAAGGGGTTGCGGTCGGCGGGCACCCGCATCCCCGAGGTGAGCACCCGCTCCGCGGCGTCGAGCAGGCGGGCGGCGTCGGTGCCCACCAGCCACGCGCAGCCCGCCCGCACCGCCTCCATCCGCTCGGTGGTCTCGCGGGCCACCAGCACCGGCACCCCGAAGCTGGGGGCTTCCTCCTGGATGCCGCCGGAGTCGGTGACGACCAGCGCGGCCCGGCGCAGCGCGCGCACCAGGTCGGAGTAGTCCAGCGGCTCGGTCACCGCGATCCTCTGGTGGCCGCCGAGCGCCCGGACGACCTGGCCCTGGACGTCCGGGTTCGGGTGCGCTGGCAGCACGACCAGCACGTCCGGGTACCGGTCGGCCAGGGCGCGGACGGCGCGCAGCACCTCGTCCAGCGGCGCGCCCCACGACTCCCTGCGGTGCACGGTGACCAGGACGAGCCTGCCGCCGCTCGCGTCGACTTTCCGTTCCGCCGCGGCCAACGCGGGGCTCACCGGCGGCAGTTCCGCCGCGGCGATGTGCAGCACCGCGTCCACGACGGTGTTGCCGGTGACCGCGATGGCCTCGTCCGGCACCGCCTCGGCCCGCAGCGCCGCCGCCGCCGCGGGCGTCGGAGCCAGGTGCAGGGCCGCCACCCGGGCGACCATCTGCCGGTTGCCCTCTTCCGGGAACGGGGCGGCCAGGTCGCCGGTGCGCAGCCCGGCCTCCAGGTGCGCCACCGGGATGCCGCGCCAGAACGCGGCGAGCGCGCCCGCGAGCGTTGTCGTGGTGTCGCCCTGTACGAGGACCACGCGGGGCTCCCGCCGGTCGAGGACGGCGTCGAGGGCGGGCAGCAAGGCGGACACGAACTCCGCCTGGCCGCCCGCGTGGCGGCGCACCGACAGCGTCTCCCGCGGCGCCAGCCCGAACGGGGCCAGCGCCTGCTCGACCATCCCCGGGTGCTGTCCGCTGTGGACGATCACCGGCCGCAGCGTGGGGTGCGCGGCGAGGGCGAGCGCGACCGGGGCCGCCTTGACGGCCTCCGGCCTGGTGCCCACCAGCAAGAGGACTTCGTGCGCCTTTCCCAACATAAGAGCCTTCCGTAGGTCCGCGTGCGTGGTTCTACTCGGCGCGCGGTAGTCCGCGCCTGCGCCTGCTCGCGTGCAGCAGCAGGACGCCCGCGATGAGCAGCGCGATGGCCAGCGCGGGCCACCACCCGAGGTCGGTGCCGGTCGCCGCGAGGCCAGCGCCGCCGCCGATCGCTCCCGCTGTGGGCTGTCGGTACATCTCAGACCTCCCGCAGCCGCTTGCCGACGACGACGCCCACGGGCACCGCGGCGAGCGCGAGCAGGCCGAGGCCGAGCCAGAGCCCCAGGCCGGTCGCCAGCGGGATCGGCGGGCAGGGCAGGCCGCAGGTGGCGCGGCCCAGGATGATGTCTCCCGAGCCGAGTTCTGGGGTGAGCCGCAGGTGGACGCCGTTGATGGTGAGGCTGCCGTCGGCGTTGTGAATCTGCTCGTTGAACACGATCGACACCAGCGACGCCGGGAGGGGGCCGGGCGGGGCGGCGAGCTTGGTGTTCGGCTTGGGGTTCGCCGCGACCGACACGCCGGGGAGCGCGACGTGCGTCAGGGACGTCGACCCCGCCGTGCCGGTCTGGGTGGCGTCGCAGACGACCTTGACCGCGCCGATCTTGCCGAGTTGGCCCAGGATGAGCCGGATGTCGGTCAGGCTCGCCTCGGCGTGCACCGCCCCGGTGGCGTCGTCGCGGGCGGCCCCGCTGCTTACCAGGCCGGTGGTAAGCACGTCGGGAGCCGTGATTGTCGCCTGGCGAGCGGTCACCGGGCCGTCCGCGGTGCTGGCGGCCAGCGGGCCGATGTCGAGCGAGGGTCCATGGTGGACTCGCACGCTGACGTCCGCCGCGTACGCCGACCCGTCTCCCGGCTCGGCCGACGCGGGCACGGCCCCGGTCACCATCGCGGCAGCCACCACGACGCCGCCGAGGCAGACCTGGCGCACCCATCGCTTACGCATAGATTCCTCCCAAGGAAAGAGCACGACCCGACCGCTGCCAGCTTGCGGGTCCGCACGCCGAACCGCCCCCGATGCGGGCGCTGACACGGAACTCATAACCGATCGTGTCGATTGGACAGTCGAAACCGGAGTAGCGCGGACCACCCGTGGCCGGGCGGCACGGCGAAGACCACCCCATTCAGCGATCGCGCGCTTTACCGGTCCGGCCGATGATCCTGCTGGACTGGTGGACCGAGGGAGGCACGGTGGTGTCAGCCGAATCGCCGCCCCGGACCACGGCGAGCACCCGGCTCCTGGTCGGCGCGCTCGCCGCGCTCGCCCTGGCGCTGCTGATCGGGAACCGGGTCTACCGGGCCGTGGAGATGTCCCTGGCCAGCGTGATCCTGCGGCTGACGACCTCGTCGGGAGTGCACCTGGCCGCCGAGCGCCAGGCCGTCTACTTCGGACTGGGGACCGACCACGCGTTCGGGCTGCGGATGAGCCCCGAGTGCACCTCGGCGTTCCTCATGCTGCCGATGCTCGTCGTCGGCGCCGTGATGATCGCGCTGCGCCCCCGGGTCAGCACGCGGGTGCTGACGGCCCTGGCGATCGCGGGCTTCGCCGTGATCGCGGTCAACCAGCTCCGCATCCTGACGCTGGTCGGCCTGGTGGGCTGGCTGGGCCCCGACCGCGGCTACTACTGGGGCCACACCCTGCTGGGGTCGATGGTCAGCGTGCTCGGCGGCGCGGCGGCGCTGGTGTCGTTCGTGTGGCTGTCCACCCGCGACCCCAAGGTGGTCCGGTGAGCGAGCTCGCGAGCGAACAAACGACACAGTGCGAGCTTGCGCGCGAGCAATCGACACCGTGCGTGGGCTCGCGGGGCTACCGAACTTGTGAGGTGGTCCGGTGAGCGAGCTTGCGCGCGAACAATTGACACAGTGCGTAGGCGCGCGGGGCCACCGAACTTGTGAGGTGGCCCGGTGAAGCTGCCGCTGCTGATGGGGTTCACCCAGGCGCTCGCGCTCACCATGAGCGTCGCCTTCCTGACCTACGTGTGCCTGATCGTGGTGCCCTACCTGCGCCGCCGCCGAGCCGAGCCGGGCGAGCCGGACCGGTACGACTGGCACTTCTTCGTGCCCTGCCGCGACGAGGAAGCCGTCATCGGCGGCACGATCGGCTACCTGCGCGAGCAGTTCCCGCGCGCGCACGTCTGGGTGATCGACGACGCGTCCGAGGACGGCACCGCCCGCGTCGTCGCGGGCCTGCGCGGCCCCCGCCACGGCGGCGACCGACGCCTGCACCTGGTCAGCCGCAGGCGGCCCGAGGCGCGCACCGGCAAGGGCGACGCGCTGAACTCGGCCTACCGCGCGCTGAAGGAGTGGCTGGGCGAGCACGCCGACGCCAGCCGGGTGGTCGTGGTCGTGGTCGACGCCGACGGCAGGCCCGCGCCGGACTGCCTGTCGGTCTGCGCCGCCGACCACCTCTTCGGCGATCCGCGCGTCGGCGCGGTGCAGATCGACGTGCGGATGATCAACCGGGGCGTCCCGCCGCCCGGGGTCGGCAGGCTGCGGCGCGCGTTCGGCTCGGCCATGGTCCGGATGCAGGACCTGGAGTTCCGCGGGGCCATCGCGGCCATCCAGCTCTCCCGCGGCCACACCGGGACGATCGCGATGGGCGGCAACGGGCAGTTCACCCGCCTGTCCGCGTTGGACTCCATCGCCGAGGCCCGCGGCCCGTGGCGCGGGGCGCTGCTGGAGGACTTCGAGCTTGGCGTCCACCTGCTCACCGCGGGCTGGAAGACCGGGTTCACCATGGACACCCACGTCGACCAGGAAGGGCTCTACAGCCTGCGGCGGTTCCTGGCCCAGCGCACCCGGTGGGGGCAGGGCACGATGCAGTGCGCCCGGTACCTCCGCCGCATCTGGGACTCCCGCTACCTGTCCACTCTTGGCGCCGCCGAGATGCTCTATTACCTGGCGCAGCCGTGGATGCAGCTACTCGGCACGGTGGTCTACCCACTGCCGTTCATCCTGCTGGCCTTCCGCACCGCGACCGAGCCCGGCGAGGTGTGCACCTGGTTCTTCGCCGACGGGGCCTGGGTCCTGTTCGCCGTGTACGGTTCGTTCGGTTTGCTCCCGTTCGTCATCTGGGGTCCGATCTACCGCGCCCGGTGCGAGCCCGCTACCGGCTTCTGGCGTGCGCTCGCCTACGGTTTCGCGTACGCGCTCTACATCTACACCTTCTACATAACCTCTTGGCGGGCCGCGATCCGGCTCATCCGCGGCCACAACGGGTGGACGAAGACCCAGAGAAACACCGAACCCGCCTTCTGAGCCCGCCCACCGTCCACCTGACAGCCGACACAGCCGACACGGCCGACCGCTGGGCCGGGCTGACGGACCCCACCGGTACCGTCTTCGCTGTGCCGGACACCCTGCCTTCGCTGCGCGATCTGCTCGCCACCGCGGTCGCCGCGGTGGGCGGGGCGGAGCGGCCGGGCCAGGTCGAGATGGCCGAAGCGGTGCACGACGCCATCCGCACCGGTGCCCACCTGGCCGTCCAGGCGGGCACCGGCACCGGGAAGTCGCTGGCCTATCTGGTCCCGGCGGTGCGGCACGCGGTCGAGAAGAACACGACGGTCGTCATCTCCACGGCCACGATCGCGCTGCAACGGCAGCTGGTCGACCGCGACCTGCCCCGGCTGGCGAAAGCGCTGGCCAAGTCGCTGCGCCGGACCCCGACCTTCGCCATCCTCAAGGGCAGGCGCAACTACCTGTGCCTGCACCGCCTCGACGGCGGCCCCCAGGAAGACCCCGACGACCAGGCGCTGTTCGACCCGTTCGCGGTGTCCCGGCTCGGCCGCGAGGTCACCCGCCTGCGCGAGTGGGCGAGCGACACCGAGGCGGGCGACCGCGACGAACTCGTGCCCGGCGTGTCCGACCAGGCGTGGCGGCAGGTGTCGGTGTCGGCCCGCGAGTGCCTGGGCGTCTCCCGCTGTCCGATCGGCACCGACTGCTTCGCCGAGCGCGCCCGGGCGGAGGCGGGCCGCGCGGACGTCGTGGTCACTAACCACGCGCTGCTGGCCATCGACGCCCTCGGCAGCGCCCAAGTGCTGCCCGAGCACGACGTGGTGATCATCGATGAGGCGCACGACCTGGTCGACCGGGTCACCTCCGCGGCGACCGACGAGCTTTCCGCGACCTCGGTGGCCATCGCGGCGCGCCGGGTGGGCCGGATCATCGAGGACGACATCGCCGACCGGCTCACCGAAGCGGGCGAGGGCCTGGCGATGGTGCTGGAGGACGTGCCCTCGGGCAGGCTCGACACCCTGCCCGAGCCGATCCGGATCACCCTGACCGCGATCCGCGACGCCGCCCACAACTGCGTCACCGTCCTCGGCCCCGAGCGCCAGGGCGACGTCGAGGCCGCGACCGCGCGCAAGCTGGCGATCTCGGTTCTCGAAGAGGTCCACGACACGGCGGTGCGCGTGCTGGAGTCGTTCGGGTCCGACGTCGCCGACCGCCGCGACGTCGTCTGGGTCACCGGCGACTACGGCTCCGGCACTCCGCGCCCGCCGACGCTGCGGGTCGCCCCGCTGGGCGTGGCCGGGCTGCTGCGCGAGCGCCTGTTCGGCGAGAACACGACGGTGCTGACGTCGGCGACGCTCACCCTGGGCGGCACGTTCGACGCCCTGGCCAAGCAGTGGGGCCTGCCCGGCAGCCAGCGCGCCGGGGTGAAGGCCGAAGGCGCGGCCACCGACAAGGAGGCGCCGTCGGACGACGACTCGATCCGGTGGCGCGGCCTCGACGTCGGCTCCCCGTTCGACCACGGCCGCGCGGGCATCCTCTACACCGCCCCCCACCTGCCGCCCCCCGGCCGAGACGGGCTGCCCTCGGCGTACCTGGACGAACTCCGCGAACTGGTCGAGGCCGCGGGCGGGCGGACGCTGGGCCTGTTCTCCTCGATGCGCGCGGCCAAACAGGCCACGGCGGCGCTGCGGGAGAAACTGGACCAGGAAATCCTCTGCCAGGGCGATGACTCGACGTCGCTGCTGGTCAAGAAGTTCGCCGAGAACCCGGCGACATGCCTGTTCGGCACCCTGTCGCTGTGGCAGGGAGTGGACGTGCCCGGCCCGGCGCTGTCCCTGGTGGTCATGGACCGCATCCCGTTCCCCCGCCCAGACGACCCGCTCGCCTCCGCCCGCCAACGCGCCGTCGAAGCCCGCGGCGGCAACGGCTTCCTCACCGTGGCCGCCACCCACGCGGCCCTGCTGCTCGCCCAAGGCGCGGGCAGACTCCTGCGGTCGACCAACGACCGCGGCGTCGTGGCCATCCTCGACCCCCGGCTGGCCACCGCCCGCTACGGCGGCTTCCTGCGCGCCTCACTGCCGCCCTTCTGGCCGACGACGGACCCCGAAGTGGTCCGCGCCGCCCTCCGCAGGCTCGACGCCGCCGCAACACCCTGAGCATCCCCGCAGTTGAACCCGGTTCCATCCACGGAGGTCGCGTGTCAGGCAATTCCGGCATCACAGTCGACGACGACGGCGTCCGGCGCCTGCTGGCCGACGGCAATGAGGAGACCGTGTCCTGGGCTGACCTGGCCGAGGTCGCCATCCGGACCACTCCGGAAGGGCCGTGGAAAGAGGATGTGTTCTTTCTGCTGATGAAGCAGGGGGGTGGGGGGTGTGCTGTTCCCGCCGGTGATCCGTCTGCCGATGAGCTGATGGCTCGGCTTCAGTCTCTGCCTAACTTTGACAATGACGCGTTTGTTGAGGCTATGACGACTACTGAGGATGGGCTCTTCGTCGTCTGGCAGCGGTGAGGTTTTCGGGGTTGGTTTCGTGGGTCTGCTCGATGGGGTGGAGTGGTTTCTCTGGGGCCCCTACGAAGGAAGATCGCCCGTGTGAAAGAGGGTGGGAAGCCTGCGGCCTCACACGCGCTGCCAGCTTAGCGATCTTCCTTCTCCCCCAGAGAAACCACTCCACCCCATCGAGCACCTGGCAGCGTTGGGTTTCCGCTGGTAGGGGGCTTGGGTTTGCTCGCTGTTCCCATCCCATCCCATTGCGTGGTGGGTGGGGTTCAGGGCCATTGGGCGAGGATGGTGACTGTTCCGGGGGCGACTTCGGTGAAACCCGCGTCTCGGACCGCGACCACTGTGTTGGTGCGCCAGGCTTGGTCGGGGTCTGTGCCGGGGTGTAGGTCTGCCCAGTGTCGTGCCGTGGGGGTGCGGACGGCGCAGCGGAAGTCTCGGGTGGACCAAGTCTTTAGGCGGTCGTGTTGGCCGGAGGCGTGTAAGAGGGCGGCTAGGAGCATGGTGGCGTGGCCTACCTGGGCCGCTGCCTTTCCCGCTGTCATGGGGACGTGGGGGTTGCACCAGAGGACTGGGGTGTCCGGGGGAACTGGGCCGGGGGTGTCGTCGGGGAGTTCGCTGCCGGAGATTTGTAGGCGGGAGACCTCGCGGGGGGCGGTGGCCACGCGGCCGGGGAGTAGGGCGCGGGCGGCGGCTCCGTTGACCTCGATGGTGACGCCGGGGAGGTTTTGGACCGCTGCCCAGTGGGCGCCTCGGGCCCGGCGGGAGACCTTGCGGATTCGGCCGCGTACCCAGGTGTCCACCTCCTCGTGCCATGGGCCGTCTGGTTCGGCTCTGGGGTCGAGGCAGACTGCGATCGCGGCTGCGGCGGCTGCTTCCAGCAGGGGGGTTCGGGCGGGGAGTGGGTCGCGGTCGATGCGGAGGATTACCGGCATGGCGCGGACGGTTTCCGGGGTTTCGCCCGCTGTGTCGTTGGTGGCTTCCGGGGGAAGGCTTAGCCAGGTGGCGTAGCGGGCGGCCAACGGGTCCAGGATGCTCACAGGCGTTCCAGGTCCATGCCGTCTGCCGCGTCGGCTGCTTCCACTTCGGCTCGGGTGACGCCGAGGACGAACAGGACTACGTCTAGGTAAGGGTGGGACAGGGCGGTGTCGGCTACCTCGCGGAGGGCGGGTTTGGCGTTGAAGGCTATGCCCAGGCCAGCGGTGGAGAGCATGTCGATGTCATTCGCGCCGTCGCCGACCGCTACGCACTGGGCCAAGGGGATTTCGTAGTCGTTGGCGAAGCGGCGGAGGGCGACGGCCTTGCCCTCGCGGTCAACGACGTCGCCGATGACGCGGCCGGTGAGGACGCCGTCGACCACTTCCAGGGTGTTCGCGGCGTGGAAGTCGAGGCCGAGGTCGTCCACCAGGCGGTCGATGACCGAGGTGAAGCCGCCGGAGACGACGCCGCAGCGAAAGCCCAGGCGCTTGAGGGTGCGAATGGTCGTGCGGGCGCCGGGGGTGAGTTCCAGCGCGTCGGCGACCTCGTCGAGCACCTTCGCGGGCAGGCCGGCGAGCTGCTTGACCCGGCGGTGCAGGGACTCGGTGAAGTCGATCTCGCCGCGCATGGCGGCTTCGGTGATCTCGCGGACCTGGTCCTCGCAGCCCGCCTTGGCCGCCAGCATCTCGATGACCTCGCCCTGGATCAGGGTGGAGTCGACGTCGAAGACGATGAGGCGCTTCGCCCGCCGGGACAGCGAGTCGCGCTCCACGGCGATATCGAGGCCCACCCTTACCGATAGCTCGGCAAGCGCGGACCGGAGGGCCGCGTCGGCGACGGGAGTGTCCTGCGGCACGGAAACCCGCAGCTCCAGGCCGGTCACCGGGTAATCGGCGACGCGGCGGATGGCGTCGATGTTCACCTCCAGCGCGGCCAGCCTGCGGGCGACCTCGCCGAACGCGCGGGCGGTGACCGGCCTGCCGAGCACCACGAGCACGTGCGACGAGCCGGTGCGGGTCTGCTGCGGGTCGACGCCCACCTCCACGTCCACCCGCATGGACACCGTCGCCATGGCCTGCTCGACGGTCTCCTGAAGTTCCTCGGCGTCGTGGTCGGTGGCGACCAGCGCCCCGAGCACAAGCTGCCCCCGGATGACGACCTGCTCGACATCGAGGATCTCGACGCCGTGCCGGGTCAGCACCGCGAACAGCACCGAGGACACCCCCGGCTTGTCGGGGCCGGTGACGGTGATCAGAACGGGCGTGTGCTGGGCGCCAGGTGTTGCGGACACGATCCGATGTCTCCCAGGACAGGGCAGACCCGTGACCGCGAGGTCCGAGGCTGCGTTGGGGTGGCAGGCGGTGAGCGTCCCCAAGTCGGCCTGGGGGACGTCAAGGGCGCAGCGTCGAGCCCGGACAGAGCACTGCGGGTGGTGCGAAGGCCGTCACCGGCCTCCGATCCACCCGCAGTCGCACTCGCGTTCACATACCGACCAATCGGTCAGTTGGGCAACTTGGGGTCGCCCTTGGAGATCTCGTCGGGGTTCATCTTCTCGGCGAGGATCTCCGACGGAGCGGGCGGCTGGCCGTGGTTGCCGCCCATCAGGCCGACGTACTTGTCCGCGTTGCTCTGCTCGACCATGTGCGGATAGTGCAGGTCGAAGGCAGGGCGCTCGGACCGGATGCGCGGCAGCTCGGTGAAGTTGTGCCGCGGCGGAGGCGAACTCGTCGCCCACTCCAGCGAGTTGCCGTAACCCCACGGGTCGTCGGCGGTGACGATCTCGCCGTAGCGGTAGCTCTTGAACACGTTCCAGATGAACGGCAGCGTCGACGCGCCCAGGATGTAGGCGCCGATCGTGGACACCATGTTCAGCTCGTTGAAGCCGTCGCTGGCCAGGTAGTCGGCGTAGCGGCGGGGCATGCCCTCGTTGCCCAGCCAGTGCTGGACGAGGAACGTGCCGTGGAAGCCGATGAACGTGGTCCAGAAGTGCAGCTTGCCCAGCGGCTCGTCGAGGAACCGGCCGGTGATCTTCGGGAACCAGAAGTAGATGCCCGCGAACGTGGCGAACACGATGGTGCCGTAGAGCACGTAGTGGAAGTGCGCGACGACGAAGTACGTGTCGGACACGTGGAAGTCGATCGCGGGCGCGGCCAGCAGCACGCCGGTCAGACCGCCGAAGAGGAACGTGACGAGGAAGCCGACGCTGAACAGCATCGGCGTCTCGAAGGTCAACTGCCCCTTCCACATGGTGCCGATCCAGTTGAAGAACTTCACACCGGTCGGGACCGCGATGAGGAAGGTCATGAAGGAGAAGAACGGCAGCAGCACCGCGCCGGTGGCGTACATGTGGTGCGCCCACACTGTCACCGACAGCGCGGCGATGCCCAGAGTCGCGTAGATCAGGCCGCGGTAGCCGAACAGCGGTTTGCGGCTGAACACCGGGAAGATCTCGGACACGATGCCGAAGAACGGCAGCGCGACGATGTAGACCTCGGGGTGTCCGAAGAACCAGAACAGGTGCTGCCAGAGGATCACGCCGCCGTTGGCCGGGTCGAACACGTGCGCCCCGAGCTGGCGGTCGGCGAGCAGGCCGAGCAGCGCCGCGGTGAGGATCGGGAACGCGAGCAGCACCAGCAGGCTGGTGATGAGGATGTTCCAGGTGAAGATCGGCATCCGGAACATCGTCATGCCGGGCGCGCGCAGGCAGACGATCGTGGTGAGCATGTTGACCGCGCCGAGGATGGTGCCGAGACCGCCGACGACCAGGCCGGTGATCCACAGGTCGGCGCCGACGCCCGGGGAGTGGATCTTGTCCGACAGCGGGGTGTAGGCGAACCAGCCGAAGTCGGCCGCGCCGCCCGGGGTGAGGAAGCCGGTCATCACGATGATGCCGCCGAACAGGTACAGCCAGTACGAGAAGGCGTTGAGGCGCGGGAACGCCACGTCCGGCGAGCCGATCTGCAGCGGCAGGACGAAGTTCGCGAAGCCGAACAGGATCGGCGTCGCGTACAGCAGCAGCATGATCGTGCCGTGCATCGTGAAGAGCTGGTTGTACTGCTCCTGCGACAGGAACTGCTGTCCGGGGACGGCCAGCTCGCTGCGAATCAGCATGGCCATCGCGCCGCCGACCATGAAGAAGGCGAACGACGTGACCAGGTACATGATGCCGATTTGCTTGTGGTCCGTCGTGCGGAACAGCCGCAGCAGGTACGAACCCTTGGCCGTCTCGCGGGCCGGATACGGCCGCGTGGCGATCGGCTGCGGGGCTACTGCCGTCACTCCTGCCTCCTGCACTCCGTCGTGGTGGGATGACTCGGGTCGAACGTGAGCCGGCTGCCCGACTCACGGGGGATCGTAGCCCGCCCAAACCGGCGTGGCGCGGGTGGGCGGGGTGTGCTGTGGATAACTCGCTCGGTGACGGTCGCGCAGGTCACACCGGCAGCACCGCGTATTGACGAAGGCGCAAATCCGTGAATGTGACCGGGCCGCGGGGACCGGGCACGCGGTCGATGTTGATGCCCGTCTCAGGCACTCCGAGCAGCTTGAACCCGTCCAGCAGGCGGGTCGGAGCGTTCCAGAACACGCCGGTGCCGGTGTAGGCGGAGATGAATTCGTCCGCGGCGGCTTTGTCCTCGGTGACAATTCCGGCGGCGAGTCCGGAGGTGTCCTTGTTCGCAATGCGCGCGGCGTGCCGCAAATCGTCGACCGGCGCGATGGTGACGGTCGACTCGCGCTCGGCGTCGAGCGCCCACTCGTAGCCGATGGGGTGCTCGTGCGGGGGCAGCGAGGCGCGCACGCCGACCGCGTCGAGGGCCGCCTGGACCCCGGGCAGCGCGGTGTCGTAGACGTCACGGTGGATGAGCAGGAGGTTGAGCCGGTTGCACACGCCGAGCCGGTCGAGGCTGCGGCGGATGAGGTCGGCGGCGAACCCGGGGTCGGCCTTGGCGTCGTAGTACAGCACTCCCCCGCCGTCGGCGTGCGCGAGCGTGCGGACCCCCACGGCGGCGGCGCGGCGGCCCAACTCGCGGGTGCTCTCGCCGCTGCCGCGCAGGATGACCAGCGGCACCAGGTCGGGCAGCTCCACCAGCGCCCCTGCGGCGGCGCGGTCGGCGCTGGGGACGAGTTGGACGGCGTCGGGGTCGAGGTCGGCGTCGGACAGCGCGGGGGCGACGACGTGGCGCAGCAGGGCGGTGGCCGAGCGCAGGGCCGCCGAACCGGTGCGCAGGACGCCCGCGTTGCGCGACTTGACCAGCTGAGAGGCCACGTCGACGGTCACGTTCGGGCGGGCCTCGTAGTTGGCGCCGATGACGCCGACCGGCCTGCTCAGCTCCACCAGCCGCAGGCCGCCGTCGAGGATGCCGATCTCGCTGGACCGGGCCGGGTGCGCGACCGAGGCGAGCAGCCGAAGCTGCTCAGCCATGCCCTCCAGACGCTCCTCGGTGATGCGCAGCCGGTCGAGCAGGCCGCTGCTCATCCCGGACTCCTCGGCCGCGGCGATGTCCTCGGCGTTGGCGGCGAGGATCTTCGCGCGCGACGAGGACAGCCGGGCGGCCATCTCGGCGATGGCGTTGTCGATGGTCTCGTCGGAGGCGCCCGCCAGCGACGGCGCGGCGGCGGACGCCTTGGCCGCGCACGCGGCGACGAGGTCGCCGATCTCGCTGGGGGTCTGCTCGTCGGACACGGTTGTTCCCTTCGTCCTGCCTGGTCGCCAGGAGCAAAGTGTGCCTCATCGACGTCTGTGGTCGGATGGCGGCGTGATCCCGCAGCACGCCCTGCTCGACCTGCTGGCCGAGCCACCCGCCACCCCGGACACCACGCACGGCTACCTGGACCTCTTAGGAGAGGCCGACCAGGCGGGACCGCCCACCGGTCTCGCGCAGCGGCTAATGCGCACCGGTCTTGTCCCGACTGTCTACGAGCGGTGGTGGCGGCCCACTCTGGGGCGGATCGCCAAGGGGCTGACCGGGCCGAGCATGGCGGACGAGCGCGCCTTGGCCGTGCGGCTGCTCGGGTTGGCGCCCGGTAGCACTGTCCTCGACGTCGCGTGCGGAACCGGTGGCTTCACCCGGCACTTCGGTAGCGTGGTCGGCCCGGACGGCCTCGCGGTGGGACTCGACGCGTCCGTGCCGATGCTCGCCCAAGCCGTGGCCGCGACACCGCCGACCGCCCCGGTGGCCTACCTGCGCGCCGACGCCGTCCGACCGCCCCTGCGCGAGGCGTCGGTGGACGCGGTGTGCTGCTTCGCGGCGCTGCACATGTTCGCCGAGCCCGCGGTGGCGCTGTCGTCGTTCGCTCGGATACTGCGCCCCGGCGGGCGCGTGGCCCTGCTGACCACGGCCCGACACCCCTGGCAGCCCGCCCGCGCGGCGGACACCGCGCTGGGCGCGCTGTCCGGCCAGCGGATGTTCGACCGGGACGAGATCGCGAACCTGCTCACCGAACGCGGCTTCACGGACGTCGAGACCCGGTTCGCGGGGGTGACGCAGTTCGTGGGCGCCACCTTGGCCTGAATAAGAGGCCGGTGGTCAGAGCAAGAGCCAGCTACACGCGAGGACAAGAGCACCCAGGTTAATCAGCGCGAACGAGCCCACCCAGAAGAAGCCGGGCGCCCCGGTGAGACGGGCCAGTTGGTCGGCGTCGGAGTCACGGGCGTGGCCGCGCCTGCGCTTGGCCTGCAACTCCCCGACCGGCCGGACGCCGCCGAGCAGCAGGAACCAGGCGATCAGGTAGGCGAACGCGGCCTGGACCTCGTCGGTGGCGAACCACGACACGGCGAACAGCACCGCGCCGGTGGCCACGATCGACAACACCCCGTAGGCGTTGCGGATCATGACCAGGACCGCGAACAGCAGCAGCGCGCAAATCACCAGCACCGCCGAGACCCGGTCCGCGCCCAGCAGGGCGGCGAAGGCGAGCCCGAGCAGCGACGGCGCGATATAGCCCGCGAGCGCGGTGCACACCATCCCCGGCCCCTCCGGCTTGCCGCGCGAGACGGTGACCCCGGAGGTGTCCGAGTGCAGGCGGATGCCGGACAGCCGCCTACCCGCGAGCACGGCGACCAGGGCGTGCCCGGCCTCGTGCACGATGGTGATCACATTGCGGGCGGGCCTCCACAGAACGTTCACGGTGACCACGACGACCGCGAACGCGGCGGTGACCAGGACCATCGTCGCGGGCGGCTGCCACTGGTCGCCAAAGATCTGCTGCCACAGGTCGGGTTGGGAGAGACGCACACCGCGAGTTTCCCCTAAGCGCGGAGTCGAAGTGCGGGCACTTCGAAAAAGGGCCTAGTGCCGGTACTTCGATACAGGCCCTAGTCCGGCGGGCGCCAGTCGAGCAAGGACGCGGTTGACCGGCGGAGCATCACGTCCGGCAGGAGACGCAGAGCGGTGTTCCGCAGCGCGGCGGCGGGCCGGTTGGCCACGTGGACGAGTTTTCCGGCCATTCGGGAGCGGGCCGAGACCCACTGGCTGCGTGGCCTGCGCAGCGCGTCGTACTCGCGCAGCCCGTCGTCGCTGTCGGCCAGGGCGGCGAGGGTGACCGCGTCCTCCAGCGCCTGGCAGGCGCCCTGCCCGAGGCTGGGCGGCATGGCGTGGGCCGCGTCGCCGACCAAGGCCACCGGGCCGTGGACGTAGGCGGGCAACGGCGGCAGATAGTACAGGTCATGGCGCAACACGGCGTCTTCCGCGACGGCGGCAAGCAACGTCGGGATCGGCTCCGGCCAGCCCGCGAACCGGCGGCGCAACTCGGCCCGCTCGCTGTCCGCGCGGCTGTTCGCGGGCATCAACGCCGCCGCGTAGCAGTAAATCTGGTCCGCGCCCATCGGGAACGCGCCGAAGATGTTGCCGTCACCCCAGGTCTCGCTGCCGTCGAACGGCTCGATCCCGGCGGCTGGAAGCACCATCCGCCACGCGGTGTAGCCGGTGTAGACGGGATCGGGCGCGTCCGGCCAGAACGCGCGCCGGACGGCGCTGCGCAGGCCGTCCGCGCCGATGAGGAGATCCACGGTGTCGTCGGTGTCGTCGCCACCCCCACCGACTCCGCCGATCACGGCCCGGCCGCCCTCGACGCGGAAGTCCTGCCGCCGCTCACCGGGACGCAGAGCCTCGGCGGGCACGGCGTCGAGCAGGATGCGCAGCAGGTCGGCGCGATGCACCATCACCAGGTCGTCGGGAACGCCGGAGCCGCGCAAGATCCAGTGGCCGCGCCGGTTCCGGAAGCCGCCCTGCCCCGGACGCGCGCCAGCGGCCCGCACCGCGTCCCCGACACCCAGCGCGTCCAACGCTCGCAGCGCGTTGCCCCAGATCGAGATTCCGGCTCCCACCTCGCCGAACGCCGCCGCCTGCTCGTGCACCCGCACCGCCCAGCCCCGGCGCGCGAGCCCCGCCGCGACCGCGAGCCCGCCGATGCCACCGCCGATTACCGCCGCTGTCCGCATAGCGCCCTCCTCTACATCCGTAGAGCCACTCTACGCTTGTAGAGAGCCAGGAGGAACCCGTGACAGACCGACGCGACCAGATAACCGACGCCGCGATAGCCACCCTCGCCCGCGACGGCCTACGCGGGCTCACCCACCGCGCTGTCGACCGCGCGGCAGGGCTGTCGGAGGGTTCGAGTTCGTACTACTTCCGCACTCGGCAAGCCCTACTGGCGGCGACGGTGAACCGGCTGGCCGAGCTGGACACAGCGGACCTGGCCCCGATCACGCCGGTACCCGATCGGGTGGACGCGGCCCAGTTGGCGGCGATCATCGCGACGATGGTCGACCGCGCGGCGACGGTGAACCGGCACCGCATGGTGGCCCGGTACGAGCTGTCCCTGGAAGCTACCCGCCGCCCGGAACTGCGCGCCGCGCTGGTCGCGGTCGGCGAGCGCTACCGCGAACTGGCGGCGGCCCTGCTGTCGGCGGCGGGCGCGACCGCGCCGGAGCGCCAGGGCCGCGCCCTGGTGGCCTTCCTCGACGGCGCGATCTTCGACCGGATCGCGGGCGCGGGCCGAGTCGCCCTGACCGGCGAGCAGACACGGGAGTCGTTCGCCGAACTGCTCTCCGCCATGCTCGCGGAGTAGGAGTGCCCCCGTTTACCGCGTCATATCCCGTTTTTCCGGTTCGTGAGGGCGTTGGAGCGTTGCGGGCGGAAGTCGATGATGTGACAGCCGCCAGGCACATCGGCCCTTGACGTCGAATCACCCGCAGCCTCGCTCGTCCAGCCTGGGTGACCCGCGGCCCAGTGCGGCCGAATGCCACGGCGCCGCTGCCGCCGTTCGGGTCTGTGACCGTTGGGGGTGCTGGATTCCCGGGGTGCCCACCTCCGCGTGAAGGTGGTCGCGGAACCTCGCCCCAGACCCGGTGTTGTGGTTGACTGACAGTGGTCGTTCGCTTCGCCACCGTGTTCGCGCGGTGGCGGTTTCGGCCCTCCACCACCGGTGGTGACCGGTGTCCGCAGCAGCGGTCACCGCAAGCAGGACGTCTAGGAGATAAGCATGGCCCAGGGCACCGTCAAATGGTTCAACTCGGAGAAGGGCTTCGGGTTCATCGCCCCCGATGACGGCAGCTCCGACGTGTTCGTGCACTACTCGGAGATCCAGTCGAACGGCTTCCGGACTCTGGAGGAAAACCAGAAGGTGCGCTACGAGGTCGGCCAGGGCACCAAGGGCCCGCAGGCCACCGGTGTGACCGTAATCTAAAGTTCGCCCCTGTCTTCGCCGAACGGGCCTCGTTCCACCCGGAGCGGGGCCCGTTCCGCGCACCAGCGCGAAGTGCCGCAAGGGAAGCAGGCCACCCGCGCTCAACCGCGCCCCTGCTGACAGGTATGCCCCGCACCCTCACCGGCGTCACCTCCGTGGCACCCGAGGCCGCCCACCCACACTGCCTCCCAGCGCGTGATGCCCTTGGCATGCCAAGGTTCCTAGGCCACCACAAGGAATCCGCGCGCTCGGAATCCGTGGCTCTGCCCCGCCACGGGCCGACATGGATGACTGCGCCACGCGGCCTCTCAAGCCCGCGATTCCCACACCCAGCGGCCTCATGCGCCCGCAGTCCTGGTGCGCCTCCCTGCACGCGAGGGCGTTTAACGGGACGCTTCACCGCAGCCTCCCGCACTCGGCGACGCGTACCCAGTTGGCTTCACCGCACCCTGGCAATGCCGATCAAGTCAGCTTCACCACACCCTTTCCACACCCGGCAACACTGATCGGGACAGCTCTGCCGCAACCACCCCACCCAGCAACACCAATCGAAACAGCGTCACCACCTTCCGCCACCCCGCAACGCCAACCAAGGCAGCACTGCCACAACCTTCCCGACCGGGCAACACCAATCGGGACAGCTCCGCCACAACCACCCGTATCGGCATCCCCAACCCGAGGCGGCTCCACCGCAATTGCCCCGCCCAGCAACATCGTTCGGAGCAGCGTCACCGCACCGTCTCCGCACCCGGCAACGCCAACCAGGGCAGCTCCATCACAACCTCCCGCACCCGCGACACCGATCGGGACAGCTCCGCAGGGACGTCCTGCGCCCGGTAACGGCAAACCGAGACGGCTTCGCGCTGGTCACCCTGTGGCAGGGGTTTCACGAGGCTGGGCTTGCGGTTTCTTCTAACTCTTTGTCTTCTGGTGTGCGTTTCTCCTGGGTTGGCGCCAAGCGCGGCGGGGCGCTGGTTATTCGGCGATGAGGATCACGAGGTTTCTTGGACCATGCACCCCCTCCACCCGATGCAGTTCGATGTCGCTGGTCGCCGACGGGCCGCTGATCCAGGTCAGCGGCCGGGCACCGTCGATGGCTTCGACGGCTTGGGGCACTGTGCCGACGATCTGGGTCGCGCGGACCACGCACAGGTGGATGTCCGGGACGAGGGTGAGCGCCCGCCGTCCCTGGGTCGGGCCCGCGTCGAGGATGACGGTGCCCGTTTCCGCGATGGCGACGGCGCATCCGGTGAGCACGGCGTCCACGCTGTCGAGATCGGTCACCGACAGCGGTGGGTCGTCACGCCGGATTCCTCCGTCCACTTCGGACACCCAGGCTGGTGGGAGGTCCGCTGGGGCCGCGACGGTGCGTGCCTTCGCGGTGCGTAACGCGTCGGAGATCGCCGTGGGAAGTTCGGCTTCCGCGACCCTGCGCACGACCGCGCGGTAGTCCGCAGCGCGCTCTTGGAACAGGGCCACCACATCGGCGTCGCCCGCGGTTCGTTGATAATCCCGGGGAACGGCAACGGGTTCCCGGGTTTCGCCCAGAGCGGTGCGGATGCGGGCGAGGATCTCGGCTCGGGCGTTCATCGGCTTTCCCCTCGGTTCAGCCACCACTCGCGGAAAGTCTCCTCGGCGGGCATCGGAGTGTCGCGGGCGTCCGACCACCCGGCGAGCGGCCCCGGCAGCCTGCCAATGCGCCCCTTCCGCGCGAGAACGCGTCCGCCCAGGGCGGCAAGCCGTTGGGCGGCGGCGAATCTGCCCGCGCGGGCGAACACCCATGCGGCCAACCCCATGCCGAGACGTTCCGCGGAAGGCTTGCCACGGTTGGCATCCACGACTTGGCCGCGCAGATGCGTGAGCGCCTTCGGAATGTCGATCAGCACCGGGCAGACCTCGTAGCACGCGCCGCACAATGTCGACGCGTACGGCAGGCTCGCGGAAACCGGATCCGCGTCGACCCCACGCAACTGCGGCGTCAAGATCGCGCCGATCGGCCCCGGATACACCGACCCGTACGCGTGCCCGCCTGTGCGCTCGTAGACCGGACAGACATTGAGGCAAGCTGAGCAACGGATGCAGCGCAACGCGTCCCGCCCGATCTCGTCGGCGAGCGCGGCAGTGCGCCCGTTGTCCAACAGCACCAGGTGGAACTCGCGGGGACCATCGCCGGGGGTGACGCCGCGCCAGGTGGAGGTGTAGGGGTTCATCCGCTCACCGGTGGACGAGCGCGGCAGCAGTTGCAGCATCACCTCCAGATCAGCCCAGGTCGGCACCACTTTCTCGATGCCGACCACGCTGATCAGGACCTCGGGCAGGGTCAGGCACATCCGACCGTTGCCCTCGGACTCGACCACCACGAGCGACCCGGTCTCGGCGACGGCGAAGTTGGCCCCGGACACCGCCACCTTGGCGGAGAGGAACTTGCGGCGCAGGTGTTCCCGAGCCGCGGCGGCCAGGGCTACCGGATCGTCGGTCAGGTCCGCGGGCGCTCCGGGCATCTCGCGACGGAACACATCGCGAATCTGCGACCGGTTGCGGTGGATCGCGGGGACCAGGATGTGTGAGGGCCGGTCGTGTCCCAGTTGGACGATCAGCTCGGCGAGATCGGTCTCGTGGGCGGTGATCCCGGCCTCGGCCAACGCCTCGTTCATCTCGATCTCCTGGGTGGCCATCGACTTGACCTTGACCACCTCGTCGGCCCCGGCCGCCCGCACCAACTCGATCACGACCCGGTTGGCCTCGGCGGCGTCGCGGGCCCAGTGCACCACTCCCCCGGCCTCGGTCACCCGCTTTTCCAGCCGCACAAGGTAGGTGTCCAAATCGCGCAGTGTCCGGTCTTTGATCGCGCGACCCGCCAGCCGCAACTGTTCCCAGTCCGCCCGCTCGCCGACGACCGCGGCCCGCTTCGCCCGGATCGTGCCCGTCGCGGCGCGGAGGTTCGCCCGGAGTTGCCCGTCCGCCAACGCTTCCCGAGCGGCTTCGGGGAACGCGGGCATGCCCATCCACACCCCGCTCACCGGGCCACCTCACCAATTCGGTCCCCCCGCAGGCCAACGCACCGCGTCAACGACTCACTCGCAAGCTCGCTCACCGGGCCACCCCACCAGCTCGACGCACCCACGGACCCACCCGCAAGGCCAACAACCCGCTCACAACCTCGCTCACGCGGCCACCTCACTGGCTTGGCGCCCGCGCGCACCGCTGCGCTGTGTTGGCGATGTGGGAGAAGCAGGCACTGGATCACCGATCCGCTCGCACGCGCGCTCATGCGTCCTCCCCGCTCGCCAGGATCTCCGCCACGTGCATCACGCGGACGCCTGAACGTTGACGGGAGAGCATGCCGCCGACGTGCATCAGGCACGAGTTGTCCACCGCCGCCAGCACCTCCGCCCCGGTCTCGCGGACGTGGCGGGATTTGTCCGCGCCCATGGCGACCGACGTGTCCGAGTTCTTCAGCGCGAACGTGCCGCCGAAGCCGCAGCACTGTTCGGCTCCCGGCAGATCGACCAGGCGCAAACCCCGGACCGCTCGCAGCAGCGCCGTCGGGCGATCCGCCAAGCCGAGCATCCGCAAACCGTGGCAGGTCGGGTGGTAAGTCACCCGATGGGGGAAAACCGCGCCGACATCGGTCGCGCCAAGCACGTCGACCAGGAACTCGGTGAACTCGCGCACCCGCGACCCGGTGTCCGCCACGGCACGGGCGAGCCCGGGGTCTCGGGCGATCTCGGCGACCCTCGGGTGGAACTCGCGCACCATCGCCACGCACGAGGCCGAGGGCGACACCACGTGGTCGATGCCCGCGAAGTCGTCGACGAACTTGCGCACCAGGGGAACGCATTCCCGCTGGTAGCCGGTGTTGAAGTGCATCTGGCCGCAACACGTCTGCGCGGCAGGGAACACCACTTCGTGCCCCAGCCTTTCCAGCACGCGCACGACCGCGCGCGCCGAGGCGGGGAACATGGTGTCGTTGAAGCAGGTCACGAACAGCCCTACGCGCATCGGTCCTCCCTTCCAGTCCAGTCTCGTGCCGGTCGTGGCGTGTCGCTGTCCTTTATCGCACGTCTGGCGATGGGCCGGGAAAAGTTATCCACAGGCTCCGAAGTTATCCACAGGCGCTTGCCCCCTGGCTGCCACGACGCCGCGGAGTCCGACACAATGCAGGTCTGGGACGTGACAAGGAGCGGAAGCGGGAGCGATGACAGCGCCAGCGCAGGGGATCCATCAGCGCATCGCCGAGGAACTCGGCGTGCGGGAGCGGCAGGTGACCGCCGCGGTCGAGTTGCTCGACGGCGGCGCCACGGTGCCGTTCATCGCGCGTTACCGCAAGGAGGTCACCGGCACTCTCGATGACGCGCAGCTGCGTCAGCTCGAAGAGCGGCTGCGGTACCTGCGCGAGCTGGAGGACCGGCGCACGGCCGTGCTCGACTCCATCCGGGAGCAGGGCAAGCTGGACGACGCGCTGACCGCGCAGATCATGGCGGCCGACTCCAAGGCCCGCCTGGAAGACATCTACCTCCCGTACAAGCCGAAGCGGCGCACCAAGGCGCAGATCGCCCGCGAGGCCGGGCTGGAGCCGCTGGCCGACCGGCTGCTTGAAGACCCCTCGCAGGACCCGCGCGAGGTCGCGGCCGGGTTCATCGACGCGGAGAAGGGCGTCGCGGACGCCACGGCCGCGCTCGATGGCGCGCGGTCCATTCTGGTCGAGCGGTTCGCCGAGGACGCCGACCTGATCGGCGAGCTGCGCGAGCGCATGTGGAGCAAGGGCGTGCTGGCCTCGAAGGTGCGCGAGGGCAAGGAAGAGGACGGCGCGAAGTTCGCCGACTACTTCGACTTCTCCGAGCCGTTCGGCAAGCTGCCGTCGCACCGGATCCTGGCGATGTTCCGGGGCGAGAAGGAGGAGGTCCTCGAACTCTCCCTTGAGCCGGACCCCGATGTCGACCCGACGGTGATTCCCCCGGTCCGCAGCGAGTACGAGGTGCGGATCGCGCAGCGGTTCGGGGTGGCCGACCAGGGCCGCCCCGGTGACAAGTGGCTGTCGGACACCGTGCGGTGGGCGTGGCGGACCCGCATCCTGGTCCACCTCGGCATCGATCTGCGCGCCCGGCTGCGCCAAGCGGCCGAGGACGAGGCCGTGCGCGTGTTCGCGGCGAACCTGCGCGATCTGCTGCTGGCCGCGCCCGCGGGGTCGCGGACGACGATGGGGCTGGACCCGGGCTTCCGCACGGGAGTGAAGGTCGCGGTCGTGGACGCGACGGGCAAGGTCGTGGCCACCGACACGATCTATCCGCACGTCCCCCAGCAGCGGTGGGACGAGGCGCTGGTGACGCTGGGCAGGCTGGCGGCCCAGCACAAGGTCGAGCTCATCGCGATCGGCAACGGCACGGCCTCCCGGGAGACCGACAAGCTGGCGGGCGAGCTGATCAAGAAGTTCCCTGAGCTGGCGCTGACGAAGATCGTGGTGTCCGAGGCGGGCGCGTCGGTGTACTCGGCCTCGGCGTACGCGTCGCAGGAACTGCCGGGGCTGGACGTGTCGCTGCGCGGCGCGGTGTCGATCGCGCGGCGCCTGCAGGACCCGCTGGCCGAGCTGGTCAAGATCGACCCGAAGTCGATCGGGGTCGGCCAGTACCAGCACGACCTGTCCGAGGTGAAGCTGTCGCGCTCGCTGGACGCGGTGGTCGAGGACTGTGTGAACGGCGTCGGGGTGGACGTCAACACCGCGTCGGCGCCGCTGCTGACCAGGGTGTCCGGCATCGGCGCCGGTCTCGCGGAGAACATCGTGGCCCACCGGGACGCCCATGGGCCGTTCCGCTCGCGCACCGGCTTGAAGGACGTGCCTCGGCTGGGCGCCAAGGCGTTCGAGCAGTGCGCGGGCTTCCTGCGGATCCCGTCCGGCGACGACCCGCTGGACTCGTCCAGCGTGCACCCCGAGGCCTACCCGGTGGTGCGGCGCATCCTGGCCAAGACCGGTGGCGACCTGCCATCCCTGATCGGGAACACCGGCAAGCTGCGGGCGCTGCGGCCGCAGGAGTTCGTCGACGAGAAGTTCGGTCTGCCGACGGTCACCGACATTCTGGCCGAACTGGAGAAGCCGGGGCGCGACCCGCGTCCGGCGTTCAAGACGGCGACCTTCGCCGACGGCGTGGAGAAGCTGGGCGACCTCAAGCCGGGAATGACGCTGGAGGGCGTGGTCACCAACGTCGCGGCCTTCGGGGCGTTCGTGGACATCGGCGTGCACCAGGACGGCTTGGTCCACGTCTCCGCGCTGTCGAAGACGTTCGTGAAGGACCCCCGCGACGTGGTCAAGTCGGGCGACGTGGTCAAGGTGAAGGTCCTCGATGTCGACATCCCCCGCAAGCGCATCTCGCTGACGCTGCGCCTGGACGACGAGATCCCCGCGCCGGGCACCGCGACCTCCGGCGGGCAACGGCGGGACGGCGGCGGCCGGGGGAACCGGGGCCAGGGCAACGGCTCGGGCGGCAATGGCTCCGGCAACGGCGGCGGCCGGGGGCAGGGCGCGGCGCGCGGCCAGCGGCGGAACGACGCACCAGCGGCGGGGGGTGGCGCTTTGGCGGATGCTCTGCGGAGGGCGGGCTACAAGGGGTGACCACCGAGCCGCGCTTTGGACAGCGGAGTGGCCACAGGGCTGCGCGCACTGGCTCGGGCATGGTTTACGGCGTGGGCGCACGGCTCCGCGCAGCGACTCGGTCCCGGTTACAGCGCATGGCTGCGCCCAGTGAGGCGGCCGCTGGGTAGGGCCAACTGCTGATCATGCCTGTCCCGGACGTGCTGTGGACGGCTTGGCTGGGAGCTGGCCGGTGGTCGGGTTAGCGCGATGACCGGTGTGGCGCATCGGGGCTTCGGCGGTGTCGTAGGCGCGGAGGTGGGCTTCGGGCTCGGCTGCACCGGAGGTGAGTGCGGCGCGGGCCGAGCACGAACTGTCCAGCTCAAGAGGCCAACGAGGCGAACTCCGGAACCCGGCAGCCCGAGACGGCTCCCGGGCTGGCCAAGCACGAGCTGTCCGGCTCAAGAGACCAACGAGGTGAACTTCGAGCCTCGGCTGCCCGAGGCGGCTCTCGGGCTGGCCGAGTTCGGGCTGTCGAGTTCAAGGGGTAGTAGTTCAAGGGGGCAGTGAGGTGGGCTGAGGAAACTCGACTGCGCTGAGAGTGCGACTCGACATGGCCGACCGCGGGTCGCGGGCGGTGGACCGGTTGGCCAGGGCAGGCCGTCGCGGACGGGTTCGGTGGCAGGGTTCTGCGCGACCTGGCGGTATCGGGGTAGCGGGTCCCGACGCTGTCGCGGCGAGGTTGGGGTCAGGGGGTGGGGCTGTGTGACCGCAGGAAGGCCGCCACTTCGTGCTGGTGGTTGTGCTCGGCCCAGTCCAGCGGGGTGGAGCCGAACTCTGAGTCCTCTGTGGACGGGTCGGCACCGAGGTCCAAGAGCAGGCGCACCAGGGGGAGGTTTCCGATGAGCGCGGCTTGGTGCAGGGCGGTTTCCCTGGCCGCCGCGTTGATGTTCCAGCCTGCTTCGGTCAGGACCCGGATGGCGGTGGGGCGGGCCTGCTCGGCCGCTTTGACTATGGCGTAAGGGTGTTCGTCTCTGGCGCGCGCCAGGAGGTCGGGGGGTGCGGCGCGGACCGTAGTGGCGTCGCCGCGTAGGGCTGCGGCGACCAGGAGGGTGACCTCGTCCAGATCAACTGGGTGCGCTCCGGCCGTTGTCAGCTGGTCGGCGATTTCCGTGTTGCCCGCGCGGATGGCCAACTCCAGTGGGCCGCGGCCGTGGTGTGTCGGGTGGCCGGGGAAGTCGGCGTTCGGGTCGACGCCGTGGGACAGGAGAAGGGCGACGCGGTCGGGGTGGTTGTTCGCGGCGGCCCAGAGGAGTTGGTCGTGCAGCATCTCGGTGGGCGTGGGGTGGCGGGGGGCCATGCGGGCGTGCCACGGTCCGCCGTCGCCAGTGCCTAGGCCGAAGTCGAAGAGCAGGCGCAGGTGGGAGTCGTCGCGGCCGAACATGCGGTTGTAGAGGGCCTGGCTGTCGTTCGGGTCGGCGCCCGCGGTCAGCAGGAGGCGGGCTAGGGGGATGGCCAGGCGGTGTTGTGGCTGGTTCGCGGCGTCTTCGCCTTCGCCGAGGGCGCCGGTGAGGGCGGTGAACGGGGAAGGGAGACCTTCCCAGAGGTAACCCGCGTTGGGGTCGGCTCCCGCGTCCAAGAGCAGGCGGGCAGTGGCGAGTGGGTCGCCGCCGTCCAGCCGGGAGTAGGTGAGGTAGAGCAGTGGCTCCCAGGCGTGCGGGCCGCCGGGGCGGGTAGCCAGTGTCGGGTCGTGGGCGAGCAGCGCGCGGGTGCGGTCGGCGTCGCCGAGTGCGGCGGCGGTGTGGATGCCCGCGTCGGCGATCTCGGGGTGCTCGGCCAGCAGAGCGGCGGCGTGGTCGATGCGGCTTGGGCTCTCGATGCCGTAGGTGAGGCAGGCGTGGGCCAGGAACTCGTCAGCCGGGTCGGCGAAGTCGGTGGCCCGGTGCGGGAAGCGGGTGAACCGCTCGATTAGGCGCAGGTGGTCGACCAGGCTTTGCCACTCCGGGAAGTCGTACTGGCGGGCCACCACCAAGCGGGCGGACTCGACGGTCAGCGGGCCTGGCCGGTGGAACTTCTCGACCAGGGTGGTTGCCCAGGTTCCGCCCTCGGCGTGTTGGTCGAGCAGGTCTCGTGCCTGCTTCTCGACGTCTTCCAGTTTGGCGTTGTCAGGCAGGTCGCGGGCGGCCACGCGCTCGACGCTACGCGGAAATCCCCTGCGTTCCCACCGAAATCCGCACTACAGTCCGGCGGTGACCACGATCCTCGTGCCCTACCACCAAGACGAACCGCTGGGCCCGGACACGATCCCGCTGCGCGAACCGACCGTCACCGTCCGGCCGGACCTGCCGGCGGGCGCGCTGTGGCCGCGCCTCAATGTCCTCCATGCCGCGGTGGCCGACGCCGTGGCCGCGCATGATCGCCCGACCGTGTTGTCCGGTGACTGCCTGGTCACCTTGGGTGTCCTCGCCGGACTCCAGCGGGCCGGGATCGACACGGCCGTCATCTGGTTCGACGCCCACGGCGACGTGCACACCCTCGAATCCTCGACCTCCGGCTACCTCGGCGGCATGGCGCTGCGCCTCGTCCTCGGCGCGCACGCCGACCTCGCCGCCGAGCCGCTCGGCCTGCGGCCGCTGCCCGAGGACCGCGCGGTGCTCGTGGACGCCCGCGACCTCGACCCCGCAGAAGCCGACTTCCTCGCGGGCGCACGGGTCCGGCGGGTCGAGGTCGGCGACCTGGCCGACCTGCCGGACGGTCCACTGCTGCTGCACATCGACGTGGATGTGATCGACGCGGCCGAGTTGCCCGGGCTGCTTTTCCCGGCGCCGAACGGCCCGTCGACCGACGCCGTCCTCACCGCCGCACGGCGGGTGATGGCGACCGGCCGGGTGGCGGCCACGCATGTGTCCCTGCCCTGGCACCCACCGACCGAGAACGACGGCCCGATCCGTGCGCGTCTGCTCTCCGCATTGATCGGCGACTGATCGCACACGGGGCAGCTTTATCGACGCCGCGCCTTCGAGTTATCCACAGATTCATTAACTCGAACGTGTCAGCGGCGGCGAGTTATCCACAGGTTTCGCGCGCCTCTTCTCCGCCTGCCCCAGCGCCGATAGACTGGAGCAGGGCCGGCCCCCAGGGTGGGTGGGGTTTGTTGTGGGGGCGTTTGGGGCGGATTTTGGTTCGCGTGTTTTGGTGGGGTGTTAGTTCGGCGCGCGGTATTTGAGCGGGTTGGTCTGTGAAGGCGTTTGCGAGGGGGCGATATGGGTGGGGCGGTGGGCTGGGGGGTGTCTCGTGGTCGGCGCTTTTGGGGTGCGTGGGGGGGTTGGGCGAGTGGGGTGATGTGGGAGAAGTTGCTGGGGGGCAGAAAAAGGGGGTGTGCGAGGCTGGGGGTGTGACTGAGGACGAGTGGGAACGGCGATTGGCTGCGGCTTGGGCTTCTCTTGACGAGCGGGAGGGGGTGGAGTTTCGCGGGGTGATTGACGGGCTGGCGGGCGAGTTGCCGGAAGGCAGTGCGGTGGCGGCGTTTGAGCGGGCCTGTGCGTTTGACTCGACTGGGGAGTCTGGGCGGGCGGTGCCGTTGTATCGGGAGGCGCTTGCGCGGGGGTTGGTTGGGGAGCGGCGTCGGCGGGCTGTGATTTCAGTTGGCCAGTTCGTTGCGGAATGTGGGGCGGGCGGGGGAAAGCGTCGAATTGCTCACTGAGGAGGTGGGGCGGGGGTCGGATCATTTGGATGACGCGGTGGCTGCTGTGTTGGCGTTGGCGCTTGTCGATGTTGGGCGGGAGCGGGAGGCGGTGTCGGTCGCTGTGGGGGCGTTGGCGAAGCATCTGCCTCGGTATCAGCGGTCGATGGCGAACTACGCCCGGGCATTGGTTGAGCCGGACCAGGGTTAGTGCGCGGCGAGAATGGGCGCCGATCGAAAGAAACCCGGCTAGAGCGCAGTCGGGACCGTCAGCGATCGAACTAAACCGGGCGGGCGCAGTCGGAAATCGTCTCCGACCGAGCCGAACCAGGACTAGGGCAGCGAGGCAGCGAGGCAGCGAGGCAGCGAGGCAGCGAGGCAGCGAGGCAGCGAGGCAGCGAGGCAGCGAGGCAGCGAGGCAGCGAGGCAGCGAGGCAGCGG